>JAAUQZ010000039.1 GCA_012033355.1 Leptolyngbyaceae cyanobacterium RM1_406_9 | reverse complement strand
ATTTCTGTAGGCACAGATTTAACGCTGTGTGCATCCCACTTTTGTAACCCCTCACCCTAAATCCCTCTCCCGGACTGGGAGAGGGACTTCCAACCCCCTTCTCCCCTTCTCCCAAAAGGGAGAAGGGGTTGGGGGATGAGGGCAAACTTGCAAAACTGGGATGCGCCCTTTAACGCTTTAGTTAAAGCTTATATTCCGTGATACCTACAACAAAGTGAGTTTAGGGTAAGACTACTATTTTCCCAAACTGCTGATTGGACTCCATATATCGATGTGCTGCAACAATCTCATCCAAGTGAAATGTTTTATCAATTTGAGGCTTGATTGCTCCACGTTCTACCGCATCTCGTAGCCAAGCTTCTGCTCGACTCATACGTGCAGGATTAAGCAGGATCTCGAATACGGAATAGAAGCCCAGCATTTTGGAAAATAGCAACATCAACGGCAAATCGACTTTGCTACCGAAAACACCTCCTGCATCCAGAAAGCCGTATTCGTAGATTTTTCCGCCCGCCGCAGTCGCCTGGACAATGGCTGGCAAAAGTTTTCCGCCAACGGCATCGAAAGCAATGTCAACACCATTTCCTTTTGTTATTTCCTGCACTCGTGTAAGCAAATCCTCTTCTTCAGTAGCGATGACTAAATCGGCACCTGCATTGAGAAGTGCTTGACGTTTAGCAGAAGTGCGAGTGGTGGCGATCGCCACACCCCTCCGATCTTTCACCACTTGAATAGCAGCTAATCCCACAGAAGAACTAGCAGCAGTAATTAAAGCTGACTGACCTGGCTGAATGTCTTCGTATTCAATAAACGGCCCGTAAGCAGTCAGGTAGGAAAGCCACAGGGCTGCTTCATCGACATCAGTAGAGTGAGCGGTGGACTTCACAAGCGATGTAACAGGTACGTTCGCTCGCTCCGCATAAACACCACTTTTGCTCATCGGTAGTGTTGCAAGTACAGTCACGCGATCGCCAACTTGAAATGTATTGATATTAGGCCCAAGTTCTTCAACAATACCAACTGCTTCTCCACCCAGACGAGAAGGAAACTCTGGTGAAACCGCGTAATTATCCTCACGGAACATGATCTCAAATCGATTCAAACCAATTGCCCTAATCACAATGCGGGCTTCTCCTTCTTTTGGGGGCAGAATATCTTCATTCTCAAGCTGCAAAACATCTGCCAAACCAGGCTCATAGAACTTCACAACTTTGCTCATGCCGTAATTTCCTTTCACAAAGTGATTACAATTTTGCCGAAATGTAATCCTTGCTCCAGATATTCAAAGGCTTGTTGAGCTTGATCTAGCGCAAAGGTTTTATCAATTACAGGATGAATCTGGTGAGTAGCGATCGCCCCATTCATTGCCTCAAAATCTGCCGTGCTGCCCACTTCCATTCCACGAATGGTTGCCTGTTGATGCAGCAAAGTGAGTGTATTAATCGTTGCCTCAAAGCCGTCCAATAAACCAACCACCGAGATATAGCCACCCATGCGAAGGGCGTTGAGCGATCGCTGCAAATTCTGCCCACCAACCGTTTCCAGCACTACATCTGCACCTCGACCTGCTGTAGCTTGATGAACAACAGTTTCCCATTCTGGTGTAGATTTGTAGTTGATCAAAACATCAGCACCTAGCTGCTGTGACCGTTTCAGTTTCTCATCACTGCTGGAAGTGATAATTACGGTTGCGCCTAAAGTTTTGGCAAATTGCAACGCAAAGATAGAAACTCCGCCTGTGCCATACAGCAAGACTGTCTCTCCTGGCTGAAGGGCGGCATACTGTAAGGCATTCCAGGCGGTTAAGCCAGCGATCGGTAAGGTTGAAGCCTCAGCCGCAGAAAGGTGAGTGGAATAGTGAGTGAGTTGATTGACCTGAAACAGTTTGTATTCGCTCAACTGTCCTGAAACAATGCCTAATCCTTGCCGCGTCTCATAGGAAGTGGTTTCAGAAGTAGGTTTGTCACTGAGCCAGTCAGGAATAAAAGTGGTGACGACGCGATCGCCTACCTGAAACGCTGTCACTCCGTCTCCCACTTGCTCGACCACACCCGCCCCATCTGCGACAGGAACATAAGGCAGCGGCAGGTTAGGATTCAACTGTCCTCTCACCACCAATAAATCCACATAGTTGAGGGATACGGCTTCCAGTCTGACCAATACTTTAGTTGCTTCAGAAACAGGTGTAGCTTGTTCGATGAGTTGCAGGCGATCGATACCAAAACCGTCTTGAAGTTGAATGGTTTTCATGATTACTCTTCACGCTGTTACTCTCATCATGGGGGCATTATCACAGCTTGTCCAAGACCTGTTTTCAGCTACACTGATACTCAAACAGTATCAGCAGCTATGGAACTCCGACACCTCAAGTACTTTGTTGCAGTTGCAGAAGAACTAAACTTTCGTCGAGCGGCTGAGCGGCTATTTATGGAGCAACCGCCATTGAGCCGTCAAATTCGACAGCTTGAAGATGAGTTGGGCGTGGAGTTGTTTCAGCGCAATCGCCAGGGTGTATCGCTAACGGCAGCAGGACGAGCCTTTTTAGACGAAGCGCGATTAACCTTAGCTCAGGCTGATCGCGCTGCCCAAGCTGCCAGACAAGCAGGTGAAGCAAAGCAAAACAAACTAACGATCGGGTTTTCTATCTGTGTGTTTAATCGTTTGCTTGCTAATGTGATTCAAACGTTTCGTGAGATTGCGCCAACGGTTAACATTTCACTGACCGAAGCGATGACTGCGGCACAGGTGCAGGCGATCGCCACTGGAGACCTTGATGTTGGCTTCATCCATCTTCCGATTGATCATCCTGACCTCTGCTTTGAAACTGTTTTAACAGAGCAACTAGTTGCCGTATTGCCACAGAATCACTCCCTCGCGGCGTTGCCCGAAATTCCGCTACACTTTCTGGCAAATGAGCCGTTTGTGTTGTGTCCAGAGCAGGTAAAACCTGATCTTTATCACCAGATCATGCGGCTGTGTCAACAAGCAGGATTCCAGCCCAAGATTGCTCAAGAAGCAACTCCACCCGAAGTAGTCGTCAGTTTTGTAGAAGCAGGCGCAGGCGTTTCCCTTGTTGCGTCCGGTGCCCAAACTCGACATAGTGCTGGCGTGGTGTATCGGGCGATCGCCGAAACAACTCCCCAAATCGAAATTGCCGCAGCTTGGCACAAACAAAACCAGTCTCCTGTTCTCTGTGAATTTTTAGAAGTCGTTCGACAGATTGCGTAGCCATTCCAATGTAGCCATTTAGGGAGGTTCACCGTTCTGTCAGAAGACTCAGCAGACTGAAATCTCACGAACCGGACTCGCCTTCGCCTTGAACGTGTTATGCTAAAGCTGACCTGGACCCATGCGATCACAACGCCCAAACTTTGTCAGGACCGGAAGGTAGCAGCAATACGGGATGCTTGTGATAGGCGTGGTCTCCGGGTCACTTTTGTTTGAGAGTGTTTTGAGAATCACGTCGATAGCGTTTGAGAGACATTTGTAAAGCTGGGTAGGCAGTTTGGCGAATTTACTCCTATCCTAGAAGCATCTCTTTTGATCATTTCCTTTAATTCTTAAGGAGTCGCTGTAGCGATGGCTGGTTTTGGAGATCTAGTCCAAAAGGCATTTTACTTAGGCGTTGGGATTGCCTCCTATGCAGGCGAGAAGGCAGGCATGACGCTGACTGAGTTGCGATCGCAAGCCCAAAAAATTGCCGACGAAATGGTAGCACGCGGCGAGATGACCACCGAAGAAGCAAAGCGGCTGGTTGATGAAATGGTGAATCGAGCACAGCAGGCTCCAGCTAATCCCTCGACCAACACTAGACCGGGTGAACCTCGTAGAATTGAAATTCTCTCTGAAGATGAAACGCCCTCTGAAGCGCCACCCGAAGCCGTCGATGACTTGCGTGACCAGGTATCCAAGCTACAGGAAGAACTGCGGCGACTAAAGCGAGACTAAGGAAAGGATGAGGGATGAGGTGGCGTAGGTTGGGTGCAGCAAAGCGAAGCCCAACAAAGGCTCTAGGGTGAGCAGTCGCGTAGGTTGGGTTCCGCTCTGCTGCACCCAACGGAGGCTTCAGGGTGAGCAGTATCGATACTGATACGTTAGTAAGATAGGAATCTAGTTTGCAGATCAGGTTCGAGAAATTATGGAAGGTTGGTCGCACGATTGGGTGAAGATGCTCGAAACGGTCGCTGTTGGGGTGGAGCAGTTTTTCCTGGAAGCCACAAAAGAAATGACTGAAGCGCTAGATGCTTTTGCAGATTTTTCTGAAGATATTGCGGCTCAGCTTGAAGGTGCGATCGCCCCTGAACTAGACACCCTTGACGCAGAAATCGATCCCTGGATTGAGTCCATCTTGCAGGCGTTTATGGGGTTAGAAACTGCTATCAATGAAGCCGCAGAACCCGTCAACCATACCTTAGAGCCAATGCTAAATGAGCATCCCGCCTGTGTCGGCTGTCGTCACTATCATGGGCAGATGTACGGCGGTAACGTGCTAGTTTGCGCCATGCATCCCTACGGTTGGGAAACTGAAACCTGCCCTGACTGGGAGTCAAGCTGGAAAAACTAGGACGTTGCCCAGAGGTATGCCCCCTGTGGGATGGGCATCTTGCCCGTCCGAGCGGGTGAGACACCCACTCCACAGGTTCATTTGTATTCCACCAGCAATGGGAAAAAATGCCCGACTGGGCCTTGTCCTTTGCCGATTCGCAAGGAATGTTTTAGGGCGGTTGTGACATAATCTTTTGCAGACTGCACGGCTGAATGCAGGTCTTTACCCAGGGCGAGGTTAGCCGCGATCGCCGCTGACAAAGTACACCCCGTCCCGTGTGTATCATTGGTGTCAACGGTTGAGGTGTGGAGCGTTGTGAGGCGATCGCCATCAAACAAAACATCAACCCCGCGCAGATCCCCTTCCATGCCGCCGCCTTTGACTAAGACTGCTTTTGCGCCAAGCTGAAAAATCTTTTGGGCAGCAGCCTGCATATCTGCTAAAGTGGCGATTTCTAAGCCGCTGAGAATTTGTGCCTCATAGCGGTTGGGCGTAAGGACGGTTGCCAGGGGAACGAGATCGCTTTGGAGGATGGCGATCGCCTCATCCGCAATCAACTGCGCCCCTGTGCGCGACACCATCACCGGATCGACGACCAGGTTGGGCAAGTAAATGTCTGCTGCCTGCTTTGCCACCGCCGCAATGATTTCCTGATTCAGCAGCATTCCTGTCTTGACCGCCTGCACACCAATATCTCCTACCACTGCTATCACTTGTGCCGTCACCGACACCGCAGGCAAGGCATCCACTCGACTCACCCCCAGCGTATTTTGCGCCGTGACGCAGGTGATCGCACTGGTGCCATGCACCCGATGAAAGGCAAAGGTGCGAAGGTCTGCCTGAATGCCTGCACCACCGCCGCTGTCTGAGCCAGCGATCGTCAGGGCTACGGGAATGGGTGAGCGAACGGAGTTTGTCATTGCTTCTATCTACTCGTTACTCGTTCCCAGGCTCCGCCTGGGAACGAGGATGGCTCGGACTGGGATGAGGATGAGAATTGAGGGCTTAACGCAGAGGCCACCAGGATACTTTATCGCGGGTTGCCCCATACACTTCCTTTAGCCCTTCGGGATCAAGCACTCGCAGCGTATCGCTGGAGGGATCAGTCGATTTTGCCGTATCAATCAACTTTACCTGGCGCATTCCTTTTAGCACCTGCTCGACGGTGCGGTGGTTAAGCTGACTGGCGCGGGCAATGATGTCAATCGGCAAGTCAAATACAAACGTGCCGTCCGGTTGAGGCTGGTTGCCTAGCGATCGCTCCTGATAGATCAGCGCCCGTAGCAAGGCCGCTACTGCCTGAGGCGGGTGAGTGCTGCAATTGAGCAAATGGTATTCAAACTTAGCGCGTAGCTCAAATAAGAGGTGATAGCGATCGCGGAACGCCTCACTTTCCTGGTAAAGCGCCTGCACCGACGCAAGCGGAATCTTCAACACGTCGGTCGTTTTGTAAGCCTCAACCAAACTGGGAAATGCCTGAGAAATCTTCCCATAGGCAAACGCCAAATTTCGCATTCCAAAACAGCTTCCCGGATAGCTCAGGGCAATCACCCGATCGAGCGGCGTACTGCGAATGACAATCGGGCCACCCGCCAGAACCGCATACAAAAATTCCAGGGAAACACCTGGACGAAAAGCCGTATACACCGGACGGCTGGAATACAGCTTTTCTCGAATGATCTGCTCTGGTGACACATAGGTTGCTAGCCAGCCTACATCCATTCCCCGAAACAGGCAATTCCCCTGAATCAGCAGTTGCAGAGAATCGGGTTCCAAAGATTGCTTGGCTCTGGCTGCCATGCCTTGCTGCTCAACGGGGGACACCTCATTCTGACAAATTTGGTTTCCCATCGAACATGAAATTCAATTCAATTATGATTCACTTAGATTTTATCTGTGGTACAGTCTTATTCATGCTAAATCCGGTATTCCGAGTTGTTAACCGGGGTTTAATAGGAGTATCTTCTCATGAACCTGTGGCAGCGTTTCAGTCATTTTTTTGGCTTACGAAGGTTGAGTCGGGTTGCGAATAGGCTATCCCCGTTGACGCTGGGGCGATCGCTGCGTCTGCTCAAGCGACCCATCTCCCTGTTTTTAGTGGGAATTGGGCTGAGTTTGGCGATCGCCGCTTGCAGCCCCTCTGAAACCACCGAAGGCGGCTCCGCTTCGGGTGATTCGTCTCGCCCCATTGAGCTAACCCTGGTTTCCTATGCCGTCACCCAAGCCGCCTACGAGCAAATCATTCCTCTGTTTAACGAGCAGTGGCAGGCTGAGCATAATGGACAGGAAGTCATCTTTGACCAGAGCTATGGTGGCTCCGGTTCCCAGACTCGTGCGGTGATTGATGGGCTAGAGGCAGATATCGTCGCCCTCGCCCTCGCCCTTGACACCCAAAAAATTGAGGAAGCTGGCTTGATCGAATCGGGCTGGGAAGAAGAAGCCCCCAACGGTTCCATTGTTCACACCTCTGTTGCGGCACTGGTAACTCGTGAGGGCAACCCCAAAGCAGTTCAGGGTTGGCAAGACCTGACCAAAGAAGATGTAGCTGTCGTGACCGCTAACCCCAAAACATCAGGTGGCGCACGGTGGAATTTTCTGGCGCTGTGGGGGGCAATCACTCAGACAGGTGGAGATGACGCAGCCGCTTTAGATTACGTGACTCAGGTTTATGGTAAAGTTCCTGTCCTCCCCAGAGATGCGCGGGAAGCGACCGATGTATTCTTCAAGCAAGGTCAGGGAGATGTGCTGATTAACTATGAGAATGAAGTGCTGTTAGCAAGATTGAACGGTGAAGAGTTGCCTTACGTCATCCCCGATGTGAATATCTCAATTGACAACCCGATTGCCGTTGTTGACACTAATGTAGACAAGCACAGCACCCGTGAAGCCGCAGAAGCATTTGTGCAGTTTTTGTTTACCCCCGCAGCGCAGCGCGAATTTGCTAAGGTCGGCTTCCGTCCGGTTGAGGAAACCGTTAAAGCGGAAGTTGCCAACGACTACCCCGAAGTCAAAACCCTCTTCACCGTGGATGACTTTGGCGGTTGGGATGAAATTCAGGCAAAATTCTTTGACGACGGTGCCATCTTTGACCAGCTTCAAGCAGGGGCTTAGGAATGGAAATTAAATAAACTGTACATTCTGTGGGATGCATGTCTTGCCTGTCTGGGCGGGTGAGACACCCACCCCACAAGTACCACTAGTGGTACGTGATGTGCAACTTTTTCAAAGACCCCTGTGGGATGGGCATCTTGCCCATCCAAACTAAGCAGGCAAGATGCCTGCTCCACAGGAACCCAAGGTTTCCACACCTTCAGTTGCACATCGCATCAATAATCAATGACCAAATAGACAATGACTTCATCTTCAAACTATGCATCTTTCTCGAATAAACTGCGTCAAGTTCCCCGACTGCCGTTTATCTGGCAGTTTACCTGGGTGTATCTGACGATTATGCTGTTTGTGCCAGCGATCGCCCTCCTCCTAAAAGCCAGCACCCTAAGCCCCTCTGAAATTTGGCGCATCGCCACTTCCCCCATCGCCCTTTCTGCTTATGATGTCACCTTTGTCACAGCGCTCATAACAGCCGCAATCAACGGTGTCGTTGGCGTAATCATTGCTTGGGTCTTGGTGCGCTACGAATTTCCGTTCAGGCGCATCCTGGATGCTGCGATTGACCTGCCGTTTGCCCTGCCGACCGCAGTGGCAGGTTTGACCCTGGCAACCATTTATAGCGATAGCGGCTGGATTGGTTCGCTGCTGGCTCCCTTTGGTATTAAAGTATCTTTCACGCGACTGGGCGTTGCAGTTGCCATGCTGTTTATCTCGCTGCCGTTTGTGGTTCGCACCGTGCAGCCCGTCCTCAGAGAACTAGAACCCGAACTGGAGGAAGCCGCCTGGAGCTTGGGCGCTTCTCAGTTTCAAACCTTTTGGCGCGTGCTGCTGCCGCCGCTGTTGCCGTCGATTTTGACGGGGGTGGCGCTGGGCTTTTCTCGTGCGGTGGGAGAATATGGCTCAGTCGTGATTGTGGCGGCCAACGTTCCATTTCAAGATTTGATTGCTCCGGTGCTGATCTTTCAGCGATTGGAGCAGTATGACTACGCTGGCGCAACGGTGATTGGCTCTGTCATGCTGGGTGCTTCACTGGTGATTTTGCTGGCGATTAATCTATTGCAGGCATGGGGGCGACGGTATGACATCTGAAGTTTTCAATCCACTCTTGCGCAAGTCATCGCCCAAAACGGGCAGTCAAGAGCTAGCCAAAAAGGGAGAATGGACAAAACTTATCCTGATTGGAATCGTCGTGGTTTATCTGGCGCTGGTGCTGCTGATTCCAGCGCTGAATGTATTTGTGCAGGCGTTTGACGGCGGCATTGAGGGGTTTATTAACACGCTCAGACAGCGGGAGTTTGTCACTGCGCTGAGGTTGACGCTGCTGATGGCGGCGATCGCGTTCCCCTCAACACTATCTTCGGCATTTGTGCAGCCCTGGCGCTAGCCCGCAAACGCTTTCCCGGACGCACCTTGCTGATTAGCATCATTGACCTGCCCTTCTCCATTTCCCCCGTTGTCGCCGGACTGATGATCGTGCTGCTGTACGGACGCAACGGCTGGTTTGGACCCTTGCTAGACGCTGCCGGAATCAGAATTATCTTTGCCATTCCCGGAATGCTGCTGGCAACCATTTTTGTCACGCTCCCCTTTGTTGCCCGTGAAGTTTTGCCCGTTTTAGAAGAAATGGGGCCAGAACTGGAGGAAGCTGCTAAAACGCTAGGGGCAAGCGATTGGCAAGTTTTTTGGCGAGTCACACTTCCCTCGATTCGCTGGGGCTTGCTCTATGGCTTAATTTTGACCAACGCTAGAGCAATGGGAGAATTTGGGGCGATCGTCGTCGTTTCGGGCAGCATTCGCGGCAAAACCCAAACCCTACCGCTGTTTGTCGAAGAAGCGTATAAGCAATACCACACCCAATCGGCTTATGCGGCAGCAGTGCTGCTGGCTCTACTCGCCGTTGTAACGCTGGTGCTAAAAGAAATCCTGGAACGCAAAACAGCAATTAAAGATGCAGAGTGAGGACACCAGACGCATGACTAACGACACCAGACGAACTGATACTCGCATTCGAGTCCGAATTCCTAAGCGCTATCAGCAGGAACCCGTTATTTCTCATCTGATTTCTGATCATGGGTTGACCGTTAATATCTCGGCAGCTTTGCTAAGCGCAAATGCACGGGAGGATGGTTGGTTTGATCTTCAGCTTCAGGGCACGGTGCCGCAAATTCGCAGCGCTTTACTCTATCTCAACGATCTGGATCTAGAGGTTTGGAATGGTGCTGACGATCAGGACGATAGCTGGTAATTAGCAATGAGATGTGACTCATACCTAAAAGAGTGAGAAAATCAAGCGCTAACATCCAATAGGGTTGGATGGCATGAAGGTTGTGATAATGATACAAAGTGCCAGAATTGAGCAATTTGCTCACTTACCTGCTGTGAGTAGAAATAGTGAAAGAAGTACCGTCCACCTGGACAGACCCAAAGCCGTGATGCAGGGTGATGCAAGTGCTGCTGCCAGCCTCGAAGCTGATGAGGGTCAATCACTACATCGTCTACGCTGCCACAAACTAGGAGTGGCACCTGAACTGCAATGGGCAGTAAGTTCATCGATCGCACCAAACTGTGGGGTGAAAGAGACTGATAGAGGTCTTGCTCCAACAGCTTAACCATTGCCTCTGTTGTGTCTTTGGGAGAACAGCCTAGTAACCCATAGACCATTTGCCGTAGTACCGTTTGCTGATTACAGGGCAGGAAGCGGCGTTGAGCATAGTAGTGTGCCTGCCAATCAACCGCAGGGTTTACCCCAACCGAGAGGAGTGTGAGCGATCGCACCCGTTCTGGATGTTGACTAGCATAGAGCAACCCCAACAATCCTCCTGTGCTATGTCCCAGTAAATGAATTGGTCGATGGTGATGTTTTAAGTAATCATGCAGCAACACCAGTGCAATCTCTAAGGAATTTGGCTCATCTAGAGTTTGAGAATATTCCCACTGGGCGATCGAGATGTGGTGAGTGAGATGCTTTAGTAGTGGGCGATCAAATCCTTGAAAGGGAGGATTGACGTTTAACCAAAGCGCATCCGCAATTTGAGACATGGAAAGTTCCCTTGCTAGAAGTCGTTAACTTTTGGAGCTGCGCTAGGCACAGCTCCAAAATCATCTATTACACGCCAAACTCACGTTTGAGTTGAGTGACCCATGCCTGAACGCGGCTATCCGTCAGGTCAGATTGATTGTCCTCGTCGATCGCCAATCCAACAAATTTGCTGTCACGCATTGCTTTAGATTCACTAAAGTCATAGCCATCAGTAGACCAATAGCCAACGGTTGTGCCACCCAATGACGAAATCTTTTCCTCCAAAATGCCCATCGCATCCTGAAAATTATCGGCATAGCCAACCTGATCGCCTGCACCAAAGTAAGCGACTTTTTTGCTGTTAAAGGCGATCGCATCTAGCTCATCGTAGAAGCCTTCCCAATCGCTTTGTAGTTCACCAATGTTCCAGGTAGGACAACCTATAATCAAACACTCATATCCTTCAAAGTCACTGGGGTCAGCGGTAGAGATATCGTGCAAATCCACAACGCTATCACCGCCAAACTCTTTCTGAATTAATTCTGCAACCGTCTGAGTGTTGCCAGTTTGAGTACCGTAAAACAAACCAATCTTTGCCATAGTTTCTCTCGATCTGATTCCGTTGAATGGTGCATTAATTCGTGTTCTCTACTCTCAGCGATGTATCGATCAAATCCATCCTCTTGACTCAAGCAGTTTTGCGAGGTCTAGTTCAAGTGGGATGTAGAGCCGCAATGAATAAGCCATAGAAATTGGCAAACCGAGCATTGTCTGCCCACCCGCCACGCTTTACAGTCGGATTGTCGCAAGTTTGCATAGCTGTTAATTAAAGAATAGCCCTCGTCAAGCCTATTGACTATTCTTCTCAATAGACTCAACGAGAGATAGTTTAGAATTATTCCTAATAAGCTGAGATTAAGTATTGTGAAGAATGTGCGTGCGACGTTCTAAACCGGTGGACGTAAGAAGGTTAATCTGAAAATTTAGGAAACTAGATGGGCAGTTGAAACGATTGATAGATTAGACGCACAAAAGCTTGCAATACGTAAAGTTTGCTCATCTCGCATAACCTTCTTTCACAAACAATCTTGCATCGCCATCCTGAAACACCCGTTGGAAAATAGAGACTGATTTTTGTGTGAGTGCGGGCATTCTGCCCGCACTCACACAAAAATCAGAACGCACCCGGAAATAGACTGGGAGCCATATCAATTACTAGCAAAATATTTCAATAGTACTGCTTCGCTCCATTGATTCTTCTCGCTGCGGCAGATTTTGCGAAAGGGGGAGCGCTGTCTAAAATGCTCAGCCTTCAAAAGAATTGGGATAAGCTATTTCTGAAAGGATTTATGATTTATCACAGGCGATCGCATGACTCTTGCTCCTCTCGGTTGGGCAGAACTTGAAGCCCTCACAGATTTTCAACTCGACACCGTGAACGGCCCGACCAATGCTCAGGCACGGCTGCGTCTGTTTGGTCAAAGTGAGTCAGCGGTGCGGGTGACTTTGTACCGCGACAACCACGCCTGGTGCCCTTACTGTCAGAAAGTTTGGCTATGGCTTGAGGAAAAGCAAATCCCGTATCGTATCGAGAAAGTCACGATGTTCTGTTACGGAGAAAAGGAAAGCTGGTACAAACGCAAAGTGCCCTCCGGAATGCTGCCCGCCCTGGAACTTGACGGACGGATGATCACCGAAAGTGATGATATTTTGCTTGCCCTGGAGCGCACTTTTGGCCCGCTGGGTCAGGGGATGGAAGATGCCAGAGTACTTCCCCTGCGACAATTGGAACGACTGCTGTTTCGAGCTTGGTGCGCTTGGCTTTGCTATCCTGCGTCGCCTCAGCAGGAACGGCGGAGCCGTGAGCAGTTTGTCCAGGTGGTGGAAAAAGTGGAGGCAACCCTCGCTAGCACTCCCGGCCCTTATTTTCTAGAAGAATTTGGCACCGCCGATGTGATTTTCACGCCCTATGTTGAGCGCATGAATGCCAGTTTGTATTACTACAAAGGCTACTCCATGCGAGAGGAAAATCCTCACTTTGCCGACTGGTTTACGGCAATGGAGAGCCGACCCACCTATCGCGGCACCCAAAGTGACTTTCACACTCACGTTCATGACTTGCCGCCGCAAATGGGCGGTTGCTGGGAAAACGGTGAACCCCAGGCGCGTATCAATCAGCAGCGAGTAGATCAGGGTTCCTGGTTTGGTTTGCCGGATGTGACCTATCCAGAACCGCCAAGCTCTCGTCAGGAAGCTCTATCTCGTGTGATTAAACACCGCACAAATATCATTCGGGTAAACCCTGCGGATGATCAGTTGTTTGATCAGGCGCTACGCTGTGCCCTGACTTTGATGATGACGGACGAAGTTTGTGTTCCGCCCAGTGACTCTGATTTTGGGTTGCGATATTTGCGCGATCGCATCAACGTCCCTCGTGATATGTCCATCTACGCTGCCAAACGGCTCCGGGAAGCATTAGAGAAAACGGCTGCTCTGGCAGGCGATAGACAGGGGCCACCTATTCCCATGAAGCATCGGCGTGACCAAGATCCAGCTAATTTTGTCAAGAAGTAACAGCGATCGCGGTTCCGCTGCTTGCCTCGTTCCGCTGCTTTTGCCTCGTTTCTAGGCTCTGCCTGGAAATGCAGTTTAGAGGCTCTGCCTCTAGTGGTGAATGGAGGCAGAGCCTCCAGAACTGCATTCCTGGCTTTCAGCCAGGAACGAGGGAACAAGGGGAGCTGGGTCACGAGGCGCGTCCTGAAGATGAACTGTTCAACCTGCATAGCCTACAGTTTTGCTTAACTATTGACGATTAAAATATAGAAATTGCTTATCAAAAGCTTTGGATATTGACATTTTACAAAAATATGTTGTCAGGTCACGATGAGTGTAACGAAGCAGAAACACTCACGTTGCGAGGAGGATTTTTATGGTTGCAGTTACGCTCCAGCCGCCTGCTGTTCAGCCGACCACTCGTCTGACCATGCAGACGATCGAGATTGCGCCCGAAACCACGGCAATGCGATCGCTCGACTGGGATCGAGAGCGCTTCGACATTGAGTTTGTCCTCAACAACGGCACGACCTACAACTCCTTTTTGATTCGCGGCGATAAAATTGCTCTGGTTGATACAAGTCACCAAAAGTTTCACTCACTTTATCTGGATTTGGTGACAGGTTTAGTCGATCCACAGTCGATTGATTACTTGATTATCAGCCATACCGAACCCGATCACAGTGGACTAGTGAAAGAGGTGCTGCAACTGGCTCCACAAATCACAGTGGTTGGGGCAAAAGTGGCAATTCAGTTTTTGGAGAATATGGTGCATCACCCATTTCAGCATTTGCTGGTGAAGAATGGCGATCGCCTCGATTTGGGTCAGGGTCACGAATTGGAGTTTGTTTCGGCTCCAAATTTACATTGGCCTGACACTATTTTTACCTTTGATCACAAAACGGGTGTGCTTTTTACCTGTGATGCCTTTGGGATGCATTACTGCGATGATCATACCTTTGATGAAGATCCGGAGCTAATTGCTGCCGACTACAAATATTATTACGACTGTTTGATGGCTCCTAATGCGCGATCGGTGTTGGCTGCGCTGAAACGCATTGAGAAGTTAGAGGTTCAAACCATTGCAACCGGACACGGCCCTTTGCTGCGCCATCACCTATCCGACTGGGTTGATGCTTATCGAACCTGGAGCCAGGAACAGGCTAAAACAGATGTATTGATCGCAGTGTTTTACGCAGAAGAGTACGGCTATGCAGAGCAAATAGCACGGGCGATCGCTCACGGCATCATCAAAACTGAAGCGGCGGTTGAACTGGTTGATTTAGCCAGTGCAGAGCTGCAAGAAGTGCGTGAACTGGTCAGCAGTGCCGCCGGACTGGTGATTGGAATGCCGCCCCAGTCCAATGTTGGCGCTCATGCGGCGTTGAGTACGATTCTGGCGGCGGCACACTCCAAGCAGGCGATCGGATTGTTTGAGTCAGGGGGTGGTGAGGATGAGCCAATTTATCCTTTACGCAATCAGTTTCAGGAAATTGGCTTACTGGAAGCGTTTCCGCCCATTTTAATGAAAGCAGCACCCTCGCAGGCGATCGCCCAAATCTGTAATGAGGCAGGGGTCGATCTGGGGCAGTGGGTAACTCGTGATCGCACCATTAAGCAGATGAAATCGATTGATTCAAAGCTCGATCGCGCCCTCGGCAGACTCAGCAATGGGCTCTATTTACTCACCGCCAAGAAAGGGGATGTTTCCAGCGCCATGATTGCCACTTGGGTGATGCAGGCAAGCCTGGAGCCGCTGGGCATAGCCATTGCAGTTGCCAAAGATCGGGCGATGGAAGCACTGCTGCATCCGGGCGATCGCTTCGTCCTGAATGTGTTGCAGGAAGGCAAGTCCCAGCCGTTGATGAAGCATTTTCTGAAACGCTTTGCACCGGGGAGCGATCGCTTTGCAGGGGTAAAAACCTATGCCGCTACAAATGGTTCACCGATTTTGGCAGATGCCCTCGCCTATCTCGAATGTGAAGTAACGAGTCGCCTGGAAAATAACGATCACTGGATCATCTACAGCACTGTTCAGACGGGCCGCGTGGCTCAGTTGGATGCACTCACCGCTGTACATCACCGCAAAGTTGGCAATCACTATTAAGCCTCAACTTGCTCACGCTATGGCTCGTATATCTCGTTTCCAGGCTTCGCCTGGAAATGCCCTTCGGAGGCTCTGCCTCTGCTGCGTTGCAAATGGAGGCAGAGCCTCCAGTACTGCATTCCTGGCTAGAAGCCAGGAACGAGAAAAACGAGAGGAACGAGAAAAACGAGAAAATTAAGCCTCAAATTTTTTGCACTACCTCATTTGATCGGAGTTTTTCAATGCAGAAACCCTTTAGACAGACAACGGGGCACTGGTCAGATGTGCTTTTAGCGGCGGCATCATTCGTCTGCTTGAAGCCATTCAAGATCTAATTGTGATTTCACTTTGCATCGGGCTATTTAGCTTTATGGTGATGCAGCTTCGGGAAATGGTGTTATCCCTGCTGCCGCCGCTAGATTTTCAAAATGTCACCTCCGACATTTTGTTTCTGTTGATCTTGGTAGAACTGTTTCGCCTGCTAATTATTTATTTGCAGGAACATCGAGTATCGATTGGGGTTGCGGTTGAAGTGTCGATCGTGTCTGTTTTGCGCGAAGTGATCGTGCGCGGCATTCTCGAAACTCCCTGGACACAAGTATTAGCAACCTGTTCTTTTCTACTAGTGCTGGCGGTTCTGCTAATTGTGCGCGTTTGGATACCGCCTACGTTTGATGGCATTGATCCCGAAGAAAAGGTTTCCCGCCGCCATCGCGCCCGCCATGCGGCTGAAACGGCAGACTCTGAACTACGCGCCCCGATGACCCCACCCATTGCCACTATTCTTAATGGCTCTGAACTGTAAGGAGAAAACCCATGCTTCATATCCCAACTGGACAAGCTCAGCGCGATGTTCAAGTTGCCGAAATTGGTTTGCACACCCAGATTTTGCGATCGCGCACTTGGGATCGCCTCAAGTTTGAGATGGAATATGCCCGTCAGCGAGGCACAACCGCCAATTCTTACCTGATTGGGGGCGATCGCACTGCCTTAATTGATCCACCCGGAGAATCATTCACCCAAATTTTTGTGCAGGAACTAGAGCAGCAAATCGATCTGTCAAAGCTCGACTACATCATTTTGGGTCATGTGAATCCCAATCGAGTTGCAACGCTGACCGTTCTGCTTGAAAAAGCTCCCCAAGTCACGATGGTTTGCTCTAAACCTGCTGCGATCGCCCTCAAAGCGACCTATCTCAATTGGAAAATTCAGATTGTGCGATCGGATGACACATTAGATTTGGGACAAGGCCATCACCTGCAATTTATTCCCATTCCGACACCGCGTTGGGCAGACGGACTCTGCACCTATGACCCGCAGACACAACTGCTTTACACCGACAAACTGTTTGGCGTACATCTGTGTGCCGATGAGATATTAGATGAGAACTGGAAGCAGCTTGATGGCGATCGCCGCTATTACTTTGACTGCCTGCACGCGGCCCAAGCCAAACAGGTTGAAGCTGCGCTCGACAAGCTTGCTCCCTTTCCCGCTAGGGCGTATGCACCTGGGCATGGGGCGATCGTGCGCTACAGCCTGAGCCGCCTCAGCTATGACTATCGCCAATGGTGCCAGCAGCAAAAATCGCAGGAGATGAGAGTGGCGCTACTGTATGCGTCTGCCTATGGCAATACGGCAACCCTGGCTCAGGCGATCGCCCAGGGCTTGATTCAGTCAGGCATAGCGGTCGAGGCAATCAATTGTGAGCAGGCGGAACCCGCTGAGATTACCCGATCGATCGAAGCGTGTGACGGTTTCATCATCGGCTCTCCGACGTTGGGCGGTCATGCGCCAACCCAAATTCAAACTGCCCTGGGATTGGTGCTGTCAGCAGCGGCAAAAACAAAGCTGGCAGGCGTGTTTGGCTCCTATGGCTGGAGCGGTGAAGCGATCGACTTAATTGAAACAAAACTACAGGATGCTAACTATCGCTTTGGCTTTGAGCCAATCCGGGTTCGCTTTAGCCCCGATGCAACTGCCTTGCAAACTTGTGAAGCAGCGGGGGCTGAATTTGCCCAGGTTCTCAAGAAAACCAAGAAACTGCGATCGCCCCGCCAGGTCATTACCTCTACCCAAACCGATCGCACCGCTCAAGCGATCAGTCGCATTGTCGGTTCGCTTTGCATCGTGACGACGCGATCGGGCGACGACCACAGCGGCATTCTCACCTCCTGGGTATCCCAGGCATCCTTCAATCCACCAGGGCTGATGCTGTCTGTCGCTACCGACCAAAACGCCGAGCGGCTTGCGTCTCCGGGCGATCGCTTTGTCCTCAACATTCTCAAAGAAGGGCGCAACCTGAGACGGCATTTTTCTATCCATAGCCAGCCAGGGGTAAACCCGTTTGCCACCCTCGACACTCAGCCTGCCAGCAACGGCTGTCTGATTCTCAAGGATGCCTTAGCGTTTCTGGAATGCACCGTACAGCAGCGGATCAACTGTGGCGATCGCTGGCTAATTTACGCCACCATAGACAGCGGTCAAGTTCTGGAACCTCAAGGCATCACTGCCATTGCTCACTAATATCAAGTCGGCTTAATCAACCATCATTAAGCCCTGCTCGTGCAAATGCCGTGCAAACATAGCTTGATCACAGTCAGCGGTTGACACGCTCTAGTAGCCAGAGGGAGGCGATCACCCTAACAAAATGAGCCGTGATGCCTGTCATATTCGCCATTGCCACCAAGATGTCTAGAGCGCGAACAATTTTTTCAGGAAGATGGCAAACAGCAAGGTCAAAACACCACAAACTGCCCAAAAGATGCCAATCCCAATGCCCGGAGTGTTTTCGTCGCTAAGATGTTATCCGGTAACTGCAAAGATTCAGAATCAGTACTGAAACGATCGCCAGCCCAGTTTGCAGCCAAAATGTAATCCATCCTGCGAGCCGAAAAGTGACCCCAATATCGTGCAGTTTTGGCCTGGGCGATCGCTGCTCAGGCTCAAATTATGGCAATCCCAAATGGGTTGTGAGAGGCGCACCTCGGCAGGGTGCGCCTCTCACAACCCGCTCGCGTTACAACTGATTTAGGAGTGCTATA
Organism: Leptolyngbyaceae cyanobacterium RM1_406_9; assembly: GCA_012033355.1. Taxonomy (GTDB): domain Bacteria; phylum Cyanobacteriota; class Cyanobacteriia; order Elainellales; family Elainellaceae; genus JAAUTN01. Next base: position 9,989 of record JAAUQZ010000039.1, on the reverse strand, counting down.
GATTGATTATCAGCTTCATGAAAACGGTATTGGATGAAGCAAATGTGTAACCCGGTTGACAATTAAGCGAATGCTTATCTATACTGCGGTTAGTTAAGCATTCGCTTAAATTATTTGATGAGTAGACCCGTTGCCAGTGCTGATATATTTCAGGCGATCGCTGACCCCACTCGTCGGGCCATTCTCGATCGGTTGCGATCGGGAGAGCAACCCGTCAAGCAGCTTGCTGAACCCTTTGAGATGTCACTACCCGCCATCTCACAGCATCTCCAAATCCTGTGTAATGCAGGGCTGGTGAGTCAGCAAAAATCGGGGCGGCAGCGGCTCTATCGACTCAACCCAATCCCCCTACGGCAGGTGTCGGAGTGGGTTGCCCGATATGAACCGTTCTGGCAGCAAAAACTGGATGCTCTTGGTGACTATCTGGAGGAAAACCCATGAGTCAACCTGTTCACCTGGAGATGTTTTATCCGCATCCACCAGAACGAGTATGGCAAGTGTTGACCGATCGCCGTGCCCTCACAGATTGGATGATGGAGAATGACTTTGAACCAAAGCTGGGACACAAGTTTCGGTTTTACAGCCATCCCTTGCCAGGCATTACAACAATTATTCAGTGTGAAGTGGTGGAACTGAGGGAACCCACGCGCTTGGCTTACACCTGGCAGGAGTCTCCCACCGCTGAACCTTCCCTAGTAGTCTGGACACTCACGACTGTTGAGGGTGGAACGCAACTGCGTCTGAAACATCATCAATACAGCTACACTGTTGCTGTAGCCAGCCAAAATCGTCTTGGCACGGCTCATCAGTTTGAGCCATTCTGCTCCAAAATTCCCCTTGCCTCAAAAGCAGCAATTCCCCCCTTCTTTAACTCACCTGACGAAACTCCATCCAACTCATCAGCCCCCTTACTGACTGACCTATCAGGAGCGGCGATCGCCTCCAGGTTCTTCTACTTTGGCATGGTTGAGTGGACTTACTTGCTCAATCAAAGATTGCCAAACGTATTAAATCAACCGATGGAATTAGATATCCGGGACAGGAATTGCTGTGTCTAACAGCGAAAACTCACTTCTTAACTCACCGAGGAGAAGCCCCCTCATGGGAAATGACATCATTGAACATCTGGAGGCAAAGCTGCAACACGCCATGCTCAACAGCGACGTTGCCGTGCTAGATGAACTGATTGCTGATGACCTGGTTTGGACGATGCACACAGGTTTTATAGGCAATAAATAATACGACCTGCAAGCTCACCGCTCTGGAATTTTCCAATACACAAAATTGGAGATTAGCGATCGCCAAATTCATCCTTACAGCAGCGATTGCGTCGTCGTCACCCTCAAAGCAGAAATTGACGGAATCTTGAACGGACAAGCCTTCTCAGAAACCTATCGCTTTACCCGCGTCTGGCTCCAGCGCCAAAATCGCTGGCAAATTGCAGCAGGTCATGTCAGCCAAATTATTCCTCTGCAATCTTGACCTATTGCCCATTCCATTACTCATCAGGAGCAACCCACGCCATGATTCCTACCGTTATTGAACAATCCGGTCGAGGAGAGAGAGCTTTCGACATCTACTCTTGCTTGCTGCGAAATCGCATCATTTTTTTAGCAGAACCCGTCGAGTCAGAAACAGCAAACCGCATTGTGGCCCAAATGCTGTTTTTGGAAGGAGAAGATCCAGAAAAGGACATCTACCTGTACATTAATTCTCCAGGTGGCTCGGTGCTGGCTGGTTTGGGCATCTATGACACAATGCATCACATTCGCCCAGATGTTTGCACAATCTGCTACGGCATGGCGGCCAGCATGGGTTCCTTCCTGCTAGGTGCGGGTGCAAAAGGCAAGCGCAGCAGTCTACCTAGTTCGCGGATTATGATTCACCAGCCTTCTGGTGGCGCACAGGGACAAGCGGTGGATATCGAAATTCAAGCCAGGGAAATCCTCTATTTAAAACGCCAAATTAACCAGCGCATGGCGAACTACACAGGAAAATCCCTGGAGCAGATTGAGCAGGATACCGAACGAGATTTCTTTATGTCAGCTGAGGAAGCAGCAGCATATGGCTTGATTGATCAGGTCATCGAACGCTCCTCTCTGCCCGTTCACCCTGAACTGGCAGCAACCAGATAGTGAGAAGATTGCGTAGGGTGCGTTCGGCGACGATTTTGGTGCGTTACGCGATCGCCAACAGCACCCTACGGCAATGGCATCTCTTTTATTGCCAGTCTAATAACTACCAACTTAGCATTAGCGCTTTCGCTTACGTCGATATCCCACGCCCAAAGCACCAACACTAAATAGCCCCAAAAGTGTTCCAGGTTCAGGAACAGGGGCGATCGCAATCTCTAGGTCTGCAAAGGAGTAGCGCACATTTCCCAAGCTATCAACACCAGAGAATCCGGCTGCTTCAGCAGATTTGGTGAGAACTACACCATAAGTTGGCTCAGACTCAAAGCTCTCACCCAAAGATTGAGTTTCAGTGCTGTTAAAGAGGGCGATCGCCGTCTCTGTAAAAGCACGTGGCTCAGTCCAAGTACCCAGATCATCATCAAAATAGCTAAAGATATTTTTCTCTACAGGAACTTCTCCAGATTGCTCACTTCCAGTTAAAGATGTTTTATTCCCAAAAGTGGTTTCGTCCGTTAGCGGATTGAACTGATCGCCCTCGGTCAAATAGGTTTCCTGGACTCCAGCAATCGTCCAGTAACCATCCTTCTCACCTATAGTGGACTCAGACACGTCAAAGATAGATACTCCTCCCTGCCCCAAAATTGAGAAGTTAACCGTCTCAGTTCCCGCATTGGTGACAACCAACGCTGTATTTTCGTCTACACCATAAGCTTTGTCAACACCCAGATCTGAGGCAAGGCGAATAATGCGTCCCTGCCGTCCGCGTTCGCTGAAGTGACTATCTAATAAACCATACTCAAAGAAGCCTAACCCTCCCAACGGATTATAATACAGCGTGTTGTTAAAAGGTGGACTACCCACAAAGCTAACTGATCCATCTCGCAGAGCCTCGTAGCTTTCTCCATTTGTCACCATTGGTGCGCTGGGCTGCACAGCGGTTCCGGCACTGGTGCCTGCAATTACTGCACCCTCGTCAAACTGTTGTCGCAGCGATTTGATTAAAGCAGTATCAGTGCGAGTTTGAGTAGCCGCGTCTTCGTTAAAGAAGCAATCGGTGATGAAAGACTGATCTCCACCTGTAAAGATGAAAGCGTTGCGATCGCTAATTTGACTCGCAACCGAGGAGTTAGGATCATTCTTATAGCTATTACAGTCATCCCGTGTAATTGGAATGTACTCTACATCAACCGAGTCACCATACAAAGCTGCAAAATCTTCCAGGTAAAAGCCTGCTGAGCGAGGCGGATTGTTGCTAGCAGTAGAAATAATGCCAATTTTGGCGCGAGCAGTTCCTCCCGCCAGATCAACAATCTCTTCATAGATAGAAATGCCATAGGTTTCCTCATCACCCCCACTTCCAGGAAAAGCCCAGTTTCCACCTACCAGCACTAGAGAGCCTGCTAGCGCAGGAGACTGGATTCCGAATGTAGCGAGGATAAAAGTAATCGCAACCCTTGATGACACAGACCGAGTTACTTTTGTCATAGGTAAGTGCAGCTAAAAAACAATTGTTTCGAGACAATTTGAGACGAATGGATGCATCTGATAGTGCGAATCACCCCAACGTTTCAAAAACTTCTGTGGGATTAAACATCCAAATTTACCACTTCTCTCTAACCTTCATTAGGAAAATACTCTAAAGAATCGCCCATTCCCAATCTCTTCTTTGATTCTGACTTGGACTAATACCAATTCAATTTGAGCTTGCACACAATGAACCCTGGTGAGACAAGGAGCTTAAGCCCCTTGTTCTATGCAGCTTCATAGAGAATTGGTATAAAACTCAAGCCCACTCAAACTCGCTTCGACAGGGAGTTAGTCAACTTCTCTAAGCTCGCAATATCCCTGGATTAATCCGCGCCCAAGACAGTGCTTCTGCAACCAAGATCGGGTCACCCGAATCAAGGAATTGCTGCATTCGGGCAATATGTCGCTGTTCCGCCGCTTCTGCTTTAATACGCTGATATTCAGTCTGAGCCTGACGAGTAGCCTCTTGAAAAGCAGACTGAGCCGCTTTGATGTTAGAGAGTGCCTGTTGAATGTGTTCCACTCCTAAAGGTGATTCCGAGGAAGTGAAAGGAACCTCAGAACTTATAGAAACAGCGTTATCACCAATACCATCATCACCATTACTGTCATTAGGAGGAAGGTTAGAGCGGGGGCGATCGCTCAAACCCTCGTCAACTATATTATTACCGCCATCCGTAGGTAATAAGCTTGAAGGACTGAGCCAGTTAGATGCGTCCTCAACGCAATCTAACTGGCTGTCCGTTTTGATGATCGGGGGGTTTGGGAGGAATTCCACGAGATGAGCGGGATGCCATAGATCTCGATGCCGATAGAGGGAAGCACCTCCTACACCGTATTGCAACAGTGCCTGAAACCGGGCTGTTGCTCGTGAAGGTAAACTGTCTTTCTCAAGTAAGTCGGCGATCGCCTTTCTAATCCGATCCCTGGTTACAGCAGACTGTCGCTGATTCCAGGAAGGAGACTGATCAATTGCAGTCACCAATTCGGGATCTTGGGATACAGGTTTAGAATTTGTAGCTTGATGACCAAAATGAAAGTAATGACTGTTCTCAATACATCGTGCCCATTCCTCTGCTCGATAAGTAATCTCATGCTGATGGCGGCACCACTCACTATATCCAGGCAAAGATCGAGCCGTTTCTACAATTTCATTGACCAGAGCCTCCCCTCTTAACGGCTCTCCACCAGAGAGAATGTGATGAAAAATGTATACTCTCATAGTGATGCGACCCAGCAAACGATTGGTTTGTCCATGTCCTGTCCAGCCCATCTCAATCTCAGCATTCAAGTCATTAATAAACTTCTCAGCCTTGCCAGAGACACCAAAATGCTTTCGCTTAGACTGCTTGAGAATCTGTTTAAGTATTTTTCCATCAATGTCATTATGCTGCTGAGCCAACACCCATCGACTCATAAAAGTTTGAGAATCAGTCCAAATAGGCTGCCAAGACTCATTTAACAGATAAGAACCAATTTGTAGCGGCAATCGATGAGCATTGAATAAGCTCAAGTTTCCATCTGCCGCATAAGGTTTAGGATTTGGAAAACTCTCCAATTGTCCGGGTTGAAGTTTAAATCCAGCATTTTCGAGCAAACAGGCAAGAGCGATCGCCAACTGCCATGAACTTTGAGCTTGCTGAAACGGGAAATAAAGATGTAACCCACCACTGTAACTAGAAGTACAGGCAATGTAGCTAGCTAGTCCTAAAGGCTCCAGCGCAGCAGCAATTCGCGAGATTGCTAGCGGATCTCGTTTAGGGTGATAGAGACTACCTGTGTCAATATCCAGCAAACAATAGTTGGTTTCAGCCCCAAAGCGAACGCCGTAAAGGTATGCTCCTTGAGAAATTAAGCGATCTGACAAGGGGTGACGGCTTTCAGTTTTCCATTCGACAGGCGCACCCACATCAGAATGTGCTGCCCAAATATAATCAAAGCGATGAGGAAACAGAGATAAAAACGTATCTTCCCACTCACACACGCTCTCAAAGCGAACTGTGCTGGTTTTCATACTTAACTACCAAACTTGCGTTTGATCATTAAACAGGCTGTTTTTTCAGTCTTGGCTGAGTCAACACCGTCTGTTAAAACTTCTCTTAGATTTGGCAACAGTCATCAAAACCATCTGTCTGCCTGAGTTTCGGGATCAGTTTTGTTAGCGGATTCTAGACAGAGAAATTTGACAACACTTTTTTTCGTAGCGCCATACTAGAGCAGTTGCGATCGCTCCTCAGCAACTTTGTTTCACCACTCTAGAAAACTTGTCAATCTTGTCAACACATTTGTTGCTCTGATCTAGTCTGAATCGGCAATTTCAACTCACGTTACAACTACTAATATGCGTAATGTACGACTAATGTTTTGAAATACTAGCCAGCCTGTCAACTTTGTCAATTCTAAATGAGTTACCAAATAGCTAAACAGTTGTTACTCGATTCGAGAATTTACTGTCAATTTGTCAACAGTTTATCGTACATCCACAACTAGTTACTTCAGTCGAAACAAAGCCCTCTCTAGCTTTCTGGCTACGCTATATCTAGCGGTAACTCCTAAAAGTGACAGATTTTGTTGCCCGATTCGAGAGTTGATCGTCAATTTGTCAACTCCTCATTATCTGCTAAACCCCTATACCAGATGATGTAGCTCGATTCTAGAATCTATGTCAATTTTGTCAATTGTTAAGCTGTTTAAACTTCTCGCAAATTTCCGCTAGGAATAAACTTCGTCCAAGCTCCTCTAGAGGGCTATCTCCACATATAGCGCAGAGGATCGAGCAGGAACTGCTGCTAGTACACTCGTTTTATGTTGACCGATCCTAGAGCTAAAGTTGCATGATTCTAGTCTTACATAACAATTAGATAAGGATGGAGGCGATCGCTCAATCTCTTTATTTAGAAGGATTAAACAATTCTCAGTAGATAAATCCTGACAGAATTAATTCTCTCCATTGTCAATTCCAACAGACAGATTTTGATCTTCCGCGTTCAGGGTTATACTAAGCCGATGTGAATTCGCTTCTCTGTGAGACACCCGTGACCCAGCTTGAAAACCTTGTCCTAGACGCTACTCCTACTCTGGCAGAGCCTCTTTCTAACCCTGCATCACTCCCAGAGCAGAAGCAGGTGCTAGACTACGCTGCCAAGCTAAGGACAGACAGAGCATTCCTACATCTAGTGCTGGTTAACGTTGCTACTGGAATCAATCAGTTCAGGCTACATCTAGCAAATACACGGCTCAAAGACAGCGCCAAGACGAATCTCTATGGCGAAGACAAACTTGGCATTCTGCAAAAGCAAACCCTGTTAAGGCTTGAACGCCGCTTTCGCTCAGTCCTGAGAACTGAGGAATTCTGGAGCAAGACCGCAAGCTGGATTTTGACTCGGCTTAACCAATGGCACCGAGAAGGGCTAATTCCCTCTGATTGCTCCGTTGCCGGAATGCTGTCGCTGGAGTCGGGTGTTAACTTAACCGAGGGAGATGAGTGGCGCGAGTCGTTAGTCATGAGTGCCTGCGCTTTTCACACGGCTAGCCAATGGTTGCGGCATCTAGACCTCTCAGGGCAAAATACAGTTGAAATTGATAGACTGCTCGGTATCCAATCTGTTGATGCCACTACCCGTGAGCCACTATTTCAAGACACAGAAGTTGAGCGAGTCGCAACAGGTTATCCAATTCTCACGGGTGCACAGGCACTCATCAACTCACAATGGGAAGATGGAGAATATCCTTACTGGCAAAAGCTAGTTGGAGAAGGATTTATCCAACATCATATTGTTCGTCAAAGTCCTTCTAGTCAGCAAATTGAGCTAGTTCCAGGCAAAGCCGCATGGGAAATCATTCAGCAGTTTGGTCCAGAGGCTGCCTATGTGTTTCTAATTTTCTCCTCCTATGCAACCGACTCCGATGAGCCTTGGGCAGAACAAATTCGGCTAAAGGGCACTGACCTGATTCGACTCTTTGGTTGGGACAAACGCACGGACATTACAATCGCCCAAAAACTCAAGAAAATCGGGCACTTGGTAGAGTTGGTCTGTAGCCTTTCTGTATTAGTCAAAAATATCAACATTGGCGCAAAACGCTACAACGTTGAGCGCGGCGCAATGTGGATTTTGGAGGGCTTAGGCTATGCGGGTCAGTTAGCATTGACAATGGATATCAACCAGCCTGACTCGCCAACCTACGAGGCTGGCGATCCTGATGAGTTATATATCAAAGTTCGTCCCGGAGTCTGGACTGAAAAGTTTCTCAACGCCAGTGATGATGGCAGCGCCAAAGAAGCCCTCTTTCAGTATGGCTATTTAGCAAAAAGTACATTACAAATTAACCCCTATCGGCAAAGGCTAGCCTCCAAACTTGCTATTTTCCTCACCATCATGAGTCGAATTCGAGATGATGGTCGCTATGAAGTGCAAACCTTGTTGGAACGGCTAGAGCCAAAAGAACTTTTAGAAAGTGTTCAGAAAGACCGCCTGCGCCGTGTCAAATTGATCGATCAGTGGGATAGTGCTCTACTCACGTTGAAAGAGTTGGGATGGGAAATCGACTTTGATCCGGTAACTTATCCAGAAAGTATCAGACCGTCCTGGTCATTGAGTGATGATTTTGAGTCAGGCTATCGCCCTCGAAACTGGTTAGCGACTTGGCTGAAGGCGATCGTTATCATCAAACCTTCGGTCAAAATTCAGGAAAAGCTCGGTGCTCATGTCCCTGTCTCGCTAAAACCTGAGCGAACCCACGTTCCTTCTCCTGTACTGACCAATGACGCAATTCAAGCAGCACTCGATGCAAAAGGCATGACCAAAGCTCAACTCGCCGATGCCCTCCAGGTAGACCGTTCCCTGGTCACTCGCTGGCTAAAAGGACAGCGAACGATTCAGCCCAAACATCTGGAGCAGATCAAGATGCTCCTTGGGGATTTTGAACAGGATATGGGCACCCTATCTCAAAAAACAATGCCGTTGATTACATACCATCTCACAAATACCTGAAACCAGGAGAAAGGCTAAGCTTTACTCCTGGTTTCCTGTTAACTACGTAATACCAATTCAATTTGAGCTTGCTAGGTTTAACCAATAGAAGAGTCCCAACTGCTGAAGTTTGCAGTCAACTCGCTCCAGGTCATATTCAAGATTCCGGGTTTGGAAGATCCATTTTCATATCCACCACTCACTCCCCAAGGATTGAATAAGGTAAATCTTTGGGTGGATGAATTATAGCCCGTCAATACATAAACGTGGTTATAGACAACCGTAGATGCGATTTGAGTGCTTGCTTTTGAAGTAACTCCAATCATTCTTCCGTCTGCATAGGCTTTGACTAAAGCATCAAAGTTTAGAGAGTTACGAAGAGAAGAACCTTTCGCTGTAATATCCTGAATCGCATCTCCAAACCAGCCATTGTTAATTCCCTGATAGGAATTGGAGTGGTCGCTATTCCAGCGATAGATCCAGCCGGATGAGTTGACTTGGGCATAGGCTTTTTCTGCTAAAGCAACCCACAACTCATTTGAGGCGCGACTGTAATGCCCCCCTTGCTAGCGTAAGTAAATTGGCCTAGTGAATTAACGGGTAGATATCGGTCTACTGTAACGTAATCGGCAACTCCTTTATTGAAGAAGCGAACGGTGTATGTGTTGTCACCATTATCAATAAACATATCTTGAATCAAACCAGGAGAACGCAGCGCTGTTGCCGCCAGACCTCCTAAGAAGTAGCAGTTACTAGCGTTACCTTGTTTGATATCCTGATAGCTCACACCATTTTGGAACAGAGAGCCGCTTGTATAGCGATAGGTACTAGAAGCGGTGGGGCGATCGCCACCCAAAAACCACTTATTCACTAGCTTCTCCAGATGAGCGTTGCTGCTACCTGCACTCAAATTGCCTAAAGATTTACCTTGATACTGTAGGTTTGCTGCATTGCTGTTAATGACTTTGCCAGACAGCACCTGCACATGATCATCCATCACGATGTAAGACTTATCGTTAACCAGGAAGCGTAGATCTTTAAGTTCCGTTGAGTCAACGACTCCTCCATCTTTTGCATTACGGAAGAGTTTGATCATGTCATTCCGGTCGAGCTTGCTATCAAAGAAACCAGATCTAGCAGCAAACCGTAATCTGGCATCCTGAACCTTTCCACTAAACCAATCTGTCAGGTCAACTTCAGTTTTGTTATCAAAGAAATTGTCCGCTTTAGTGATGTAGCCAGATTCGCTGCCTAGACCATTGCTGCCATAGGCCAAAAAAGGGCGGATAGCTATCCTTATTTTCGCTGTCATAGTAACCGTTAACCCGCAATTTATTTAGATTTTGTGTTGTGCCTG
>JAAUQZ010000354.1 GCA_012033355.1 Leptolyngbyaceae cyanobacterium RM1_406_9 | reverse complement strand
AACAGGTCAATCGCCACTATGCCACACTGCATCCTGACTTAAAGCTGCTACAAAATTTAAACCTTCTCGCTCTGCTTTTTGCTGAACTTATAACGAAGGTGATTTCTAAGCGGCTACAGGTATAGCTTTATCTAACGGGAATGCAGCGATCGCTTGTATAGGGTGGGCGCTGGTTGACTGACAAAAGTGTTGGAAGGCGCATTCTACCGTAGGGGCAGGTTTCACTAAACCCCTGATTCCTGACCATTACAGGTTTGCTAAACCTGCCCTACTGACTAATTTTTAGTTTCATTAAATTGCTATGCCCCCGATTGGAGGATGTTTGGCCGCAGAAATATCTGATTGAATAAGGCAATTGCAACTCCGCAGAGGAAACACGATGAAAGCTAATAACCGCAGGTTTGACCTGAACGCGATCGCTCTAATTGGGTTTGCTGGAAGCAGTCTGATGGTGAGTTTGGCGATCGCCCACCCCACCAACTCACCTGAGAACAATCCTCAGGCTACACTTCTGCCCGAAACACTAGTGGCTCAAACAGAAGGTGACATCATTGACGTTGCAACTGCTAGCGGCTCCTTCAGCACATTGATAGGACTGTTGACCGAATTGGGTATGGCAGAAGATTTAAAGGGCTACGGCAGGTTTACTGTCTTTGCGCCCACCGATGCCGCTTTTGATGCCGTCCCTGATGATGTTTTGCAAGCTCTGGCAAGCGATCGCGAACTGCTAGCACAGGTGTTGGCTTATCACGTTGTGGCAGAAAGAACTCCTTATTATGTAGAAGATTTTTCTGGATCACAATCGCTTAGAACGTTAGAACGGAGCGAAATTACCGTTAGCCGAAGAGGTCGCAACCTTTCGGTGAATGGTGTTGACGTGATTGAGGCAGATATCGAGGCCTCCAATGGAGTGATTCATGCAATCGATCAGGTATTGATTCCTGAAAGCGTATTGTCACAAATTCAATAGGCGTTCAACTCATTTCCGTATTAACCAAGAGATTAAGATCTGCGACTTCTCAGAGAAGTCGCAGATCTCAGCATTAATGAGTGTTGTGAAAATGTCAAATACAAATGAAGTGACTTACACCAAGATTGAAGCCGCTGCTAGTTCTCTCAACGGCACAGCAAACCAAACTCCGGTGTTAACCTCTAGAACGGTTGATCAACTGATTGGAAACCAGGTTTTCTTTAAGTGTGAGAACTTTCAGCGGACGGGGTCCTTTAAATTTCGAGGAGCCTACAATGCTCTGTCACAGCTTTCGGTTAAGCAACAGCGGCAAGGAGTGCTGACTTACTCATCTGGTAATCACGCTCAGGCGATCGCCCTCTCTGGCAAACTCCTTAACATTCCCACTACAATCGTAATGCCCCAGGATGCCCCCGTTGTGAAGCAGTCCGCTACTCGTAGCTATGGTGCAGAGGTCATTCTCTACGATCGAGATGAGACAACGCGAGAGAAACTGTGTGAACAAATGGTAAGCGATCGCCAGCTCACGCTTATTCCTCCGTTTGATCATCCTGATGTGGTCGCTGGGCAGGGTACTGCCGCTAAAGAACTATTTGAAACTGTTGGTGAGTTAGATTTGCTGCTGGTTTGCTGTGGGGGAGGTGGCTTATTGTCGGGGTGTGCGATCGCGCTCACACTCTTTCCCCAGACTGTCGAGTCATTGGCGTGGAGCCAACCCTGGGCGATGATGCTGTCCGCTCCTTTCACAGCAAAACCCTGCAAACCGTCCACAACCCCGCTACCATTGCCGACGGAGCGCGAACTCCCTCCCTCGGCAAAATTACTTTCCCTTTGGTGATGCATTACGTTCACGACATGGTTTCCGTATCCGATGAAGCGCTGCTGCGAACGATGTTTTTCCTCTGGGAACGGCTCAAAATTGTCGTCGAACCAACCGGGGCTTTGGCCGCCACTGCCTTGCTAGAAGGCATTGTCAAGGCAAATAATTCTCGCGTTGGCGTGATCGTTAGCGGCGGTAACGTTGACCTTCAGCAAGTTGGTGAGTTGCAGCGGCGATCAGGGGGGTAAGGGGTAGCTGGTTATCCAGCGGAATAACCCATGATCTCCTTACCTTGTCACCGATGCTGTTTCTAGCCAGTCAAAAATCTTGTCAAGCTGTTCGAGCGTGACTAGCCCATACTGCCACAGCACCATTGGCAAGTGGTTGGGGATCTCTTCATCGTGGCGCAGCGCGATCGCAATTCCCTTTGCAGGAATTGCCAACTCTTCCTGAAGGAATTGAATCAATCGGTTTCGCAGCGTCGGTTTCATTACTCGGCTCGACTTCTTAGGTCAAAACATAGAATGTTATTAGGTTAAATGGGAGAAGGGCGATCGCACCTCCCTCCTCCGTCTCATCTGATCGGGTGATTGAGCAAATTTTTTGCACCGTTTGCTCCTCAACCACTCCCCAAAGCTTAGACCGGAAGTATGAAAATAATGTGACAGCCCTGAGACAAATGTGCTGTTTCCCCTGCTCAGATATGACTTTGAAGCGACAGAAGATGACTCTGAAGTGTCATCACCAAAGGGACACCTGCATGAAGTGTCACGCGATCGCCATTCTCCCCTCGATACAGTTCTATATTGATAACTGTGAGGAGTGAACTGAATGACGAAGCCCCCAGAGTCGAAACACGGCAAGACTTCCGGGGGCTTTTTCAGTCAGAGGGCGATCGTATGAATAGATGTGCCGCTATACCTGGAGAAGCACCTGCAAAAAGCGATTAGGCAACTGGAGTCAGACACCGATGAACCACCTCTATAGCTTGTTAATTTAATGGTCAAAGGAAGATCAGCTTTACCTGGTGACGCTGCCTGAGTTTACTAAAATTGCAATGCAGCCCTGCATTTATAGCAAAACCTATGAAGAGGCTGTGCAGAATGCTCAAGAGGAGATCGCCAGCTATCTAGAATACTGTGAGGATGAGGGGGTTAGTCCGCCTTCACCCGTTTTTGCTGAGGTCGCTTGATTGAGGGGCGATCGCCCCTTCTAACGCCAAACTTGAACTCGCATCACGTCAAAGTGATAATCATACGTCCAGACAGGTAAAGCCCTCTCGGCAGCAAGAACGGCTATCACGGCATCAGCTAATGTAATTCGTTGATCTGGGAATTGAGCAACTTTTGCTACTGCGGTTTGATAGTGCTTTAAAGAAGGGCTGACTAAACAGGCGACATCGTTACACTCTCTAGCAAAGCGAAGTGCTTGACTAAACCCAAGTCGATAGAGCAGCAAGCTATAAGTTTCTAAATAAACAGGAATTGGAACGATTACAAACAGCTTGTCTGTCTCAATTCGCTTCAGTTCAGATTGTGCCTGGTCATGATATTGATCATCTGGATCAATGGTTGCATATAGAGGACCTGTATCGGCAATCATTCCCTTCACGTTGATTGCTTGGGTAACTTCTGCATCTGCACTTGTTCAGCCAAAACCTGATCGTGATTCACGGATGTATCCCTAAAACCACTGCCTTGAGAGGCAGGAGTGAGCCGTAAGCTGCTTCTCTTCTGAGCTAAATATCCCTGTTGCAATAAAAATTCTTCTAGAGCAGTCTGTACAACTTCTGTAGGTGAAGAGATGCCTCGGTCAGTTGTGTAGGCTGTTAAAGCATCTGCCACTGATTTGGGTAGGTCAATGTTGAGGGATTGCATAACCGCTTTGCTGTAGGAGAATGCTTTTAGCTTAACAGGCTGAACTCTTAGCGTAGAAACTCAATCGATGATCGCCAGCTATCTAGAATACTGTGAGGATGAGGGGATTAGTCCACCTTCACCAGTTTTTGCTGAGGTCGCTTGATTGAGGGGCGATCGCTTTATCCTTCCAGTAGCTTCTCCAGCAGAGCGTAAATATCCTTTTTGTCTCCATCTTTGCGTCTGCCCACTCCAACTATCACAACAAGAACTTGCTGCTGTTCAACCTTATAAACAATGCGATAGCGCTGCCCAACAGCTCGAATACTGCGGAATCCTGAGAGGTTGTCTACAAGTGCTTTTCCTTGTTTTTCAGGATCGATTTTAAGCTGGTCAATGCGATCGCGCAGTTTTTCTTGTTCTCGCCGATCTTTGACTGCAATTAACATCTCCAGAGCGAGAGGTGTAAGTTGAATCTCGTACTTTACGCTGTCGAACTCATCACTCATCACTCATCACTCATCACTCATCACTCATCACTCATAACCCTAGCTGTGCTTTAGCGCTCTCCCAATCGACAGTATTTCCTCGTTCAGCTTGCATCATGCTTTGGCGGAGTTTGGTAACAAATTCAGCGTCGGTAAGAATGTCGAGAGTTTCGAGTAGTTGAGTCAGATGTGTATAGCTCAACGCAGCCATAACAGGAACGCCGTCTTGAGTGATGATGATAGGCTCATCATTCAACTCATTAGGGAGATCAGGAAGCTGTTGCTGGGCTTGAGCGATGGTGAGTTGCTTAGGCATGGAGGTAAGGCAATGAACATGACTACGTTTACTTTAACACCCAGCATTAAAAACGATTTTGGATTTTCAATGGGCGTTGTTGCATGAAGAGAGATTGCGAAGGGTAGAGAGATGGTAAGTTTCAATTACCACACCAAAACCACGCCATGAAACCTCAATACCGCATCCGCAACTGGTCTGAGTATAACGCTGGATTGAA
>JAAUQZ010000038.1 GCA_012033355.1 Leptolyngbyaceae cyanobacterium RM1_406_9 | reverse complement strand
TTTGGAAGATAGAAGGATGAGGACGGAGGACGGAGGAAAGATGCAGAAAAAGAAGGAAGGAAAAATCGCTCTTCCAATGAGGGCGATCGCTCTTTCTTATCTGCCTCGCTCTTCCGTCTTCCTTCTATTTCCCTTACCCCGCAAGGGGACGGAAATGTGGGCACGGGGTATCCTGTCCAGGACAAACCTCCCGTTCAATTCCTCTAAACATACAAAGGGTCGCTCTCCAATCCAAGAATCCAAAAATCACAGGCAGCAACGAGGCGATCGCGGCTTAAACTGGAGAAACGGTAGGCGCGATCGCCTATTCTACAGAATCAAAAGTTGAGCCAACGATGGAAAAGAACTTATTGCAACGTATTACGCACAATCCAGAGATATGTCACGGTAAACCCTGTATTCGTGGGTTACGTTACCCTGTCGAGTTTATCCTTGAACAATAGCTACATGGGTATCGACTAAGACACTCTTCAAAGGGCTATCTCCCTGGGAAAATCGCCCCACACTTCCTGGCGGGATGTGGATAGATCGTCCTCGGAAATATCTATATCCAGATCAGCCCATAGACCTTTAGGACTTTGATTCGATCTGGGTGAGGTCATTTTGCTACGCAAAAACTCAGTGAAATCTAAGACCGCCTTGCGCTGATCTGGCGGAAGTTCCCGTAGATTTTGTAGAACGGCTTCTTCTAAAGTCATGCCATTACTCTTAAAGAGAGTTTACCCTCTAGTTTAGATGGACTAAACAACTATTGTCTTGCCCCCATCCCCCATCCCTCATCCCGCATCCCTAATTCATGCTCTCCTCTCTCGGCATCGACCCGTCCCGCATTCGTCACGTGCAGCCCTGCACCCGCCGCACCCGCTGGCAGTCCATTGTCAATTGGCTGACCCGCTACCAGCCCCCAGCAGAGGGACCAAACCTGGAGCAGGTGAGAGGCTATCTAGAAGCGTTTTATCACCTCTGCGAGATCGAAGAATGGCAGCGGGCGCTGAGCCTGATGCTGCACAAACTGGATACTCCTGCTCAAGCCCAATTGCACTACCAGCTCAAGCTGTGGGGCTACCTGCCCGAACAGATGAAGCTCTACGAAGCCCTGGTTGACCACGTAGAACCTCAGTGGCAGGGACGCTTACTGCAATTTGTGGGGGCAGTGTACCAATCCCAGGGGAACTACGATCAAGCCCAGACTTATTGCGATCGCAGCCTTAAAATCTTTCAAACCGCAGGCGACCCAGTTGATCGGGGAATGGTGCTGAGCCACCTGGGTGAAATTTGCTATGCTCTGGGCGACTATGCTGCTGCTATTGACTACCAAGAGCGGTGGCTGGCGATCGCCTCGGCGAAGGCAACGCCCTGGTCGGACTGGGCAACTTAGGCAACGCCCACAGCGCCATTGGGGAGTACCCAATGGCGGCGGACTGCTACCGACAGCAGTTAGCGATCGCTGAGGCCATTGGCGATCGGCTGGGAACTGGCTTAGCCCATGGCAATTTGGGAGTGGTGTTTCATGCCCTGGGCGACTACCCTGAGGCATTTGAGGCGTTGCATGAAAACTCTTCAGTTAAGCAATGTTGTTGCCCACTGGCGATCGCCCTCAGATAACGGAGGCTGGGGTGGGGCGGTGTAGTCAATCACAAGGTAGTAGCGTCCTCGCTGATAGACATAATTCAACAACTTTTGTAGTTCTAAAATAGGTTCTGGCTCATGGGGTAAGAGCGGTATCGGAATCGCTGGGATTGGCTGACGCAAACTGAAGGTATACAGATCGCCCGTAGGACGCTGATGGCTGCGAGAAATCAATATTCGGTAGTCGCTTGCAGGCTGTCTTAAAATCGGTAATGGTTTGCCACCCCGCAATAAGTCAATCTCGACTAAGTGAGTGGCGCTGGCTAGCACCTGATTTCGCTTGCGCTCATAAGCTAACCGTCCCTCACCCGAGCGTTTGTTTTTAGGAGATAGTAACTCAATCACCGTAACCACTGTTCCGGTTGCAGCCTCTCGAATTTCGAGGTATCGTTCGGTGACTTCTGCTGCGATTGGAACAATGACCTTTTCAGGCTGTGGCAACAGGGTTTGTGTTCCCGCAGCGGTTTCCTCTTGAGTGCGCTTTGTGACTACAGCCACATCTGGAATGCGGACTAAAACGCCCTCATCATCACTGCTCAAGTAAGTCCGTTTTTCTACCTCGACTCTATATTTCTCGCTCAGGTGATCCACCAGTTCATCGGCGATCGCCACGATCAAACGGCTGTGAACCGCTGACCACAGTTCTGAATTCTCTAGATAAGGATTCATTCCAGGAAAGGGAGAATGCATAGAATCGAAAATACAGATCAGCTAATTCTCATCATATAGCGCTAGGCTCAAACTCTACTCTCAACAGGGAGTGCAGGAGTATTGGATTGTGGATAAAAAACTGCGCCAAGTGCAGGTTTACCGTCGCGATAACGCGATGCTCGTGCTAGTCGCCACCCTACAGGCTAGTGATCCTTTAACATCGCCCTTACTTCCCGGTTTTGCCTGCCCACTGAATCAGGTTTCTGGTCAGAGCCGCTGACTGGAAGCGATCGCCTCGCCTGCCCTCTTCCCGCTTCCACCCCCCTCCTCTCTCTTATAATCAAAACAGCACCCGTCTGTAGAGGTTCTATGTCTCTCACTGTCAAAGACCTGGAAAAGCTGCAAGAGCAAGCTTCTGACTATCAGATGGAACTGATTGATGGAGAGATTATTATCATGAGTCCGTCTGGATTAGAGCCTGATGAGATTGCGGTAGAGATTGCCAGGCAGTTGGGCAATTGGGTAAGACCTCATAGGTTAGGACGAGTGACAGGTTCTAGTGCTGGCTTTAAGCTGCCGAATGCAGCAGGCGACGTTCGCGCCCCAGACTGTTCTTTTATTCGTGCGGTGCGGCTGCGACGGACTACCCAGGATTTTGCTCAGTTGATTCCTGATCTTGCGTTTGAAGTCGTTTCTAAATCTGACTCCCTAGAAAAACAGCGGCAAAAAGTGAGAGACTATCTAACATTAGGCATGGCTGTAGGGGTCGTGGTTGACCCTAGAACCCAGACGCTAGAAGTGTATCGTCCGAATCAAGCCGATCCAACAGATGTTCTCAAAAATGGGGATGTTTTCACGGCGCCAGAGCTGCTGCCAGGGTGGGAAATGGAGATTAGCAGCATTTGGGCACCAGAGTTTGATTAGCCCGATAAAGTGAGCTTTTTTATACTTGACTAATCCTATTCCGATAAGATTTAATGCTGCAATGCGACTTTGATAGAATAAGTCCTTTCAAGTTGCAGACCCAAAAATTTAGTCGCGCTGCCGAAAGTTGCTTGCAACAACTCCCGACAGCTAACCCTTTCGACTGATTGCACCAGTCTGAGGGCTGAAGGTATTTTATCCCTATTTTCAGCCGCTCCAGTTTGTCATGACGTTTGGGGCGGCTGAATTTTTGGGTTTTCCTCCCCGCTGTTTCATTTTAAGGAAAACCCATGACTGCCAAACTCATCACCCGTGCCGCAGCCCCTACCCTGCTACGACAGACCCCTGTGCCTACTTCCTCCTCATCATCCCATCTCCCCCTCCCCCCTCCCTCTTCATCCTCTCTTACCCCCTTACCCCTGCGCTATCCTAACCGAGAGCCGATTCGCCATTTGCTGATCGGCTCACCCACGCTCGTGCAACACACGATTCACCAGTTACACAACTTACGCTATGCCGAAGCAGGCTTATGGAGTCCAGAAATTCTCCCGGCTGACGCAGAACTCAGGCTAACCCTCAACCCCGGTGAGGTGTTGCGAATTTTGCTGCGCTATGGGGCGATCGCAGATACCCAGTAAGATGAGTTTAGAAACTCATAATAAAGATCTGCGACTTCTCTGAGAAGTCGCAGATCTGGTGGGAGAGCGATCGCCCCTGTCTTGCTCTGATCAGCAGCCCCTCTGCCCTCCCTACGAGTTCACTCTGGTCGTGCCATTCGTTGCACTGCCATTCGATGAAGCAACATTTGAGGTTCCATTGCTGACTTGAAACTCATTTAAACTGGTAGGCTCCAGTTGCTTTTTAGTCCGTCTATAATTGCTGGGAAATTTTCCACCTGCCAACTCATACTCCTTGCTGTCCTTGCCATAGGTCGCAGCAACCGCACTCAAAATCCGAGACGACAGTGCAGATAGCGACACTTCCATTTCGGCAAGTTCGATACGAGTGCGATCGGCTTCAGCCAGGGCAAGATTATGAGCTTCCAGTAAGGCAGTGACCGCCTCAATCAAAGCCGCATAGTTTTGCAGCGTTAGCCCATTCCCCAATTGCAACGCCGCCAGAAGAGTCCGTAAGCCGCGCAGCCGCGCTTGTGCTTTTTCTAAAGTAGCAGACCGTCTTTTTTGATAAGCCATAATGTAGCGCACTCCAGATATTTAGTTGAACTTTATACAACGGGCTTACTCTAGCTCTGCCCTTCAAAGCGAGAGATCCGTAGTTTTGGGTAATTTGGTACATAGGCTCAGTGGCGATCACTCTTTGTTTCGGTGAATTCCTCTAATCCAGCCCTCCAACGTGACTTCGAGGACCTCCAACGTGACTTCGAGAGCCTCTGAAGCGACGTTGAGAGCCTTCAAAGTCGATCAGCAGAGATCTTGCACCAGTAGCGGGCGGCATTGCACTAGAGCCTTGAGATCAATCTCAGGCTCAAAGCTAAAACTCGTTGAAACGAGTTGAACTGATCTTCTAGAGGGCATTTTAGTCAGTTTCAACTGACTTGGGCTATTAGCCCGGAATTGATTCCAGGGCAGGTCATCGGGCAAAAACCAGCTTGGCGCAAGATCTGGGTCAAAAGACCTCTAAAACGACTTCAAGCTAGGCGTTGCTGAATGCAAGGATGATTTGCCTGTCCCGGTGCCTCCGGTAGGGGCGAACGGTCGTCATTGGTATCAACTTACAGCAATTTTCACTTGGATACACCACAAAACCTGGTAGGGGCGGTTCGCGAACCGCCCCTACGCTGCGGCTTACCCATTCAAAAATGGCTGTAAGCTGGGTTCGCCCCTACGAGAACTCATCTCTTCAATTAGCAACGCCGAATTGCAGACTCAGTAGATCGCAAAGCTTGGGTTTGCCCTCATCCCCCAACCCCTTCTCCCAATGGTTGGGAGAAGGAGAGCCAAGCCTCAAAGGCCCTCTCTCAAGCTTGAGAGGAGATTTAGGGTGAGGGCGGATCGGATGCACAGTAAACCTATTTTCGATCTAATGAGACTAGTTAGGGTTGAGGAATGGGGGCGATCGCTGTAAAGAATTTCGCTTCTCTAGGAAGTCGCAATTCTGGAGTTGATTCAGATATTGTTGATTCAGATCACTGCCGACGTTCTCGTATCGGTTAAATTATGCACTATATCTATGAACAAAACCGTATTTCTTCATAGAGGACTTGGGGTTGTGAGTTGCAAGGTGTGTCCTAATGCACCCTACAGGTTTCAGCTTCACTGATCAGGTCAACCTTGCAAGCTTTGGCGATAAAATGTCCGAGACTTCGATTTCCTCTCAATCCGCTGCCTTGCAGGTGATTCAACAAGCTGTTGTGATTTTAGCAAAATGGGCTGAAGCTGACTCCTGGCTTGCTGGCAGTAGCTTCGGAGATTCAACCTCTAAGTTTACTACCGAGATTGTTACAAAAGCACAAGAAATACTAGGTTGGGCTAAGAATCAGCAGCTTGACTGTCTTCAATTAGTATTTGATCGGATTCAGCTATCTCATCAACAGAAATCACCTCACTTTCGCCCTGCCTGGGCGCTTAAGGCTGAAGCAGGGGCAATGAGAACTCCCGCAATTCCCTATGCAAGAGGCGATCGCCCCTCCAATGACGATTTAGAAAACTGAAAGAGGATATCCGAACGGACATCACTCATCTTGATTCTCAAAACCTCTCTCAGCTAACCCTATTTGTGGAGAAGTTTGGTTCTCATCTCAGCTTTGGTGAGTCTGACATTGCCCTGATTGATTTGGCTCGGTCTACCGCCGCTATCGCCGCTGCCCTGGCACAGCAGCCCCCTGACGATCAGGTTGTGCTAATTGCTGGGGACTTGATGGGGGTACAAAAGTTTATCTACACCATCTCCTCAGACGGAGCGCTCAAGTCCCTCCGGGCACGTAGCTTTTATCTGGAACTGGTAACTGAGGAAATTGTGCAGCAGCTTTTAGATGCATTGGGATTGCCACGAACTAATGTAATTTATGCTGGAGCCAGTAAGTTTTATCTGCTCGTTGCCGCAACCGACGCGCTAAAAGAAATTCTGGAACGAACTCAGGAAGACTTCAATGATTGGTTGTTAGAAACGTTTCAGCGCAAGGTGTTTTTAGCGATCGCTCATGAGTCATTCTCAGTAGACCAACTCCAATCTGCTTCAGGTTCCAAACAGACTCCACTCGCTCAAATCTGGCAGCAGGTAAATGACAAGCTAGCTGCTCAAGCAACCCGCAAGTTTGTGCATCAGTTAGACACCATCCTTAACCCACAACTGAGCCACCAACCCTGCAAGGTTTGCCATCGGGACGATGTGAAAAGACTGACCCGTTTGAAGCGTGGAGAGCCTGATTCTGTAGAAGCCTGTGCCATGTGTGCGCGGATGTTTCGTTTAGGGGGACAGTTGCTACGGGTCAAAGCCATTGTGCGATCGTCTCGACGCAATGTTTCACCAACCCGCTTACGTCTCAAGCTTAAATCTGGAATAATTTATCACTACTTATTTAATGATCCAAAAGAAGCACTGCGAATTGCTGCCGATGATGATCTAGTTCTGCTGGTAAATGATTGGGATGTCAACCATTATCAAACGTCACAGGTCACACCTCTGCTATATGCCAACTATGCACAACCTAGCAAAGTAGAGTTTGAGGAGAACGACCAGACTAAACCTGGCACCATGCGGGCGGAAGAGTTTGCTCAAGAGGCAGAAGGAATTAAGCGCGTCGGCTACTTGCGAATGGATGTCGATCGCCTCAGTCAAATTTTCTCCAAAGGGTTAGGAGAGAAATATACTCTACCCCGACTGACTAGCCTATCTAGACAGATGACTTACTTCTTTAAGGTGTATCTCAACAGTTTGGCAGAGAAGCGGCAGCATAATTTTATCGACTACTGCGACGCTCTCAACTTTCAACGTCTCCCCCGAAATCCGCCAAACGATCCTCAGAAAGACCCAGACAAAAACTTGCGGGAAAACCTGCTGTTCATCTATGCCGGAGGCGATGATCTATTTATTAGCGGTGCTTGGGATGAAGTCGTTGCCTTTGCATTCGACGTGTATCAAGCATTTCGCGCCTACACAGGCAATCATCCAGATATCACCCTGTCCGGTGGCATTAGCCTTGATGATGCCAAGTACCCGCTCTATCAAGCAGCAAGCGATGCAGGGCACGCAGAAGATAATGCCAAAGCCAATGGACGAGACAGTTTGGGGCTGTTTGGTGAAGTGTTTAAGTGGAGTGAGTGGTTAGGCGCTGCTGAAACCACTGTTTTGGCACCAGAGGATCAGAAATATCTGGAAACGGAAATAAAGCCTCATCAATTTGAAGAACTATTTGGTGTTAAAGGACTGTTTGGTGTGCTTCCTTTTGTGAAACGTCTAGATCAGCAGTTAGAAGTGAACCAATCTCGCAGCTTTGTACGAAATTTGCTGGCAACGGCTCAAGTGCAAACGCAAATGTTGAAAGAAATCGAAGACCAACAATCGCTCGAAGCAAAAGACATTCGCTACTTTCTGCATTTGCCCAAAATTGCTTACACCATTGCGCGATTACCCAGATGCGTTAGGGACGATCCAAATTTTGATCCGGTTCGCACCTCACTCAAAAGCCCTTACAATGCGCCTTATTTTAGGGCGATCGCCACCTGGATTGAGTGTTTAACTCGTAGCTCAATGACACCGAAGTAAGCGAAAAGCGATCGCCCAGATCTTCGACTTCTCGAAGAAGTCGAAGATCTTAGCCCCTTAAGTCAGTACCAGAGTTTCTATAATGTGTTTTATTCCAGTTGATTGAATCGAATATAGTAACGCACCCTTTCAAATTATGTTTACAACCCCTCCTAAAACCAAACTGACATTTGAAGAGTATCTTACCTACGATGACGGTACCGATAATCGCTATGAGCTAGAAGATGGGGAACTGATTCTGGTGAATCCTCCTACGGGTCGTCATGCCTTGATTATCTATTTTCTGGTAAATACGTTTATCACTGAAATAACTCGGCTTCAGCTACCCTGGGCAGCCATGCAACTCATTGGTGTGCGAACTGCGCCTCGTCGGTCACGTCTACCCGATATCTGCATCGCCCCTCTTGAAGGAATTCGAGACAAACTAGATGTATCCGCAGTGATTGAGTCTGACGCAGCATTGGCAGTTGAAATTGTCAGCCCTGACTCCGTTAAACGAGATTACCGATTTAAGCGAGCCGAATATGCTTCATTTGGGATTCCCGAATACTGGATTGTTGACCCGATTGAACAAAAAGTAACCATCCTTTTGCTAATCGAAGGACTCTACGAAGAAACCGTTTATCAAGGGGATGCTCCAATTCAGTCTCAAACATTTCCAGAGTTGATACTCACGGTCAGCCAAATCCTGCAAGTGTAGGATCGGGCGATCGCCACCTGGCTCGAACTGCTTAAGCGTACTTAACATTAACAATGATGCTAAATCCAGCACCCAAACCAAAGAAATCTGAAGATCCAAGATGGAGGATATTTCCGAGGAAATGCTAGGAAATATAAGAAGTCTCAAAACCCCTAAATCATTACGAGGTTATTCAATTCGTAATCTTGTTACGCATACTAAAGCTTTAGGGTACTATCTTGCCGAGCAGAATGTAAAAACTAATCAAGTTCGTAAGTTTCTTGATGCTATAAATCGTGTGAAGGCTGAGTTGAGACAGGAGGATAGCATCAGCTTAGATAAATTGGAAGTGGAGCTACAAGTACTTAAACCAAAGCTAGCTTATGCAGTTGGACGTTCAGATAAGCGAGAAAGACCAGCACTTGACTCCTTCAGCCAAGTTATTAGCGCTGCTATTGACAGCATTACGAGAGTTGATTTGATCAAGACAGAAGAAGATAAAGAGAGATTCAGAGAAGACTTCTATCATCTTGTTTATTTGATTGAGTCAGTTATTGCATATCACAAAGCAGCAGGAGGAAGAAATCAGTGACCGTAGTTGAAAGACCTCAAAAGCAACTGGCTGGCAAAATCCGAATTGAAAGCACTCTTTTAGTCGAAACCGGACTGCACATTGGTGGCGGTGGCGAAACGTTAGATATTGGTGGATTAGACAAACCTGTAATTCGTGACCCACTTACCCAGCAGCCCTATCTCCCTGGTTCATCGATTAAAGGTAAGTTGCGATCGATCCTGGAACGCTTGCACAACAGATCGCTAAATCGAGAAGGTAATGGAATCTATCGTTACGAGAGTGATGATCTTGTCAATGGCTACACTGATGTGAGTACTAAGGACAAGCCCGATCAATATGTGTGGTTTGAGGGAGCAAGCACTTGTCCAGTTAGCCGCTTGTTTGGCTCAACAGGAGGAAGTAATTGTTGGATTCTTAGCAGTGGACTTGAGGACAGGGAATCTGTTGAACGGGTAGAAGGTGTCGCCCCAAAAATAATTAATGGGCTTGAACACGTCAAGATCAAACGAGGAGATAATTCACCCGCGAGGCTAATTGTGCGAGATTGTCATCTAGAACCAACCTCAGCAGAAAAGCTCAAGCGAGTTGACACCGGACTATACATGACCGAGTGGAAATTTGAGAATGGCATCGATCGCATCACTGCGGCGGCAAACCCTCGCCAGGTCGAGCGTGTACCCGCAGGATCAGCCTTTAAGTTTGAGTTGGTTTACACCATTGAGAATGAAGCGCAGGTGATTGAAGATTTGAAGAATCTGGCGATCGCCCTGGCAATTCTGGAAGACGACGCGCTAGGCGGTCACGGCTCACGCGGCTACGGCAAGATTAAATTTCAGCAGATCCAGTTCTTTTATCGCCGCCTTGACCAATATCGAACCATTGGCAGCGGCACCATTGATTGGACTGCCCCCCTTACTTTTGATGACACAACCGATTTGCTGGGCAGCTTTGGCAGCATTGAGCAGCAGTTGCTTCCGGGAGGCAGCTAGCGTGTCCATCTGGAAGTTGGTCAAACTTGATTTCGGTCGCAATCCTGTTCACTTTGGTGACTTAGGAATCGGCATGGAAGCCTCCAATGAACGGGCTTACTCAGACACCTTGTTTAGCGCCTGGGTTAGTGCTTATGCGAGGCTATTTGGTCGTGACGCAGTAGAGCAATTACTGGCGCGGTTTCCCCAACCAGAGCAATCGCCATTGTTAAAGTCTCCCTTTTGCCTCAGTTCTACATTCATTTATCATGGCGAAATCTATTATCTTCCCCATCCCCTCAAGAATCCTAAAGGTTATCCAGAAGATGATCTGGCGATCGCCAAAGAATACAAAAAACTGAACTACTTGCCCCTCAAAATCTGGCAGCGCTGGTATCAAGGGGAAGGCTTTACCAGTGCAGATCGGGCAGAACTTGAGCTAAAAGTAAAGCAGCCCAAAACGTCTGGGAACCTTGAAGCTGAACACACCTTTGACTATGGCAAAACGTTTCAGACTCAACGCATTCCTAAAGTGAGTCTCGATCGCACCACTCGCGCCAGCAATTTTTACCATGTTGGTTTTGTGCAATTTCAACCAGAAGCCGGACTCTATTTTCTAATTCACTTTCCTACCGCCGATCCAGTACTCGAAACACAGCTAGAAGCAGCATTAAACCTACTGGGCGAAGACGGCATCGGCGGTGAAAAATCGAGCGGAGCCGGACGATTTGAGGCAACTTGGCAACCGCTAGATTCGCACTGGAAAGATGTGATTCATTTATCACAACCTAATGCATACAGCTTAATTAGCCTGCTCTGGCAAAGTCCCTTTAGCTCCGACTATTTACAGGGAGCTAGCTACACCTTGCGAGAGCGTAGCGGCTGGATTGTCTCACCTGTATCAGGGCAGCAAGCGCGACGGCAGGCGGTGCAGATGTTTACGGAAGGGTCAGTCTTTCCGCAACCGATGAACGGCATGTTAGCCGACGTTACACCAGAAAAATTCAAAGCACACTCCATTTACCGCAGCGGTATCAGCCTGAGCCTCCCTATTCACCTGGCATCCTAAATTCATGCTCTCCTCTACCTCTCTCACCAAACCTCAAACATTGGACTCGTGTAAGATTCAACTCATCAGTCCGATGCTGCACATCGGCTCTGAAGTGTCAAAGCTGAGTCCATTTGAGTATGTGGCTACGTCCAAATTTGTCTATCAGCCCAATGCTGAAGCTTTAGCGCGATCGCTTTACAAACAGGGACGGTTGCCAGATTATTTGTATGCGATCGCCCAACGAGAAACCATCTTGCCCATTTTAGAGCAAGCCTTTGGTGAAACCTGGTGGCAAGCACAGGACACTAACGGACAGCCAATTTTCCCAAAAGTGACACGCAGCTTGCGCTGGACAGATCAACCGATTGTTGACCTCAGACCCATGATTCGCAACGGTTTGGGGCAACTCTACATTCCCGGATCGTCGATTAAAGGAGCCATTCGGACGGCGATCGCCTACCATCTACTGCTAAAGTCAGAAACCTTTCACGTTCCTCCAGAAGCGAGAATGAGCGAAATTGAGAAGACTCTTAGAGCAAAAATAAAGACACATGATCATAAAGAAAAGCAAAAATATGGCGGAAGCGATAAGCCTCAGAAAAAGCTTGAAAAGCCGTTTTCTGAATACAATAAGAAACACATAGACGATTTATTCATGAAACATCTCTTCCATAGCTTTGATATTTACGATATTAATTCAGGGCAGAAGGCACTTGGTAAGGCAGAAGATGCAAATCGAGACTTTATGCGGGCAATTCGTGTAACTGATTCAAAGCCTCTTATTTATGAGCCTAGACAATCAGATAGTAATTGCCCAATCGTTGCAGAGGTGATTGTTGTTAGCCACGATCAGCATTGGAGGGCAAAGTATCGCACACCCGTTTACGTTGAGCTTGCCACAAATGTTTTGACTGAATTCACCTTGACTCTGGATCAAAAGATGCTGAAGCAATTTCGGCATAAAAGTGAAATGCAAATTCCATTTAAAAATATTGATGAATTATTAGAGATTTGTAGTGACTTTGCTCAAGCGCAATGGGAATGCGAATTAGATTATTGGGAAATGATTCAAAATAATCCAAATGCTCAATATAAACATGAAACTATTAATCTAGATTTTGGAGAATTGCGAGACACGTTTTATAACGTTGAAAGCTGTCCCTACAATCTTCGAGTCGGTTGGGCAAGCGGATTGCCAGGAACAACCATTCATCTAGGATTTGAAGATGATGATTTAACAACGAATTTGCGCGATCGCTGTCATCCTCGAAACTCTGCTCCTGGGTTTGAAGCACCCAAATCTAGACGAGTGGTTGCTAACCGTGACCGCGAAATCACATCTGCTCTTGGCTGGGTTAAGTTTAAACCGCTTTAGAACAACGTGGAGGAAGTAATGGTCATTCATCTTCTCGAAGCAGAGCAAGACGACTACATGGTCATTCCAGCGATCGCCTGGGAGCAATTTGAGGCGATCGCTACTGCATTCCAAGACATTCCTGGAGTGAAGCTTTCTTATCTAGATAGATGCGTCGAAATTATGACCACAGGTGACGAACATGAAGATTTGAAGAAAACGATCGCCATCTTGCTCGAAGCTTACATGAGAGCAAAAGGAATTCGATTTTACGGTCGAGGCGCTCCAACGTTGGGCAGTCGAGAACAAGGAGTCAGACGAGAACCTGACGAATCCTATAACATAGGCACTAAAAAAGGGATTCCTGATTTTCTAATTGAAGTCGTGATTACCAGTGGAGGACTGGATAAACTAGAATCTTACAAACGCATTGGCATTCCAGAAGTTTGGTTTTGGATAGATAACGAACTGCTAGTTTATCAACTACAAGATAGACAATATCAACCAGCAACCCATAGCCAATTTCTACCCGATCTAGATTTAGTATTACTGACCCAATACATTTCCTTTGAAGATCAATACGATGCTGTGACGGAGTTTCTTGCAGCAGCTACTCGCATATAGCAGTTCTAAACTATTTGTAAGTCCCAGATCTGCGACTTCTCGAAGAAGTCGCAGATCTTAAAAAGTCAATCTCACAATTCACTTAGAATTGCTATATGAGTGAATATGACAAATATTATCCTATCCAATCTTTCTACTAAGGCACACTCTCGATCAAAGATTGGCAGTAGTCGCCGAGAAGCCTGGCATACTCCTGGGAAATCTAAACAACGAAAGGTGAGCAATGCTAATTCGATCGACCTGGACACTAACGGTTGCCGAACCCACAACTCTACCGCAATCCTATAGGCTGGAACTAGTCAAAGAGTTGCACCGACGGATGAGCTTAGACATAGGTGGAGAAGCGGTCCCCTCCGTAGTCTATTCTGGAATTATGGGTTACTGCACCACGTCAAGAGATTTTCTCACCTTTGACCCTAATGAGTTTTATCAGCTATCGCTGTGTGGTTTGCAGGAAACAGCTTCAAAGGCGATCGCCTCTCTCACCTTCGAGTCTTCCAATCCTGACTTACCTCCAACATTAGAACTCCTCGGAGCTAAATTTAATATTATTAATCGAGATGACGAAATCACTAGTTACGAAAACCTTTATCACACCCTGGTTGCAGTAGAACCAGAGCCAGAAAAACGATTTGACCTGAGATTCACCACGCCTACCGCATTCTCACAAAACCGAATCTACCTACCGCTTCCTCTGCCGTCTCTGATGTTTCGCAGTTGGTTAGAGCGCTGGAACCATTTTGCGCCCGTGTATTTGGGTAGCGATGAATTGGTTCACTATTTATCCGAAAGCATTGCGGTTTCGCGCCATAACATTCAGACGCGATCGTTCCCCGTCCACAGTGGCAGAGTCACAGGCTTTGTGGGAACCGTCACCTTACAAATTCTTTCCCTCCCCGATCCGCTGCTGGCAAACGTTGCTAATTTACTCATTCACTACGCCCAGTTTGCTGGAACTGGAATGAAAACTCGGTTGGGAATGGGGCAAACACTTGTTAAGAGAGAGAATTATACATTCAACCAGAAAGCTGACGACATTAATCAAGTTAGACAACTGTAAACTGAAGGGAACCTTATGAACGCTTTATTGAGTAATTCCAGCAGACCATGTTTCGTTTCAACATTCCTTTCACATTCGTCTACTGACAAAACTCTCGTAGAGGCAGTGGCTAAGCGACTCGGTCGTCGTGGTGTGCTGGCTTGGTACGATAATAACGAGCTACAGGAAATGGGTTCTTTGATTGATGTCCTGAAGCAGGCTGTTCAGCAGCAAATCACTGTAACGCTCTTCCTTTCCGAAGCTTCGTTGAACTCTGAATGGTGCAAAGATGAACTTAGATGGGCACTTGCGCTCAAAGAGGGAGACGAACATATTCTTCCTGTTTATCTTGGCAATCCTCTTGAGCTAGTCAAAGCTCATGATTTGCTCAAAAAACGGTTTCTTCATCCAGATGGTGACAGAGTTGATCGACTTGGTGCTGCCTGTCAGCAAAATCCTAATAAACCGAACCCAGACGCAATTGCAGAAAAGATTGCAGCAACCGCTTATAAACTCTCTATTCCCAAAACGTGGTCTGACTTAGTCATTTTTCTGGATCAGCGAGGTACTGGATCACGGCGAGGCGAGCCAGATCTTCCTGATAACATCGTGAGGCTTGATGCTCCTATACTCACGTTTCGACCTAGTCTTGAACCCCGCCAGAAAGTAGAACTGCTCACTGGTGCAGATTGGGAAGATATGGTCAAAACCATAACTATATCGCTGTCTAACATACCTGGAAACATTCGTGGTGATATACGCAAAGTGAGAGTCCTGGGTGGTGCCCAAACAGGACTAATGTGGGCTATTGGCAAACACTTTGACCGAACAAACAACGTTGAATTATATGGCTATGGTAGAAAGGGGGAAGTCATTACCAACAAAGATCAAGAGGTACTAAAACCATTATCAGGAGGAGATCCTAACTGCGCTCAGCTAGTTCCAGGAAAAGCAAATAACTTAGGCGATACTCAAACGGAGGTTGCACTGTACGTTGGGATTGAAGACTACTTACAGGATGTACAGCAAGCAGTACCACATCTAACTTTATTCTGGATTAAGACTGATAAGATTGAGAGTTCAGAACAAGCTATGCAGTTAGTTAGTGATACCGTCGCATCAATCAAACGCCTTTACCAAGATCACGGTGTTCGTGAGTTGGTTCTCTTTTGGGGGACAGCCAACCATGTAGCGCTTCTTACCGCTGCCAATCTGACATCACAACACGCCTTTCCTAAAATTAAATATATGGAGAGGAATCATGCTCGATCAGAATATGTGCAGCTCCCGATGCCTGATATCTTTTAAGGAAGATTCGGCTTCTAAAATTTAAGTTACTCGATTCAAATTCTATATCACTCGACTGATTGCCCTCCCCCTGAAGAACTAAGCTGATCGTTGCTAAGATTTCAATAAAGCTCAACGAGTTATACAGCGAACTCATGGAGTATTAAGCGTGTTGAATGTATCCTTAGAACAAATGCAACAATACATTCTCACCGCTCAAACCTGTCAACAGCAGCGATTAGCAGAGTTGGAACAGCGTCGATTGCGCGGGTTTGAGGTTGCCAAGAGAGCTGCACAAATTCTCAAAACCGAGTTTTCTGCCTCTCGCGTGGTGGCATTTGGGTTTTCTGCCTCTCGCGTGGTGGCATTTGGGTCACTGCTAAGTGAGAACTTTCACGAAACTTCTGACTTAGACCTGGCCGTTTGGGGATTGCCGGAAAAGGGTTATTTCAAAGCAGTAGCACGGCTGCTATCTCTAAGCAATTTTGAGGTCGATCTGGTTGAAGTGCAGTATGCCAAGCCCAGAGATTCTGGAGGCGATCGCTCAGGGCACAGAACTATGAGCAGATATAGTGTTTTGGTTGCCAGACTGAATAAGGAATTAGCCAAAATTTAGACGGTGGTTCAAGCAGCCATTTATTGTAAGCAGCAAAATAAGGCAAGCGATCGCCCCTATGAACGCTCACCTGATCTCATCTAAGCCTAAAATCAAATTGGTACAGTCCACAATTTAGCAATAGAGAATATCATGACTTTCAGTAACTATAAGAGTTTAGGTGAGACGCTAAAAGAATTTCAGGTTACTTACACAGAAGACAACTTCATTGAGGAAGTTGAGTTTTCAATCTCTGACTATTTTCGAGAAGACTTAAAGTTTACGTTGGAAGCGGGTGTTGCCAACAGTACAGAATTTGCTATTTGTGAGAATATTATTTACCCCATTCTTAAAGAAATCTGGAAGATCTATGCCGATAAATTTATCTTGTGGAGTCACAAGTATCTGAGTTGTGATGCAAACTTATCTGGCTTTCCAGAGTACATTCTGGCTCGTAAGTCGCCTCTTGGCAAGATTGTGTTTGATAAACCTTATTTTGTATTAGTTGAAGCCAAGCAAGATGATTTTGATGGAGCCTGGGGGCAGTGTCTAGCAGAGATGATTGCCGCTCAACGGTTAAATGAACTTCCTGAGCTAACCATTTTTGGTATTACATCAAATGGTAGCTTTTGGCAGTTTGGCAAGCTCAAAGAGTCAAATTTTACTCGAAACAGGATATTCTACTCGATTCAATCACTAGAGCAGCTTTTTGCGGCGGTGAACTATGTATTTCAACAGTGTGAACTACAGCTTGATCAACTCATTGCTGCCTGACTTTTAACGAGAGTTACTTATGACAACGCTATTAATTCACACCGAACATACTCCGCTGACGGTCAACCTGCCGGCGATCGCCTCCATGTCCCACGAGCAGTTCTATGAATTCTGTCAAGCAAACCGCGACTTGCGAATTGAGCGTACTGCTGACGGAGAGGTGATTATTATGCCCCCTGCCTTTTCAGACACAGGCAACCGCAACGTTAAAATCTCTCAGCAGCTTGCAAATTGGGCTGACCAGGATGGCAGGGGTGAGAGCTTTGATTCCAGTGCGGGCTTTACCTTGCCTAATGGAGCAACCCGTTCTCCTGATGCCTCTTGGATTAGGCTGGAGCGGTGGAATGCTCTGAGTAATCAGCAAAAAGCGTCTTTTGCGCCGATCTGTCCAGATTTTGTGATTGAGTTGCGTTCTGCTAGCGATAGCTTGACCACCCTGCAAGCCAAAATGCAAGAGTACATTGACAATGGCGCTTTACTGGGCTGGCTGATTGATCGCAGGCAGCAAAAAGTTCATCTCTACCGCCCAAGCCAACTGCCCGAAATTTTAGAGAATCCTGAAGCAGTCAGTGGTGATCCAGAACTGCCTGGATTTGTCCTTCAAATGCAAAAAATTTGGTAGCCGCTTAGTCTTTCTGACCTGATTGACTGGCAAATCTTTTACCTCTGGCGGTTAAAACCGCTGCTATCAAGGCAAAGTCTGCCTCCGCAGACTCCAGAATCGTCTTTAACCCGCGACGGCGGGTTTTGTTGCTCTAGGCACGGTTTACAACCGCCGGCGTTGATAGTTTTGTCAATCAATCAGCCTTTCTGACTCATTTTCTCTCTTACCCAAGCACGAAAAGCTCTCATAGTTTTGTTGCGTCCGATTTCCCGGCTTTGCTCTACATAGGTTGGAATGACGGTATGAAGATGCCATCCTGGAAAGGTGGGGCTATCTGTCACCTCAACGTATTGATCTGACTGCAACACATAAATCTGAATGCGATTGCCTTCCCTCCGCCAGAGTTCAGGAATACCGAGAGCTGCATAGGTTTCAGGATGAGTACGAGATGTAACGTCTATTTCCAATGCTAAATCTGGAGGTGGGTCAATACTTAAATCCAGGCTTTTCTTACCTCGTACAGCTAACTCATGCTGAATATAAAAACATTGGTCGGGTTCAATTCCCTTTAGGGTTTGAGGATTCTTAAAAGTGGTTGAGCCAAGCGTTAAAAACTCAAGTTCCTGCTCTTCTAGGAATGCTTTGAGCAAATCACCGATTATTTCTTTATCTGATTCATGTTCTAGTAACGGAGCCATGATTTCTAAAGTGCCATTGTCATAGGCGATGCGGGTACCGCGATGTTCACCTAGTTCTTCTAGAATGGATTCAAATTCATGCCATGTTACATTGTGAAGCAAAACTCGTTGCCCTGGTGGAATGTCTAATTGCTGAAGCTGTAGTGTAACCATAAAAACTACGTACTCGCTATAGAATGGGGTTGCGATCGCTTCATCCAACTATCTGAGTTGCTTTTCTGAAGGGAGGTGACATCATGGACTGGTTTGATGAATGGTGCGATCGCCCCTCATTTTTTCAAAAGGAGACACACTGCCCTACGCACATACCTGGTTTTTCCTGGGTAAGATGTATCTTCCTTGAAATCTATAGAGTAGATGGGTCAATTCCCAGTTCCCTTAGCTTTGCAGCCAGTCGCTCAGCGCGTTGTTTTTCTTGCTCGGCGCGTTGCTGGGCTGCTTCCTCAGGTAGCAAAACTAAATCTCCCTGAGGAGTATAGAATCTGAGCCATGAGCAGCTTCCGGTTACAGGCTCACGGTCAATCGCCCCTTCCCAGATGCCTAACCAAAGACCTAGAGTTTCACACCAGAGCCAGTCGCGATCGCTGGGAGTAAGGGGCTGATAGCCCTGAGCCAAATCGAGCCGCCAACCTGCAAGGGAATGCGGATCAAAGGGATCAAAGATAAAATAGTCGGGTGTCCGAAAGACTTGTTCGTAGAGATCTTTTTTAATACCGCGATCGACTGCGGCAGTGGTGGGAGAGAGAAGTTCAATGATTACATCGGGGTAACGACCAGATTCTTCCCAAATCACCCAACCTTGCCGTTCTCGATCTGGCTCAACACCCAGTACTGCAAAAAAATCAGGTCCTCTAAAGTCGCGGTTCATCGCCTGCTGGCGACTGTAGTAAACGAACATATTGCCGCCAACAAAACTATCCGGACGGGGCAAAAGAAACTGCTGGGCTGAGCGGATCAGCACATTCATGGCAACGCGATGACGATTGCTCTCCAAGGGTTCTCCATCATCAAAGATTAAGTCAGTAGGAGGAGAAGGGGCTTCCCAGTTAAGTTCAGTTTCGGTCTGTAGGTCTAGGACAGTTTCTGGAACCATGACTCATGCCTCCGCCAAGTATCTTTCAATTATATTGGGGAACAGCTTAATGAACTATTGGGGTATGGAGAAAGTCAGAGTCATTTAGCTTAGCGCTTTACCTGCGATCGCGCTAAATAGATAAAAAATGG
This sequence comes from Leptolyngbyaceae cyanobacterium RM1_406_9, assembly GCA_012033355.1. Taxonomy (GTDB): domain Bacteria; phylum Cyanobacteriota; class Cyanobacteriia; order Elainellales; family Elainellaceae; genus JAAUTN01. Next base: position 8,966 of record JAAUQZ010000038.1, on the reverse strand, counting down.
CGCACCGATGAGGGACATCATAATCCCCACAGGTAATTCTTGGGGTTTAATCACAAGCCGGGCCGCCAGATCTGCAACTGATAGCAAGATGCCCCCCCATATCGCCGCGTAGGGCAGTATCCAGCGGTAATCGACACCGACCCAGAAACGAACGATGTGAGGAATTACTAAGCCAACGAACCCAATTGGACCTGCCAACGCAACAGCACTGCCAGCTAACAAAACAACAGTGATGATGGCGATCGCCTTTACCCATCCTGTGTTAAGTCCCAGTCCTTTGGCGACATCTTCACCCAGCGTCAGAGCAGTAATTTGTTTACCTAAACTGAAAGCAACAATTAAGCCCACCAAGACATAAGGAAGAACTTGCAGCAGAATGTCTAAGTCGCGTCCAGCCACCGATCCAGCTAGCCAAAAGCGGATTTCGTCTAGTGTGCGTTGACTAAGGATCAGGATTGTGGTTGTTAAGGCGGACATTAAGTAGGCAAATACGGCTCCTGCCAAAATTAACTTTAGAGGAGTTATACCGCTACGCCCCATTGAACCCAGACTATAAACAGCTATGGCGGCGATCGCTCCTCCCGCAAAAGCTACCCACGTATAGATCTGAACGGATGCAGTGCCCACAAAAAACGTTACTGCAACGACAGCAAGAGCGGCTCCGGCACTGATTCCTAAAATTCCTGGGTCTGCCAGCACGTTTCGTGTCAGCCCCTGCATCAGCGATCCTGCAACCGCTAACGCTGCACCAACTGTGAGCGCAATCATAGCGCGGGGCAACCTTACTGTTGTGATGATGAGATGGTTAGTTGAACCATCAAACCCAGTTAGAGCTTGCCAAACGGTGCCTGGGTGGATGTCTGCTGCCCCAAATGTGATACTCAGCAGCAGACAAACAAACAGTAGCAAAACGCCTACAAATAACCCGATAACTCGTAGAAAGTGCGATCGTCCCCTAGAGGGAGAACTTAAATGTGCTGAAGCCACGTCATTTAACTGCCAAAAGTGATGAGTTTGGATATAACCAGTTCAGTCGTTATGGTGATTAAGAACGATTGGTATCTACTAGGGACGGCGGGTCGAGACTCCTAATTGCACACCTTCTACCGATCGCAATTGATCCATTACAGCAATCACTTGACCATGCTCAACCTTTTCATCTGCGTTGATCACAACTAACCGTTCTTGGTTTCCCACTAGGGTTTCGACTTGTTCTGCTAAATCTTCAACCTGGATAGGTTGGCTATCGAGAAACACATCTCCCCGCTCATCAACGGTCACTGTAATCTTGCTCTGCTGCTGGGATTGGGCTGTCTGCGCTTGCGGCAAGCTGACTGGAAGTCCTTCAGATCGAGTCAGGAATAATGATGACATAATGAAAAATGTCAGGATTGCGAAAATGACATCAATCATTGGCACGATGTTAATTTGAGGAATATCATCTGACTCTTCAGGAATATTCATAGCTACTTAACTCGTGACTTGTGGAACAGGGCTGAATCCCTCATGGCGGCCTAAGTGCAACACTTCAAGCTGGCTGCCATACTCCTGAATTGCCGCAATCTGCCGTCGATAAAGCCCTCGAAACATACTGGCAAAGAGAAGGGTAAAGACAGCTACAACCAATCCGGCTGCTGTTGAAACGAGAGCTTCACTGATACCACCCGTCACCTGCAATGCGCTTTCGTTGCCAATACTTCCCAGGTTTAGAGAGGCAAAGGAACGAATTAGCCCCAGCACGGTTCCCAATAGCCCCAACAGGGGTGAGGACGTGATGATTGTATCGAAGATGGAACTAAATCGCCGGAGGATGGGGAGTTCTGCCTGGGTTGCTCCTTCTAAGGTGAGGCGGAAGGCATGGGGAGGAAAATGATCAACTTCCAGGGCTTCTAAAAAGATGCGGGCAATGGGCAGATCACCATTCTGCTTAAGTTTGAGTAATGCCGCATCAAAATCGTGCTGATAAATTCGCAGTACATCACGCACCACTCGTCGCTGGCGGCGGTTAATTCGCACCCAAAAGACGAGACGTTCGATAATCAGGGCGATCGCCACAATCGAGAATACCAATAACGGGTACATGACGATGCCACCTGCCAAAAACAGTTCAATAATTAGCATTTGCGTTCACACAACAACGGAGCCGAATTTCGGGATCGGCAAATTAACGTAAAAGTTTTTGTTGATAACTCTTCTCAAAAGCAGAGTAAGACTTGGAATACTCAATGTCAAGCATTAGCAGCGGGAAAAAGTCTTTTCAAAATAAATTTCTTTCGATGCTCGCCATCGAAGCTGATTAAACCGCTAAAACCTCTGCCAAATCACTGTTTGAGTTCTAAACCAAACTATCTGTCAACTAGACTCAACGGATTGACAGCATAGCGGTTGAATTTTAGGATGAGCAGGTCAGATAATAATAATTTTCAATAGGGTTTGCAGTAGCTCACTGTGCAGTCGTGATTCACGGGTAGGATGGATGGCATCAGATACCGTTGCTCAACAGCGTCAACAGCAGGAAAAAACTCTCAAGCGGTTTATTATTTACAGCCTTACGGGGTCACTTACCCTGCATCTCATCGGGCTGTTCCTAAAAATCAACGATATTTGGCAACCCAGTCAGGTCGCACAGGAAGAAATCACGATTATTGTGACAGAGCCTCCAGAGGAAGAAATGGTGGAGGAGATTCCACTGGAGGAGCAGGAGGAGGCGATCGCTGAGTCAGATGTGGGATCAGGGGGTGGATCAGGCTTTGGAGCCGCAACCCTTGTGGAACCGCCCCCAGCCGCTGAAATTCCTCAAGAAGAGCCTATTGTAGAGGAGCCAGAACCAGAGGAGCTAGAACCCACTCCAATCGCTGAAGCTATCGAAGAACCCGTCGAAGAAGAAGTTGAAGAGGAACTCGTTGAAGAAGAGCCTATTGAAGATCCATTAGCCGAAGAGGAGCTTGAGCCGTCTGAGGAAGTTGCTGAGGCAACAGAGCAGCGTAACCTGAGCAATCTGCTGGAAGAATTGCGACGCGCTCGTGAACAGGCACGGCAAACGGCACTTAATCGCGGTTCTGCTCGTGGACAGACATCGCCTTTTGGCACTCCTAACTCCGGTGGATCGACTGGAAATGCAGGAGAGGATGATGGCACAACGACAGCGACTGGTTCTGACAGAGGTGGCTCTGGCGAGGGCAGCGGAACAGGGGATGGCTCTGGTGAGGGCAATGGAACAGGAGATGGCTCTGGCGAGGGTGAGGGGTTCCGTCGAGGCGGCGGATCTCGTGAAGTTAGCTGTCGTGGTTGTAACTTTGACTATCCAGAAAGTGCGGATGGGGCAGAAGGAACTGCCCAAGTGATGGTCGAGACCGATGACCAGGGAAACCCTGTCGATGTCATCCTTTCTCGCTCTAGCGGCAATCCTGAACTCGATCGAGCAGCCCTGGAACAGGCACGGCGGCGAGTTCGCTTGAACAATGCCAGAGCCGGAGAAAGTTATCCCATTGAAATTGAATTTGTGCAGCCAGATTCGGAGGCGGCGCGACGGGCAGAGGAACGAGGCGATCGCCGCAGCATCACTGTATCTGATCCGGAACCAGAAACACCCGAAGCCGCTGAGACGACACCCGAAACCGCAACGCCTGAGGCAGCAAGTAGCCCGTCTCCAGAAGTAGATTTTCCCACTGATGCACCTTCCGACACACCAGAACCCGAACCCTCTAACAGCGCTGAACCCACCCCAAACCCTGGCGAAACTCCCGATCCTGAACCCACAAATAGCCCTGGCGCAGAGGAACCCGTCACACCCGATCTTCCCTCCATAGCCCCTATTCCAACCCCTGCGCCAGCGCCTGCCCCTATTCCAACCCCTACCCCTATTCCAACCCCTGCGCCTGCTCCGGCACCCGCACCTTCCGCACCCGCGCCTTCTGAATCGTAATATTGTTATGGATTGAGCGAGTTGGGTAAGGTGATATCTCTGCTAAATCATCGGTTTAGCATTTTAGTCAGTTTCAACTGACTTCAGCGATTAGCCCGGAATTGATTCCAGGGCGGGGCATTGGGTAACAGACCAGTCTGGTGCAAGATCTCAGCGAACAAACTTTATGATGTTTGGTGTAAATGCAGGCGATCGCATTACCCAAAAATCTTAATCCATTGCCAATGCATGGGCTGACAGCAGCAAGGCGATCGCCTTCATTAACGCTGTAGCGCGATCGCATCCTTCTGCATCGCCTCACATTGCCATTGCATCGACTCCCATTGGCAATGTCACCTGATCCATTCGTTGTGCAGTCGCAAACACTAAAGCAGCCACGCAATCAGCAGGGCGATCGCCAAGCCCATCAAAAAGTAGACCCACAGCGGCACTTGCTGTTGACTGCGCCGTAACTTAGGCTGAGTAGAAGTTGGTAAAGACTTCTCCCACCAGTCAGGCACCGGTGGCTCCTCATGAAGTTTAGGAGGGACTGGGCGAGGTTTTGCCGCAATGATTCTATTGAAGTCGTAGATGGCAGCATCACATTTTTCTACCTTGTGATCAAGTTTGAGAGCGGTGTACAGTTGCTTGGCTTGATTGAGCCTCTGCACCCCCTCCCAATGTTGGTCAAGCTTAGCAAGGGCGAATGCTAGGTTGAAAAGGGTAACAGCTTCCCCTCGTCGATCGCCAATCTCGCGATCGATCGCTAACGACTGCTGATGGAAGTCGATCGCCTGCGGGTATTGCCCTAACGAGTAGTAGGCACTACCGAGACCACCCAAAGATGCAGCTTCTCCTTGTCGATCGCCAATCTCGCATTGGATCGCTAACGACTGCTGATAGAAGTCGATCGCGTCTCTAAATCTAGATTGAGAGTACAGAAAGTTTCCCAGTCGATTCAAAGCAGCAGCCTGAGCAGATTTTCGATCGAGCTGCTGATAGTGGTCGATTGCGGTTTGAAAGGATGCGATCGCCGCTTGTCGTTCTTGATCTAAGTCTGCTGCTTTTCCAGTCGTGACGCGATCGGCATAGACTCGTCCTAATTGGTCATGCAAGGTTGCCAGGTTGGGTGAGTCTGGTGCAGTTGATTCTAGCCGCTGAATTTCTGCTTGCAGTTCTTCTAGCGGTGGCAGAAAGTCATCACGCGGCTCATTGGGCTGTATTGCATGGGGCGATCGCCCTTCCCCCACCGCAAGTTGCTCTGCATTGAATGTACCGCCACTCACTGTTATGCCTTCATTCACAATGGCATTTGTTTCGGCTTGAAATCGTAAGACTGCTTTGCGCCAGCTCCAAAAGTCGGGGGCGCGGCGGCTGATTTCTTTGAGGATGCGATGGGAAACCCACAGCACGATCGGATAGCGAAACTCGCGCAGTCCCTCGCGAGTCCACTGCAAATAGCCAAAAAACTTGTCGAGTTCGCTTTGTTCATCTTCGGGTTTCAGCGTGACTCGCAGCAGGGTATCTGCTCCCGTGATCGTAAACACGGCGGGTCTGCCCTGCTGAAGCGCTGCATTCGTTTCCTTCAGCTTTGCCAGCGCTGCCCGTACACTGGGTTCGCGTCCCAGCTCAACGCGATAGGGAAGGATGTTTGCCTGTCGCGCTTCTGCCTCATAGCGATCGATCACTTGCTGCCGCAGCGCCCAGTCATCACACGCCACGATGATGGGAGCCAGTCGCCCCTGACTGTTTTCAATCAGCGAGATTAGCTCTTCATAGGCTTCCTCATTCGTCCGCGAAGGACTGAATGGCAATGTCATAGATCTCCTCGCTGCCGCATCAGGTCAATCACGATCGGCGAAAGGTCATACCACTGGGCGGCATTGCGATACTCCAGCATATACAGCCCGTGCAGCAAATCTAAAAACCGCTGATTTTCGGCATCCTCCGGTTCAAATTCATCATAGATAAACTTCAGCAGTTTATAGTCGTTGCGACCCAGCGGCTCTGCATATTCAATCTGCAAATCGGTCATCACCTGATCAAGCACCTGCTGATTGATCACCACGGGTGGTTTGTCGAACTGCGATCGCCGTATCCGCCCGCGAATGTCTGTCTTGCACTTATCACAGCAGCGATCGACAATCCGAATCAGTTCGCGGAGGACTCCACCGCTTTTCAGCAGCATTTGCTGCTTTACCGTTGGATCGATTAGCTCTGGCGGCAGTCGCTTATCTAGCACTTCGGCGAACAGATCTACACAGGCGGCATCTGGAACGCGATCGGGCGATCTCACCGTTGCTTTGCTAAAGAACTTTGCCACTCGCATCGAATAAATTTGCTTGACTCGCTGTTCAATTCCTCTTCGCAAAGACACTTCACGCAGGGTGGCGATCGGAATGGTGTAAACAATCCGAAATCCTGGATCGAGCAGGGGCTGAATATTTTTGCTGAAGATTGATTCTGTGATGCTCAAATCCAGCTTATCTAAGTCATCAATGATCACAACAACCTGCTGCCCAGTCGCATTGCTGATATAGATCTGAATGGCATTAATTTGAGCAATCAAATCAGAAATCTTGCGGGCAAATTCGACTGAAATCTCGTCTCGTACTACAGAATTAACCTTCAGCTTCGACTTAATCGCTGCCAAAAACTCCAGCAGCAGGGGAATTCCGCCTTTCACCGCTGCCTCTGCGTTGGCTTCGATCTCGGCTTCTACCGCTTGCGACTCCGTTTTAGTGTGCTTGCCCAACCACTGATACAGCGCTTTCTGAATTCCAGGCTGAAGCTTGACCTGCTGCTCCTCGGCGGCTTCTAGCATCTGCACCGCCATCGAAAACAAAATGTTAACGTGATCGACTGCCGATCGCTCAATCGTGTCTGCGATCGAAAACATCACCACAAAATAGCGTCCCGTCTCGATCAGCCGAAACCTGAGTTCCGCCAGCAGCGTCGATTTGCCGCATCCAGTATGTCCGGTAAAAATCAGCTTTTCATCCAGTCCAATCGAGTCATCGATCGCCTGCTCTAATTCGTCAATTAGCTCGGTTTGATACTCCACGCCTAACCGCTGCAAAGCTGCCCGCGTCAACAACGGCTCAAGCTGAAGGTTTTGGCTTGCCGCTCGAAACTGCTCAAGCTGCTGTTGAAGTTCTTCCAAAGAGGACATACAGGGATTTTGTGATCAAGACTGCCTTCAGTCTATAGCCATCACGGTTTGGGATATCAGTCAAAATTTGCAGGTGCGATCGCCCTCACGATCGCGTCTGAGATTACTTCACCTCCTCGTTCCAAGTCTCTGACTTGGAATGCCAACCTAGAGGCTCTGCCTCCGGCTTACAAGGCAAGGGATGAATCTCTAAGGGCGAACGGCCGTTCGCCCTTACAGGAGTTCCTGGAACAGGCAAATCATACCTACATTCAGCAACGTCTTTAAGTGTGTCTGCTTAGAAGCACAGCATCAGGCTACAATAGCAGGCAACCTGAACGAACCTTGAGCGTGTCTATTTCTGCTCGATCGACTCCTGCATTCAGACAGCCCACTACGCCAACAGAGCCAGTCTGGCGGTTTAGCGTGGAGCAATATCATCAGATGATTCAGCTCGGTATCTTGGCAGAGGACGATCCGGTTGAGCTGCTTGAAGGTTGGCTAGTCCACAAAATGCCCAAGAATCCTGCCCATCGCGCTGCAACGAAGCTAATTCGCAGTGCGCTAGAAGCAATCGTTCCTTCCGGTTGGTATGTGGATGCCCAAGAACCGATTACGCTTGTGGACAGCGAACCTGAACCCGATGTCATGGTGGTTCGAGGCGACACGCGAGACTATCTCGATCGCCATCCTGGTGGATCAGATCTGGCGCTCGTGGTTGAGGTTGCCGATTCAACATTAGAACGCGATCGCACATCTAAAAAGCGCCTTTACGCCCGCGCTCAAATTCCGGTCTATTGGATTGTCAACCTCAGCGCTCAATCCATTGAAGTTTACACACAACCCACTACTGTTGAAGAATTGACCTATCAGCAACAGCAGAACTATGGTCAATCCGACCAGATTTCAATCGCGATCGCACAGCAAGAAATCGGTTCTTTAACCGTCAGTGATTTATTGCCTTAATGGCATGAACGGCTCGACAAAGCGATCGCCGCTGTGATCAGAACTAATGTAGCGGCTCACATTCATGATGCGGGGCGATCGCCCAACGCACTCTACAAAATTTATACGGCGATCGCTCCCATCGCCATACTCGAATCTTTCAGCGACAATAGGAATTGAGCGCTCAGGAGCCAATCATGACCCAAGCTGAAGTTCTGTTTGAACTGAATGATGTTGAGGAACTAGAGGAAATGCCCAGTCTAGAGCATGGCGCGATCGGGATTCGGCTAGGACGATACCTGGATGCCTATGTGGATGAGAAAGGGCTAGGGTTAGTTTGCAACTCCCAAACCACCTATAAATTTATTGGTCAAAAACCAAACCGTTTACCCGATTTATCCTTTGTCAGCCGGGAACGATTGCCCCAACGCATTGATCAGAATGCTGATTTTGCTCCCGACCTGACCGTAGAGGTATTGTCAAAGGGAGATGATGTTTCTGAGGTAGACCGCAAGATTCTGCAATATCAGCGATCGGGCGTTCACCTGGTTTGGATTATTCATCCCGTGATTCGGGCAGTAGACGTGTATCGACTGAAGAACGGGCTAAAGTTACAGCGGTTGCTGGTTGAGGATGAACTGGATGGAGAAGAGGTCATCCCAGGGTTTAAGCTCAAGGTTAGCCGTCTGTTTGAGTTTCCAAATACGGTTCAATTAGACGAACTGTAGTAGCAGTAAGGGAATTATGAATTTCTTGAGATGTCATCGAGAATTTGAGCGACTACAGGGCGAAGTACGGCAAGATCTTGTTGAACCGTGTCCCAAACTACTTTTAGGTCAACACCAAAATATCCGTGGATTAGTTTGTCTCGCAGGGTGCATCCCAGTTTTGCAAGTTTGCCCTCATCCCCCAACCCCTTCTCCCAAAAAGGGAGAAGGGGAGCCGGATTGAAGTCCCTCTCCCAAA
>JAAUQZ010000037.1 GCA_012033355.1 Leptolyngbyaceae cyanobacterium RM1_406_9 | reverse complement strand
TGGAACTGTTTGTTAGCAGCGGTTCTGGAATTCTGACTGTGCTGAAAAGAGCGCCAGAAGCAAATTTTCTTAGACCTGAAGTTTCACGACATTCCCAATACGGTTGCCGGGGCGTGTCGGGCGGCGGCCAGGTATGGTGTGGATCTGGTGACAATTCATGCGGCAGCAGGGAGTGAAGCGCTACAGGCGGCACAGGTTGCGGCTGAGGAAGGGGCGATCGCCACCCAGAACCCTCCGCCTAAACTGATTGCAATCACGGTACTAACCAGCTTAAATTTGCGATCGCTGGCGTTTGAGCTAAAAATTCCGCTGGAACTAACAGACTATGCACTACAAATGGCGTTGCTGGCACAGGAAAGCGGGCTGTCCGGGGCAGTTTGCTCACCCCAGGAGGTGGAGCAGTTGCGTCAAACCTGCGGCAATAACTTCTTGCTCGTTTGTCCGGGGGTGCGTCCCACCTGGGCAGAAGCTGGAGATCAGCGGCGATCGCTCACTCCTGCGGCGGCGTTAAAAGCAGGAGCCGACTATCTGGTGATTGGCCGCCCAATCACAGCGGCGGCTGATCCGGCGATCGCCTTTGAACAAATTTGTGATGAATTAGCCACCGTTCTTTAAATCTCGCTTAGGAGTGAACTTAGATGCAGTGGCAAGCCGCCCGGAAATGGCTAGTTTGTTGGATCGTAGGGGGAGCAGCCACCAGCGGATTGGCTCCATCCAGTGCAATAGCCTATCCAAATCCGGCTACCCCAGTGTCAGAATATGCCGATGCTGCTGACTACATTCGCCCTCAGGCTACCTGCCCAGAAGATGTAGAAAGCTTAACCGCAAGGCTGCTGCGAGATTTGCCTAGCTATGCCAATCGGGTGAGCCAGCGGGCGCGAAATCGGGAGCGATCGCTGGACGTTTCTGGCTATGTCTTGCTAGCAGGGCGACCCGAATTTGAACCGCTTAGCCTCGGACCTGGCGAGTACACCCCAACTGCCCCCGAAGACACCCCCACTCAGGTTTTTTTTACGACTCTAGAGCGCCAGTACGTATCGGGTGAAGCCGTGCAGTTTCAGCATTATCACTGGCTGTTTCTCACGCAAACAGAGAGCGGTTGGCGCTTCGTACTGATGCTCTCTCAAATTGGCAGTCCCCCAGACGAACCGCCTTCCCCTCCCACAGACACCAGCAATGGCGTAATTGGACGGGCAATTCAGATTTGGCTGAGAGACTGCCGCAGCGGAGACGTACAGCCCTAATTCCCTCGAATTTCGTCAAGCTTAGCTCTGACTGCCTGAATGTCCTGCCACATTAGCCATTTGGGGCTGCCTTTTTCCCGTGACTGATTTCGCAGCAGATAAGCTGGGTGAAAAATCGGCATACAAAGGCGATCGTCCCATTCCAACCACTGTCCCCGAATTTTGGTGATGCCGCGTTTATCGCCCGTTACGCCTTTTACAGCCGTCGCTCCGGTTAATAGAATGATTTTGGGGTTAATCAGCCGAATCTGCTCCATTAGATAAGGCTTACAGGCATCCATTTCATCCGTTGTCGGAGTGCGGTTATTGGGCGGGCGGCACTTTACCACGTTACAGATATAAACGTCATCCTGACTGCTCAGCTTGACGGACTCTAGAATTTTCTCTAAAAGCTGCCCCGCTTTACCCACAAAGGGAATTCCGGTTTCGTCCTCATTTTGTCCTGGGCCTTCTCCCACAATCATGATGTCCGCGTTTGAATGACCCCGTCCGACGACTGCATGGGTACGAGTCGTGCCCAAATCACAGCGATGACAGCGATCGCAGTGGTCAGCGATCGGGCCAAGGGTTGGATAGGTGCCAGCAGGAATGGGCACCTTTGCATCAGTGGGGATCAGGTCTGGGTTGAAGTCGGCTGGGGGAGCGGTGTCTTTAACCTCCGACAGGTTAAACAAATCAATTTGGTCAGTCATGTAATTCTTAAAATTGCTCTGTACAGGATCGCAAGCTAGAAAAGAAATTTCTAAATTTACCGTCGTTTCCCTAGTAATTTTGTCGTCTGCTTGAAGTCGGGACAATCCTTTAAATTCTAGAGCCAATTTTTTCTGTCCAGGACTTAATCTGCTCGATGAATCCAGGATTTTCTGATCAGATGACAAAATGAGGCGTGGTAAGGTTGATCCCACCGCGCCTGGAGGAGCGATGCCTCATATTCCTTTATTTTGCGATCGCCAGGAGGCTGGAGAAAAGCTGGCACAAGCCGTGCTGCAAGAGATTAAGCAGCTTGAACTGCTAACTCCGGCAAATCCTATTGTCTATGCGCTGCCGAGGGGAGGATTGCCTGTCGCTGAACCCGTAGCGCGATCGCTAAACTGTCCGCTTGATGTGATCGTCGCCAAAAAGGTGACTCGTCCCGAAAATCCAGAACTGGCGATCGGGGCAGTTACGGCAGATGGGTATGTGATGCGCTCTCGCCAAAATGCTTTTATTCAACCGCATGGGGGTTCCTGGCGGTTGGCGCTGCAAGAGGCACAGATCAAGGCGCAGGAGCAATTAGAGCAATTTGCTGCCAGTCGTCCACAGGTCGATCCAAAGGGGGCGATCGCCATTCTAGTAGACGATGGCATTGCTACCGGAATGACAATGGCAGTCGCAGCCAGAGCGCTGCGGGCAAAGCGGCCTACAAAAATTTTTATCTGCGCTCCAGTTGCTCCTCTGGGTTTGGTCAACCTATTGAAGCACTGGGGCGATCGCGTCATTATACTGGCTGCCCCCGAAACTTTTCTCAGCGTCAGCCGCTTCTACGCCGAATTTCCGCAGGTTGAAATAGAAGAGGCACTGGCTTGCCTGGGGCGACAGAATCAGGGGTAATGGGAATGACGTAATGTACAGCTTTTTCCAAGCCTATTGTGGGATGGGCATCTTGCCCGTCCGAATCAAGCAGGCAAGATGCCTGCTCCACAGGAAATCAGGGTTTCACGAACTTTAGTTGCACATCGCATTAATGAGTCATTGTTCCATTACCCACCCCCCAAAATCTGCCGATACGCTTGAATAGTTTGTTGAGCGATCGCCTGCCAGCTATAGTGCTTCAGCGCATGAGCCTGAGCATTTGTGCCGCGTCGCTGTCGCTCTGGATCAGATTGAATGGCAGTTCTCAGTTGCTCTGTCAAGGCGTTGACTTCACAAGCGCTAACCCAGCCTGCCTCTGCCTGCTTGATGTCTTCCCAGATGTGTACCTGATCTGAAATGACGACGGGCACCCCAGCAGCCATTGCTTCGGCTACGGCAATGCCAAAATTTTCATAGTAAGAAGGCAGCACAAATAGGTCGGCCGCTTGCAGCAGAGCCGTTTTAGAGTCGCCTGTAACAAATCCGGCAAGGGTGGAATGGGCGGCTAAGGTTGACTCCTGTACTTGAGTGCGAATGCGCCTCTCATACTCTGAGTCTTGAGGATTGCCGCCAGCCAGCACAAAGTGAAACTTTAACCCTTCTGCTAACAGTTTCTCTAAAGCTGGAAACAGCAAATCCAGTCCTTTTTTCGGATCAATCCGCGACATAAACAGCACCAGCGGAATGTCCTGTTGATAAGGAATTCCCAAATTTTGCAGTGCAGTATCAGGAGCGATTGTGGAGTCTGTTGCGTCTGGCTTCTGCCAGTTAACACCCAGAGGAATCACCCAATCTTGAGTGATCACTCCAAACCGTTCAGAAACTTTGGCTTCCTGGGGGCTGGTGAAATGGACAGCGGCGGCTCCAGCCAGATTTGGACGTTCTAACAGGGCGGCATAGATTTGCTTCAGTGCTTTCTTCTTTTGCAGGTCGGCAGGATCGAGCGTTCCCAGCGGACGCAGCAGGTAAGGAAGCTTTTTAGAACGGGCAACGCTAGCCGAAAAACTGCTGATTGGAGAAAACAGCGCGTGAATGTGGGCCAGGTCAAATTCAACTGTGTGATTGGCTAGCCAGCGCAGCAGCCCCAGCGAAAACTTATAGCGGCGGAAAGGGGAGCAGCGAAAATAGCGAATCTGATAGCCTTCCTGATCAATGGGGCGATCGAGCGGCACATCCAGAGGCGGTTGCCCTACATCACCGTTTGAGTCGGTTGTCAGCACTGTCACCTCAACGCCTTCAGCCGCCAGCGCTTTGGAAAGCCCCAACACCATCTGACTTGGCCCGCCATAGACCAGCGAGATCGAAGGAACAATTTGGAGAATTCGCAGCGGGTGATGCATGGGAGAAGCTAGGCTCAGGAATGATCGCCAAGAATTTGCTGATAAAACTCAAGCTGCTGTTTTGCCAGAGCCAGGTTAGTGTAGCGGGCCATAGCTCTGTCATAGCCGCGCTGGGCAAGTTCACGGGCTAGATCTGGCTGGTCGATTAGCTTTGCCAAGCAGTCTGACAGGGCAGCCGCGTTGCCTTCTGGGAAAATCAGACCTGCCTCTTCAATCACATAGGGAATTTCGCCAGAATCAGAGCCAACAACGGGCACCTGACACGCCATTGCCTCAATCAAAACGTGACCAAATTGCTCTTTCCAGCCTGCGGTAGTCAGCGTCTTAAACTGCGTATCGGTTTCAGAAGGCAAAACCAGGCAGTTCATTAAGTTGATGTAGCGGGGTACGTCGTCATGGGGGACGCTTTCCACCCAAATGACGCGATCGCCAATTCCCATTGCTGCGGACTCATCCATCAGCGTTTCTTTTAATGGGCCACGGCCGAGCAACAGCAGCTTCCAGGGGCGATCGCCCAACTTCTTAACAGCCTTGAGCAGCGTCAGCAACCCCTTTTCTAGCACAAATCGACCCACAAAGCCCACCACAAACTCGTGCGGTTGCACCCCAACTTGAGCCGCCAGTTCTGGCTGAGGCTGGGGGGAAAATAATGCCTCATCTACGCCAAGCTGAGGCATCACTTTTGCGGCTCCCTGATAGCCCCGCTGCCTTAGAATCTCCGCTCCATCCTGGTTCCCGACAATTAGCCCATGAGTGTGACGCAAGTTGTAATTCTCTAACCAGGAGATTGGAAACTTTAGCTCGTAGGGCAAGTTCCACCAGGTAAAAAATACGTTTTTGGCATTGAGTCGCAGGATTCGATTTAAGGTGATTAGCTCAAAATAAGCCAGCGCCTTAGATCCTTGCTCAACCTGAATAATGTCAGGACGAAACTTTCGCAGCAGCGAAATGAGATCAGCCCCAAAGAACAATAGCCCCTGTTTGTTTTCGCTGAAGTTAGAAACGGGAACGACCTGAAATGAACCCTCCTGCCGAAATCGCGTTTCAACCAGATTTTTTTGTACGCCTCCGGGTCGCCAGCGTCGAGGCACAACGATCGTAACTTCAACGTCTGGCTCTAGCGTAGCCATGAGCCTGAGTTTTTCGCAGTTCAGGTCAACGATGTAGGTGTGACTCGCTACCAGAATTCTCACTTCACAACTCCAGAGCTGATTTTTGCGGCTGATGGTTAGTGGCGATCGCCAGATTACTATCTTGCTGATCCAGTCGGCTATAGTGCTGTCCGTCATCCCAAATTGATTGAGTCAACGTCCACAAAGCGCTCAAGAAGCCAACCGTGTAAAACCCGGCTCGGCTCAAAATCTTAACGGGGGAACCGCTTTTATGGCAGGGTGGGCGACCCAGCACATGGCAGTCAAATAGGCGAGTAAATAGCCGTAGCGCCTGAGAAAAGGTAAGGTTCTTTAACCCCAACAGGAAGTGGTTGTGGTAAAAGGTGATTTGGTACTTGAGCGATCGCGTACTGATATCGTGACAGCCACCCGTCTCCTCACCCAAATGCACCAGATGCGCCTCCGGGTCATACCAGATCTGTAGCCCCGTTTGGCGAATGTGCAGGCAAAAATCCGACTCCTCCCGCACCGCACTACCCCGAAACCGTTCATCAAACCACAGCCCGTGCTTTTCAAACAGGTCGCGTCGGAAGGACATATTGCAGCCTCTTGCAGTCAGCACCCGCTGAGGCTTAACCGTATGCACCAAATCAATGTGATACCAGGCAACCCCAGGGTCCATTGCTTCGGCAGGCAAATATTCGATTTCCAAACCTGGATCGGCATCCGCCAGCTTCATCCGGTCAAACACCCGTCCCGCGACTGCCCCAATCTCTGACCTGAAAAAATTTCGCGCATGGGCAGCAATAAACCCAGTCGGCAACTGCACATCATCATCAATGAAGAGGATTACCTCCCCCGAAGCGCGACGCACCGCGTAGTTTCTAGCACCCGGCAAACTAGCCCAATTCACTCGAAACAAACGAATCTTTTCAGCATCAGCCAACTCATTCAGGTAAGCCTCAGTTTCAGGCTCGTGGTTCTGCGTTTGGTCTACCACCAGCACTTCATAGTTTGGATAGTCCTGTTGGATGACGTTGGCTAAGGTGTCCCGTAGAACTTCCTCGCGACCATAGGTAGGAATGACGATAGAGATCAGAGGCAAAGTCAAGGGAGACGCTCCTAATAAACTTTGATTAGCGGACAGATTAGCGGAAACAACAAGCAAATCTCAACTCACTTCGTTCGACTGAGCTGCCACCCACACCCTTCTTAACACAAAACTAGCTAAATCCCGCTCGCTTTAAACGCTTCCTCTTCTTACTCGCTTTAGGCTCTTCGATCCCTTGTACAGCAAGCTTTTCTTGACGATCTAGCTCTGGCAGCTTTAACACCACTCCAGCAAAAAACCAGTAATATACAGCCACCGGATCAACATCTAGCGGGTAGTAATAGGTGTTGTAGCTGATCAGTAGAACAAATACCCAAAAAGAAGCTCCATAACTTCGCAGGTTGCGTTCCTTGACAGACCGGTATGCCCTAAAGGTTTCGATGGTTAAAACCGTTACTACTGCTAAAAATGCCAGCACACCAAGTGGACCGATCTCATAAATTAGCTTAGGGTAATAAGTTTCAAAGAATGCAGTGTCGCCAAACACCCTCGCCGAATTCGTGGCTCTCCCTAAACCCTTGCCGAGTATGCCTTCTTGAACTCCTAGCGCCCACCTAAACTGATCCGTAATGAATCGCTGGGGAGGAGAAGCTTCCCATCTGCTTTGAAAGCTATCAACCCTTTCCTGTACGATCGCCGGGTTGTTCACCGATGCGACTCCTAAAACAATTGCCAGAATGACAGCGGCAGGGATAAATCGCTTCAGGTTTACTACTTGCCCTGTTAGGACGAGAAGTACCCCAATAGAGACGGGAACAACTGCAAGGGCAATCCTCTGACCAGAGAGAACGGCCATGACAAAAACAGATGCCATAGACAGCAATCCTATCGTTCTCCAGCGGGCGAGGGGATCGCTAAAAGCGGAAGCAAAGCTAAAGAAACCAGCAGAGATTAAAAACCAACCCCACTGCCAGGGCGCGACAAATGTTCCTGGTAAACGAATCTGTCCCTGATCTGGGCTATACAGCAAGGAGCCACCCACAAAGCATTTGGCCTCCAGAGAAGCTCTAAACAGATTGGCTCCTTGTGCAAATCGAGTCCCCTCGCATCGTCCTGTTTTAAGAAATAGATATTGAACAAAGGCAAGACCACAGCAGGTCAAAATTATAGCCAGGGTCATTCGAGTCAAAAACAGCAAATCTTTTTTGTCTCGAATCAGGTAGTAAGCACAGACGATTAAGGGAATGTAGCCCATCAAAACCTTAAGCCCAAGAATTCCCATGAGGATAGGGTTGCCGCCTGCGGAAACGTCAGCATCTTCATATAGCCCTCCTTCTGCTGCTGCATACAGAGTTCCCTCTAGAGGGTTGGTGGCTGAAAGCTGCTGCATTCCATTGACAAATACCAGGGTAAATAAACAAAGGACAAGCAAAATCGCCAGTGGAGCAACGAGGCGTTTGGGAATGAGTAGCGGCAGATTTTCTCGGCGGCAGTACTGAATTACGCCAAATAGGGCTGGAATGTAGAAGCCGTCCTTAGCAAGCTGAAGGAGGGGACTGTTACCGATGTAATAGGTGATGGTACCGCCAAAGGGCAAATAGATTAGGAATGCCCACAGTGCATGGCGGGGATACTTAAAGGACAGTGATGTATAGAGAATACCGACTCCTGAGCCGACTCCTGCCTTCCAGCCACCAGTCAATCCTACAATTAAGCCGATAATTGCAGAGAAGAAGGCTGCAAAGATTGTAAAGTTAATGATCTCTTTACGCAGTCGGTCAGCTTTTTTCTTTTGGGCTATCCGTTCTTTAATAGACAGAACTGGAGCTTCTGGGGCATCTTGCTGTTTCGACTTCCGCTTGGATTTTCGGGTCGGTTTCGTTTTCAGCATAGGGGTTCGGTGGAGAGCATTGGCAAATTTTTACTGGTAGGCGGGATGGTCGGATGCAGCTTGAGGTCGGTTATATATTAATCAATACGTAGATATCTCAGTGCTGGTTGCGGCAGATCTTCATTTACTCTTTGAAAATTAAAGATTTGGTAGGTCATTATCAACAACAAGTGATTGGTCTGTTGCCCGCAGGGGGACGGGCAACCCGGATTGCCCCTCTGCCTATGAGTAAGGAGCTTTATCCGGTTGGGTTTCGTCGGACTGAGGAGGGTGTTCGCCCTAAGGTAGTCTGCCACTATTTGCTAGAAAAGATGCGGCGGGCGGGTATTTCCAAAGCATATTTAGTGCTGCGTCCGGGTAAATGGGATATCCCGAACTATTTTGGCGATGGCACCATGCTGGGGATGAATCTTGCCTACCTGACGGTGCATACGCCGTTTGGAGTTCCTTATACGCTGGATCAGGCTTACCCGTTTGTGCAGGACGCAGTAGTTGCACTGGGTTTTCCTGATATTTTGTTTCAGCCCCAGGATGCGTTTGTCAAAGTTCTGGCGCGTCAGGCAAGTTGTGATGTAGATGTAGTACTGGGGCTATTTCCAACGGAGCAGCCCAGTAAGGCGGGAATGGTGGATTTTGACGAGATGGGACAGGTTCGCTGTGTGATTGAGAAGCCACTTCAGACCGATTTGCGCTATATGTGGGCGATCGCCACCTGGACTCCGAAATTCACTCAGTTCATGCGTGAGTATTTGCAGGCGATCGCTTCTCAATATGTCTCTGTGACGGAGCTTTCGACGGTTTCTCGACCAGAATTGCCAATTGGAGATGTGATTCAAGCGGCGATTGAGCAGGGTTTTCGAGTAGAGGCTGAGGTGTTTGAGGAAGGTCGTTACTTGGATATTGGCACTCCCGAAAATTTGGCTAGAGCCGTTCGGGAGGCTCATGAGGCGGATTGGTAGGGCAGTAAGGATGAGGGATGAGGGATGAGGGATGAGGGATGAAGTTAGGGCGGCGTTTCAGGACAAATTGAGACACCGCCCTTGATTTGTCTTTGGCTGCTACCTGCGTTCAAGATTTCCGCAGGTTAGCGTAGCCTTGGCTTCTGCCCATCTAACGAGCAGTTGAAGTTACGCCTAGAAGCTCCTCGCAGCGCTCTGCGCTTGGACGGTGCGAAGGTCATAGCGATCGAGGTTCATTACCTTGTCCCACGCCGCTACGAAGTCCTGCACAAATTTTGGCTGCGAGTCTACACAGCCGTAGACTTCTGCAAGGGCGCGGAGCTGGGAGTTTGAGCCGAAGATCAGATCGACACGGGTGGCAGTCCACTTGAGGTTGCCCGTTTTGCGATCGCTCCCCTTGAACTCATATTCCTCTTCAGAAGTTGCCTTCCAGGTTGTGCCCAGGTCGAGCAGGTTGACGAAAAAGTCGTTGGTCAATGTCTCCGGGCGATCGGTGAAGACCCCGTGTTTAGACCCTCCAAAGTTTGCACCTAGGACGCGCAAGCCGCCCAGGAGAACCGTCAACTCAGGAGCTGACAGGCTCAGCAATTGCGCCCGATCAACCAGCAACTCTTCGAGCGATTCGCTGTGTCTACCGCTGGTGTAGTTGCGGAACCCGTCTGCGGTCGGTTCGAGTACGGCGAAGGATTCGACATCCGTTTTCTCCTGCAATGCATCCGTGCGTCCCGGTTTGAAGGGAACTGTCACATCGTGACCAGCATTTTTCGCCGCTTGCTCAATGCCTGCACAGCCGCCCAAAACAATCAGGTCAGCGATTGAAACCCGCTTACCGCCAGACTGCGAGGTGCTGAATTCCTGTTGAATACCCTCCAGGGTTTGCAGCACCGCTGCCAGTTGAGTCGGCTGGTTGACTTCCCAATCCTTTTGGGGCGCGAGGCGAATGCGTGCCCCGTTTGCACCACCGCGCATATCAGAGCAGCGGAACGTGGATGCCGATGCCCAAGCGGTCGTAACCAGTTGGGAAACCGATAGCCCCGAAGTTAGAATCTTGGCTTTGAGAGCGGCAATGTCCTGCTCGTCAATCAATTCATGGTCAACGGCGGGGATGGGGTCTTGCCACAGGAACTCTTCCGCTGGGACTTCGGAGCCGAGATAGCGCGATCGCGGCCCCATGTCGCGGTGTGTCAGCTTAAACCAGGCCTTGGCAAACGCCTCAGCAAACTCGTCTGGGTGTTCGAGGTAGTGTCGTGCGATCGGCTCATAGATGGGGTCCATTTTCATGGACATATCCGCTGTGGTCATCATGGGGGCGTGCCGTTTTGACGGATCGTGCGCGTCGGGCACCGTACCCGCACCCGCATCGCCCTTGGGTTTCCACTGCCATGCCCCCGCAGGACTCTTGGTTAGCTCCCAGTCATATTTAAACAGGGTTTCGAGATAGGTGTTGTCCCACTGTGTTGGGGTGGGAGTCCATGCGCCTTCGATGCCGCTAGTGATTGCATCAACGCCGACCCCCGTGTTAAAGGTACTCTTCCAGCCGAGTCCCTGATCCACAATGCTGGCACCTCCAGGGTCAGCACCGACGTGCGTTTCTTCGCCTGCCCCATGACATTTGCCAAAGGTATGTCCACCAGCGGTGAGCGCAACTGTTTCGGCATCGTTCATTGCCATTCGCTTAAAGGTTTCACGAATGTCGCGCCCTGAGCCAAGCGGGTCAGGCTCACCGTCTGGCCCCTGCGGATTTACATAGATCAGACCCATCTGAACGGCAGCGAGGGGATTTAGCAGCACCCGGTCGCCTTCGTAACGCTCATTGCCCAGCCAGGTCTTCTCAGAACCCCAGTAAATGTCTTCCTCTGGTTCCCAGACATCCACGCGCCCACCCGCAAAGCCCAGGGTTTTGAAGCCCATTGACTCAAGCGCACAGTTGCCTGCAAAGATCATCAGGTCGGCCCACGAGATCTTCTTGCCGTATTTTTGCTTAATGGGCCAAAGTAACATCCGTGCCTTGTCGAGGTTGGCATTGTCGGGCCAACTGTTGAGCGGCTCAAACCGCTGGCTACCCGAACCCGCACCGCCGCGCCCGTCGCCAATTCGATAGGTGCCTGCGCTATGCCATGCCATACGGATAAAGAGCGGCCCATAGTGTCCGTAGTCGGCTGGCCACCAGTCTTGCGAGGTGGTCACCAGCTCGAAAATATCTGCTCTGAGGGCAGCTAAGTCCAGGCTCTTAAACTCCTCAGCGTAGTTGAACTCCTCATCCATAGGATTAGACTTAGATGAATGCTGGTGGAGGATGCTCAGGTTTAAATAATTCGGCCACCAGTCTCGGTTCGACGTTACGTGACGAGCTTCAGGTTTCTGACCTCCGCCTGTAAAGGGGCATCCATTTCCGCTACTCATAATGTCTCCTGTCAAATTTTGTGGTGTAGATTCTTTGGATGTACTGAAGATAAATAGCACATGGGCAATTGTTGAGATAACCGATGAGCCTGCAATCAAAGAGAGATATAACCAACGTTATGATTTGAAACAGTGGATTTGCGCTTTGAAATAATTGGTTATGTCAATAGCCCAAAGTGAGTGCTAGAAGGTATCTGTTGAGAAGTAAGAAGTGGTTCACGGCAGGTGATGGTCGGTTCGCAAATTAACGCAAATTAATAGGTGGGGCGATCGCCAGTCAATGAAAACCTGAGTTCAAGGCGGAGCGTTAGGCGACAGACCAGTCTAGTGCAACTCAGCTTTTCTACTTGTTTTCTAATCTTTAACCGTTGGAGAGACTCCTTAAAGACTAATTTGATCTTTATTGCAAATGCGGGCACTTGGCCCGCATTTACACAAAAGTTTGAATATTTTCCTCAAGGCTAGTCGGTGAAGCGGAGCGGACAAACTGACCAGGCTGAACTGCTTCTCAAAGGACACACGGAGCGAAGCTTTGCGATCGCCTTTAGCTCAGACGATCAGATTTTAGTCAACGGCAGTCAAAACCAAACCATTCGACTGTGGAAAGTGAGTTTAGGGCAGCCAGTTCATCTGTTTCAAGGATATACACAAACTGTTTCTGCGCTGGCGTTCCTCAGAGCGATCGCCTTCTAGCCTCTCTTACACTCGCCCCTGCGCCCTTTCCGCTTGATTTAGCACAACCACGTCTTCAATCGTAGAAATCAACATCACGATCGCAAAACCGATGAGGAAGTAACTCAGCCCCAATTCATCTGAGAGTAATCCATAAATTTGGATTCCCAGCGGCACCAGAATCCCAATTGCATCGACAACATAATTTCCCTTTTTACCCATATCGACAATCGTTCGCTGCCACCAGGGAAATAGGCTACACACAGTCAGCGTTAGTGCAAATCCGGCTGCCACTGCTGCTCCAATGCTGGTGAGGGAAAGCCAGATAACGACAAATACTGTCGCTGCTGCCAGATAAATCAGGGTAAAAGGATTGAATCGCCTCATGACTGACCGTTCCTCTGATTGCGGTGTTGTTAGCTAATTGATGGTTTTAGTTATTAGTTATTAGTTGTTAAATCACAACACGTGCCACTGCGACAAAAATCTTGCCAGCGATGCGGTGTGAGACCTTTTTAGTCAATTGTGGGATGGGCATCTTGCCCGTCCAGATCGAGCAGGCAAGATGCCTGCTCTACAAGAAATCAAGGTTTATGAAACTTCAATTGCGTACCACGCCAACCACAATATGATTTGACTTACACTCAAAACAACCGCCGCAAGAGGTAGCTGAAGCTGTACGGGAAAAATGGACACAACTGGACTCGAACCAGTGACCCCTACGATGTCAACGTAGTGCTCTAACCAACTGAGCTATGCGTCCGAACAGTTATTCACGATAACACGGATTCTGCATAGGATACAAATAAATTTTCTTTGGAATGCTAGAACTCAAAAGGCTGTCACAATCGAAGCTGAGGGGTTATATTGACACAAAAATCTGAACACACTCCAAATTCCTGCTAAGCAGGAATGTCAAACTTGAACTGACGTGACTGGATAGATGCAGTGGCGAGAGTTTATTTAGAGAACATTACGCGGCGGTTTAGTGCTGCCGCTGCTGTTGAAGACATCACATTTGAGGTTCCAGATGGGCAGTTTTGGGTGCTGGTCGGTCCGTCGGGTTGCGGTAAGTCCACCATTCTGCGAACGATCGCTGGCCTGGATACCGCTACGTCGGGCAAGCTTTACATTGGCGATCGCCTGGTCAATCAGGTTCCGGCGAGAGCGCGAGATGTGGCAATGGTGTTTCAAAACTATGCGCTCTATCCTCACATGACGGTGGCTGAGAATTTGGCGTTTGGGCTACGCATGAGGCGATCGGACAGGGCGACGATTCAAACGAGAGTGGATGCGGTGGCGCGATCGCTAGACATCACTCACCTGCTCGATCGAAAACCTCGACAGCTATCTGGTGGGCAGCAGCAGCGGGTTGCTTTGGGTCGGCGATCGCCCGTCAGCCTCAGGTGTTTTTGCTCGATGAACCTCTGTCTAACCTGGATGCACAACTGCGGGACGACACCCGGGCTGAGCTAAAGCAGCTTCATCAGCGATTTGGAGTTACCACAATTTACGTAACGCACGATCAGGTTGAGGCAATGACCCTAGCCGACCAAATTGTGGTGTTGAATCGCGGCAAAATTCAGCAAATCAGCGACCCCCAAACCCTGTATTCCAAACCTGCGAATCAGATGGTAGCCACGTTTATTGGCAATCCGCCGATGAATTTGCTACACGCGACTTATGATGGCACTCACTTTCAGGTTGAAGCACAGCCCTTACCCTGTGGCGATCGTCTGCGTCAACGAGTCAACCTGACAGCCGGACAGCGCTATAACCTGGGCATTCGTCCTGAGCATCTTCAAATTGCGTCTGAGCCAAACAGGGGGCATCTGATGGCAAATGTAAGTGTAGTGGAACCTTTGGGACGAGAAATCCTGATCCGAGCCATTTTGCCCGTTGAAAGAGGAGCGGCTCCAACGCTCAATTTGCAGGTCAATCCAACGTTGCCTCCCCGTCCGGGCGATCGCCTCTCACTCCAGCTTGACCTGGATCAGCTTTTCATATTTGACCCCGCCACAGGAAATAGCTTGATATAAGGTAGGCGCTGCTACTTTAATGCAATGTGCAACTTGTTCAAGCTTCTTGTGGAATGGGCTGTCCGTCCAAATCAACCAGGCAAAATGACTGCTCCAGAGAAAACTAGATCCCAATAGTTGCACATCGCGTATCTTAGAAACGAGCTTTAGGGGAAGCGGAATGGAGCCACCGGATCAAAGCGTTGTAGAGAATCTGCTAGAGCATCTGCGGGCGGCAGCGGGCTTGTTGGATACAGCGGCGCTGCGACAGGATGTGCTGCGCCTGTGCGATCGCCTCACCCATCCCACTCGCATCGCGGTTTTTGGCCCATTCAACTACGGCAAATCGACGCTGTTGAATGCTCTGCTAGGAGAACGGGCGCTGCCCATTGACCTGATTCCGACAACGGGAGCGGCGATCGCCGTTCGCTATGGCACAGAACTGAAAACCCGAATCCAGCTATCGAACGGTACAGAAATTCAGGAAACGGGTACAGAGGTGCTGAAACGATTTGCCATTCTCGACGATAACCGCCGAATGCGAGACGATGTGACCGCCGTTGAGGTGTTTTGTCCGCACCCTTTTCTGCAAACGGGGGTGGAATTGCTGGATTTGCCGGGAACCAATGACCGAGAAGCACAGGATGCACTGGTGCGCGACCAGCTTTTGACGGCCGATCTGGTGGTGCAGGTGCTGGATGGTCGCAAGCTGATGACGCTAGGCGAACGGGAAAACCTGCGCGACTGGCTGCTCGATCGCGGCATTGAAACAGTTGTGTTTGTGGTTAATTTCCTCAACCTGATGGAGCCAGACGACCAGCAGCAGGTGTCTCGCCGAATGCGCTTTGTGGCAGAAAGCTTTCGGTCAAAGCTGCCTGCTGGCATCAGCAATCTTTATAGAGTTGATGCTTTGCCTGCATTGCGGGCGCGGCTCAAGGGAGACATCACCGCCGCCCAGACAGCAGGATTGCCTGCCTTTGAGACGGCGCTCCAGGCGATCGCCCATTTCCATCAAGAGCAGCCACTCCAGACTCGCTTACCTCGACTGCTGGCGATCGCCCCCCTCGTTCAGCAAGCACTGCGCTGTCAAATAGAGGCAATCACGACCGCAATCAATACCCAATCGTCAACCTCTCAAACGCTCAGCCAGAAGACACAAATTAAGCAAAAAGCCCAAAAGTTAATCAAGCAAGGCTTCTATAACAGTCTGTCTGCTCTGCGAGACTGGCTAGCACTGCCCAACTTGCTCAACCAATATCAGCTTGGGGCAACAACAGCCTTGCAGCAATTTGAATTCAAAGACTGGGAAGCGACGGTGTTAAAGCCGGATTGGACTGCCCAAAGGCGAGCCGTGATGGAATGGGTCTATAGAGCCTGTGATTTCTTTGAGCAGCCGCGCCCTGCTGACCTGTGGTTTGCCTTTCCAGAGGAGCCGGAGGTTATCTTGCCCGATTCCAAGTTTAATTCAAGTACACCTAAGCAAAGAGATGTTGCACCAGTGGCGATCGCTACCGGACTGGGTTGGGTACTCGGCGGGCCAATCGGTGCAGCCGTTTTTGGAGGAGCCAGCTATCTAATTAATCAAACCAATCAAACCAATCAAATCAATCAAACCGACGCAAACCAACCGCAATCCAATCCATCTGCCTCCGTTGAAGACTACACAGCCCAGATCCATCAGCTTTATGAGAATGCCGCCAAAGATTACCTGAGCCGCTTTAGCAGCCTCGCTTTAACTGCTCTCCAGCAATACGAAGCCACTGCAAATTCTGTAATTGAGAAGGCGATCGCCCTAGAATCTCCTGTCCCCCCCGATTCCCACCAGCGCCATCAACTCAGCTTGCTACAGGTAACGCTAGACAATTTGAATCAAACATTGCTTCTGCTAGCACCATAACGGCATTGTCAAGCCAGAGCCTAGCAACGAATCTAAAGGATTCGACCTCATCCCTCATCCCTCATCTCCTTACTGCCACGCAAAGTCTGAATTTGGTTAAAAAATCAGCACCTTGCCCGATCTTCTGCTAAATTCTAGTCATTCAAACCACAACGCCGTGTCTTTGCAGGGCAATGTTCTATCAGTTCAGGGTGTTTTGCGGTAAGCGTACCAAACAAAAGGCTCAAACCCAATTGGCATCCGCAGTTTAGAGCTTTGTAATCGAGTGCAAGGTTGCACTTACTGTCTGTTATTGGTAGGTTGTAAATCCTTAACAATAGTTTGGATCGTTTGAACTCAGCCCCAGTCTAGCTTTCCAAGTTTCAGCTTTTGAAAGGGTTAACTCTTGCAGTTAACATTCGTAGCCATTCTGTAGAACGTTTATGTCTCAAGATCCCAGCATCAACCAACCCGTCCTTGAAGCTTCAGCACAGTCAGATTCCTCCGCTTGGAGTGAAGACATTCCAGCAGTGGAATCAAATACCTTTTCGATTGACACTTACGCTGACGACCTGATGGACGAACTGTTTGAAGAGGTCGATCACATCCTGGAAAAAGGGGTAAAGGTGCCATCCGAATCGCCTAACCCAGAATATGTGTCGCTTCAGACGCTTACAGTACCAGAGATGGGATTGCCGTCAGTGCTGGTGCCGCACCGTCAGGTAGAAGCTGACCAACTGGAGCAACTGGAGGCAGATTTAGATTTTCTGCCATCGGAAAGCCATGCCGACAAGCGCTATGGGTTTGGCAAGTCGCTCGATCAGCTTTTGCTAATTTCTGCCTGTGCCTCTCTTGTGTTGACTGCAATTTTAGGGATCATGCTTCAGGGCAGATGGCAGCCTGCGCCCATTTCCCAGGAATCAGCGTCCGTCGATCAGCTTCAGGCTCAGGCAGATGCCGAATTTTTGGACTATATGGAGCGATCGCTCAATGTCATCGATCGCAAAGCTGCTGCTAATAATCCATCTACTACTGCTGAGATTCCGGCTCCTCCTGCCAGCAATAGCAGCGCGGGTAGCAGTCAACCTGCTCAAGCTTCAGCACCAGAGCGGGTTTTCGTTCCCGTTTATCAGCCACCTCAGGCGCTATCCTTTCCTGGATTAGGACAACCTGCCCAGCCTGCTCAACCCGTTCCGCCTGCTCAGCCTAATCAAGTTCCACCCATTCAGCCTGCGGTGCCCAGTGCCCCCGCTGCCTCTGCTCCTGCTGCGGTTGCAACGGCACCCAACATTGCCCCAACTCTGAACTATACCTTAGTGGGATTGCTGGAGTTGGGCGATCGCTCCGCCGCTTTGTTTGAAGTGAATGGCACTCCTCAACGCATCTATGTAGGAGAAGGCATTGGCTCTAGCGGCTGGACACTAGTTTCTGTCCAGAACGAAGAGGCTTTAATTCGGCGGAATGGAGAAGTGCGATCGGTGTATGTGGGGCAGCGGTTTTAGGGGCTGGGATTTGGAGGGATGGGGGATGAGGGATGAGGGATGGGGGATGAAGGGGGTAGGGAGTAGGGAGTAGATAGGGGGTAGGTGGGGTATAGCTTTTCCCCTGCCTACCCCTTACTCCCTGCTGCTCTCAAAAATTCTAGCTTTACCGAAATCCTGAGGATATCTGATGTATCTACATTCTTGGCTGCAACGAATTGTTTTAACGCTGGAAATGCCCTATGAAACGAATTTGTATTGTGTGTGCGATCGCTCTGACGGCTCTGACCTTTGGCACACTTTCGGCTGATGCTCAAACTCGCTCAGAGGTTAACAGACTGGCGCAAACCAGCACGCCCCCAGTGATTACTTTTGACCTCAACCGAGCAAAGAACTTGGCGCGACAGGCGGCGGAGCGGGCAAATGGTGGACTAACTCAATATCGGGCTGAACCATCTATGCACGGCCCCTCTACCGAAGCGCCCTATGTAGATAACGGTGACGGAAGCTGGACATTCACCTTTAGAGGCGGCGCACCGGGTTCATCTAACTACACGACTGAAAGCGTTGTTACTGTAAACAGCAATGGCTGGGTTGTGACGGTGGATTACAACGGGTCAATTCGGAATTAACCGTCGAGGGAACCACTAGCAGCGGATAACAAATAACAAACATTTCATGTCCTGCCGCTTTAACAGTGGCTACCCTAGAACTATTCCGGTGAGATTTGGCATTTTCACGCGAAAACGGCCAAGCCTCAGCCTTTTAGTGAATTAGGAGATGAGGGTATGGGTATCGCCACAGTTAACCCAGCAACAGGAGAAACATTAAAAACCTTTGAGCCGCTAGACGATCAGGAAATTGCCCAAAAGCTAGACCAGGCGCAAAAAACATTTGAGCAATATCGCTATATTCCAATCGCCCAAAAAGTGGAATGGATGAATGCGGCGGCGAAACGGCTGGTTGAGCGGCGAGAAGAGTTTGGCAAAATGATGACGCTGGAGGTGGGTAAGCCCATTGCGGCGGCGATCGCCGAGGTCGAAAAATCTGCCTGGGTTTGCCGCTACTACGCCGAAAATGCTGCCCAGTTTTTAGCCGACGTACCGATTGAGACGGATGCTAGCCGCAGTTATGTCAGCTATCAGCCGATTGGGGCAGTGCTGGCAGTAATGCCCTGGAATTTTCCCTTTTGGCAGGTTTTTCGGTTTGCGGCACCCGCACTCATGGCAGGCAATGTGGGATTGCTCAAACACGCTTCTAACGTGCCTCAATGTGCTTTAGCGATTGAAGAAATTTTTCGAGAGGCAGGCTTTCCGATTGGAGCTTTTCAAACACTGCTAGTGGGTTCTGACAAGGTGGCGCAGATTGTCAGGGATGAACGGGTGAAAGCTGCCACTCTGACGGGCAGTGAGCCAGCCGGAGCCAGCCTCGCCAGCCATGCCGGAAAGCTAATCAAGAAAACGGTGCTGGAATTGGGCGGCAGCGATCCGTTCATTGTGCTAGAAAGTGCGGATTTAGAAACAGCCGTTTCCACCGCTGTAACGGCTCGGATGATTAACAGTGGACAGTCGTGCATTGCGGCGAAGCGGTTCATTGTGCAGGAGGCGATCGCCGACAAATTCACCCAAAAGCTGGTCGAAAAATATGCTGCCCTAAAAGTGGGCGACCCGATGAATCCTGAAACCGACATTGGACCCCTGGCGACTCCGGGCATTCTCAAAGACCTCGATCAACTGGTGCAAACCTGCGTTGAAAAAGGCGCAAAAGTATTGATTGGTGGAAATCCTCAGGACGTGCTAACCCGATCAGTCGTAGCGCTTCAGCAGGGGAACTTTTATCCTCCTACTATCCTGGCGGATATTCCACCGGGCACTCCAGCCGATGATGAAGAGTTTTTTGGCCCGGTGGCGCTGCTGTTTCGCGTACCCGATATCAACGCTGCAATTCACCTGGCAAACAGCAGCCCCTTTGGACTGGGAGCCAGTGCCTGGACGGGGATAGAAGAGGAGGGCGATCGCCTCGCCACAGAGCTAGAAGCCGGAGCCGTCTTCATTAATAGCATGGTTAAGTCTGACCCACGATTGCCCTTCGGCGGCGTAAAACGCTCAGGCTACGGCCGCGAACTCGGTATCCAGGGCATCCATGAATTCGTCAATATCAAAACCATCTGGGTAAAATAACGCCTCACTTCCCCTCTCATTCCCAATTAACACTCAAAAGGAAATCAACATGAGCGAAACGAATACCGCAGAATTACTCGTTCAATGCCTGGAAAATGAAGGCGTTGAATACATCTTTGGCTTGCCAGGTGAGGAAAACCTGCAAATTTTGCAAGCGCTCAAAGATTCCTCAATCCGCTTCATCACCACTCGCCACGAGCAAGGCGCAGCGTTTATGGCAGATGTTTATGGACGGCTCACCGGAAAGGCCGGGGTCTGTCTGTCAACTCTAGGTCCAGGGGCAACCAATCTGATGACAGGCGTTGCCGATGCTAACCTCGATCGCGCTCCACTAGTTGCAATCACCGGGCAGGTCGGCACCGACCGAATGCATATTGAATCTCATCAATACTTAGACCTGGTGGCCATGTTTTCACCCGTCACCAAGTGGAATACCCAAATTGTCAGACCCAGCAACACTCCAGAAATCGTCCGTAAAGCTTTCAAACTGGCACAAACTGAAAAACCCGGTGCCGTTCATATTGATCTGCCGGAAAATATTGCCGCGATGCCGGCTATAGGGCAGCCCTTAAGAACGGATGGACGAGAAAAAACCTTTGCGGCTTTCCATAGCATTGAGAAAGCGGCTGCTCTAATTTCTCAGGCTCAAAACCCGTTGATTTTAGTAGGAAATGGTGTAATTCGCGCTAAAGCTAGTGAAGCGCTGACTGAGTTTGCAACTCGGCTCAACATTCCTGTTGCCAATACCTTTATGGGTAAAGGAGTGATTCCCTATACGCATCCCCTAGCAATTTGGGTAGTTGGACTGCAACAGCGAGATTACATTAGCTGCGGCTTTGACAATACAGATCTGGTGATTGCGGTTGGCTACGATTTGATTGAGTACTCACCCAAACGATGGAATCCTAAAGGTGAAATTCCCATTGTTCACATTGACGATACCCCTGCCGAGATTGACAGTAGCTACATTCCGGCGGCTGAGGTAGTGGGGGATATTTCTGACGCGCTGGATGAGATTTTCAAACGCAGCGATCGCCAAAATAAACCAGATCCCTACGCACTGAGCCTGCGGGACGATATTCGCGCCGATTATAAACAGTACGCCAGCGATGACGGATTCCCCATCAAGCCGCAGAAATTGATCTATGATTTGCGGCAGGTCATGGGTCCGGAGGACATCGTAATTTCCGATGTGGGTGCCCATAAGATGTGGATGGCGCGTCACTATCACTGCGATCGCCCCAACACTTGCCTGATTTCCAACGGTTTTGCGGCAATGGGCATTGCCATTCCGGGAGCCGTCGCCGCCAAACTCGTTGCCCCCGATCGCAAAGTCGTTGCGGTGACTGGAGACGGCGGCTTCATGATGAACTGCCAGGAGCTAGAAACTGCCCTGCGCGTCGGCACTCCGTTCGTCACCATTATCTTTAACGACGGCGGCTATGGTTTGATTGAATGGAAGCAACTCAACCACTATGGCGAGTCAAACTTTGTTCACTTCACCAATCCTGATTTTGTCAAACTGGCAGAGAGCATGGGTCTGAAGGGCTATCGGATTGAGTCCAGCACAGACTTTATCCCCAAACTCAAAGAAGCACTGGCTCAAGATGTGCCTGCCGTGATTGATTGCCCTGTAGACTACCGGGAAAATCTGCGCTTTAGCCAGCGATCGGGCGACCTGAACTGCACAATTTGAGGCAAATAAGTCAAAATGCAGCACTCAGATCTGCGACTTCTCGAAGAAGTCGCAGATCTTACTTTTTTATGTCAGTGCGATTTGATTTAAACCCCTTGTTTCTCACTACAAAACTTTGTTGTGTGATACTAGTCTAGAGGCTCTATACCTTTTGCACCTTTATCAATTCAAGCTTTGCCGATCGCCATATCAGCGCCCATTCAGGAGAGCAAGATGGTTGAAACAACTCGTCTTCAAAAACTGTACGAACAAGATCTGGTGGCTTGGTGTGACGATACAGCCGCCAAGTTAAAAGCAGGCAATTTTGATGAAATTGATCTCGATCATCTAATAGAGGAAATTGAAGGATTGGCAGGGCGCGATCGCCGAGAACTAAAAAGTCGCATTAGAGTATTGCTAACACATTTGCTTAAGCGAACTTATGTGAAATCTCCAGATAATTATCGCGGTTGGGAAATCACAATTCGAGAACAGCGACAACAGCTTCGCGATCTGCTTGAGCAATCCCCCAGTTTGCAAAATGAGGTTACAGCTATCTTCCCCAAGTGTTGGAATGAAGCCCTAGCAACGGTCAAAGAAGATTTTCCCGGTGCCGAGTTTCCGCATGAGTGGATATTCAGTCGTGATATGGATGCGCTTCTACAGGAAAAACTCTGGTGAAGCGGAGTACTTTATTAAGTAATATTAAGTAAAGTGCAGAAGTACAGAGGCAACTTATGTTCAGATTAGGACTAGCGCTCTTTTTGGGTTTGCTCCTGACCAGCTTTTGCTGGATGGGTAGGGGAGGAGTGGCGATCGCCCAACCTCTCTCGACCGCAACCTTTGCATCTGCCACCGCATCATCAGGAGAAAAACCATTGTTTTCGTTTTCAGGAACACCCCCGACCAATTTAGGTGTAAAGGAAGGCAAGCTACTGGAGTGCCCTAGCACCCCCAACTGCGTTAACAGCCAGGCCCCTAACTCTAACAGTGAACATAGCATTCAGCCAATTTCCTACAGCTCAACTCCAGAGCAGTCTCTAGCAAACTTAAAAGCTGTGATTCAAGACTTGCCGCGCACCAAGATTGTGGATGAAACCGAGGATTACATTTATGCCGAGTTTACCAGCGCCCTGATGGGTTTCGTCGATGATGTCGAGTTTTACCTAGATAAAACCCAAAATGTGATTCACGTCCGTTCAGCTTCTCGTCTAGGGCAATCTGACCTCGGCGTAAATCGTAAGCGTGTAGAAGAAATCCGAGCAAAATTTGCAGCGCTAGAAGCCTAATTTACAGCAATCTCCACTTGTATACACCACAACACCTGGTAGGGGCGTTCGCGAACCGCTCCTACGCTGCGGCTTACCCATTCAAAAATGGCTGTAAGCCAGTAGGGTGCGTCATGACGCACCCTAAATTTTACTTGAACCCTGCGTTAGTTAAACCCTGCCAGCACCAGCGCAACGCCGCCAATCAGTGCCAGAATCGCCAGAACGAAACCAGCATTAGGGCTACCTTTCCAGGAATAGTTTTTGTCGTTCATAATTTTCTCCAATTATTAAGTTTATATTCCTATTGTTGCGTATGGTTCTTGATTTCGCTTAAAGAGGCAAGGTCTGCGACTTCTCGAAGAAGTCGCAGACCTGAGCGCTGCATTTTTAGTCAGCCTTTGTACTGTCACAGAAGGTTTTACAGGCTATCTGGAATTTCCATTGTGCCTTCGCTCACCAAAATGGAGGAGCCACCGACGCGAATTGCTTTGATTTCGCTGTTTTGCAGGTCAGCTTCGACTTGAATCAAACTGGGGCGACCCATTTCTACTCCCTGTTCGATTGACCAGCGCAGTGTACCGTCAGTGAGTTTGTTGCGATCGCACAGATAACCCGCGATTGCCGTTGCTGCCGCCCCCGTAGCCGGATCTTCATCAATTCCCATTGTGGGGGCAAACATTCGCGCCCACAGGTGAAACGGATCTTGAGGATCGTAGGCAAACACATACAGGTCAGAAGCCCAGGCAAAAGCAAGGCACTGCTGCCACTCCTGGCGGTTTAGCTGAATGCGACTGAGGGCAGCGCGATCGCCCAGCGGCACAAACAAAAACGGCACCCCACAAGAAATCGCTTGAGGCTGATCTTCCCCGTTGAGTAAATCAGCCGGATCAAGGGAAAGCACCGCAGCTAGCTTTTCTGTAGAAGGAATGTCTGACCGAAATTCGGGCAGCTTGGCGGCGGTCAGAGCCGTGAAGGTCGGTTTCCCAGACTCTACTCGCACATCCACTGCGACGGGGCCGACTCCCTCTTCAAATACGACTGTTGTATCCTCATGAGTAGGAATTTCTCCTAATGTAGCGAGAACATAAGCCGTCCCCACAGTGGGATGTCCGGCAAAGGGTAACTCTCTTCCAGGGGTAAAGATGCGAAGTTGGCGATCGCACCCCACCTGCTGAGCCGGAAAGATAAACACGGTTTCCGACAAGTTAAACTCTCTCGCAACTCGCTGCATCTGCTCGGTGGATAGCCCCTGAGCGTCTGGAAACACGGCTAGCGGGTTGCCGCCAAAGATCCGATCGGTAAACACATCAGCGGTGTAAAAGCGGTAGCGCATGGTACTTGGAGCGATCGCTGGAGGACTGCCCTGAGTAAACCACTACAGCGCTATTGATGCAATCCCCAAAGATTGGGCAATGCTGCTAGGTTTAGATATGTTTTTGCCATAAGGGGAGATGTTATCTTTACCAAAAAAAGTTTTAAGAATAGCGCAAGATGAAGACTCGTAGCTTTACAGTCATCCTTCACAAAGAGGACGATATGTATATCGCTGAATGTCCAGAGGTGGGTACGGTCGATCAGGGCGAGACCATTGAAGAGGCGATCGCAGGGTTAAAAGAAGCAACGCGCCTCTATTTAGAGGAATTTCCATTACCTGAAAACTCTCCTAGATTGGTGACGAGTATCGAGGTCAGCTATGCCTAAGTTGCCACGAATCTCTAGCCGAGAAGCTATTCGAGCGCTTAAGCGGTTAGGATTCGAGCAAATTCGGCAAACGGTGTAGTCATGTTGTAATGAGGCAACTGAAAAAGGCGAAATCGGATGCATTGTTCCTGTGCATCGAGAATTGAAGATTGGTACATTGAACAGTATTCTCAAACAGGCACAAGTCACTGTTGAAGAATTCATTGAAAACTTGTGAAATGGCTTCCGTTTTTTTGGATACAGGAAACCCGAATCTCCACGACTTTAATCGCACATCGCGTCATTAGTCATTAGCTATCTTTCTAAATCTGTCATATTAGCGAAATTGGGTAGATCTTCTCCTAGTGCTTCGAGTTGGTCGATTGGCAATGCTTCAATTTGGTTTTTTAGAGGCTCTGGTACTTCGCCGACTCGCCGTTTGAGGAGTCGAAGGATAAGCGTTGCCCAAAGTGAACTGCAACGGGGCAAGAGCGATGGGACTGATGCTGCCCTGATTGCTCAGTTTGGTTGGCAGAAGCGCCCAGCATGATGGAGGCCCCCTCCCGTCGAACTTGACCAGTTGCAAGCCCTGACTTGCCAATTGGAAGACTCATAACAGATGATCCATCAGGAGAAGCATCGCCTCGATGTACCTCCGTCTGGGGCAAGGTTCACTTGTCCAAAACTGGCAATGCGGATCAAGAGCGTTCAGCTTTATTTGACAGTTTGTGAATAGAGGTTCATAATTCTATTTGTGAATAGGGGTTCATAACTTGGCACAAGCTGCAAAGGAAATGCCCGGTAGACCTAGAGAGTTTGACTGCGAAGCCACTCTAGCAAAAGCGGTAGATGTGTTTTGGGAGTATGGCTTCTCAAGGATCACCTATGCCTTGCTGGAGCAGGCGACTGGGCTGCATCGGCAAAGCATTGTTTATGCGTTTGGCGACAAAAAAGCGCTGTTTCAGGCTGTGTTACGTCACTATGCAAAAACGCGAGTGCAGGCAGCAATTGATCAGTTGAAGGCTCCTGGCTCACCGCTGACGAATATTCGCCTAATCTTTGACAGTTGGTTCAGAGATGTCCAGCGAAGATCAACGACGGGTTGCCTGTTTGTCAACACATCGGGTGAATTTGGACGGGCAGAACCTGCCTTTGCTCAGGTGATTGAGCAATCGACTCAGCAGTTAATTGAGGCATTTGAGCAAGCGATTCAAGCGGGACAATGTCAAGGAGAGATCGTATCTCTACATTGATGCGGCGGATCTGGCGCGACAGGAGATCGCAGTCGGGGATGGAGCCTTACTCAGAGGTCGAGCCAGCAATAATCCATCCTTTGCTGAAGCGGTGTTCCGCGCCTTCCTTGCTTCTATCAAAGGTCGAAATTCCTAATTACTACGGAGAATTTCATGGCTAAGAAACTGATTAACCCGGCAGCGCTGTATGACGGAACACCCTTTGGAATGTCTCAGGCAACAGTTGAAACAGAATCTGGACTGGTGTTTATATCGGGTCAGGTTGACTGGAATCATCAGTATCAAACTACCGAACAGACCGTAGAAGGACAACTGAGAAAAGCATTGGATAACCTCAGGATTGCTCTTGAGGAAGCGGGATCTTCCGTCGAACAATTATTACAAGTTCGGGTTTACATTCGCGGCGAACTTGGTGAATATCTGCATGAAGTTGCGCCCATCTTCTCCAGCTTTTTGGGAGCATCTCGACCCGCAGTAACCGGAATCGGCGTAGCCTCTCTAGCCTCTCCAGAAATCCTTGTGGAGGTGGAGGCGATCGCTAGCCTCAAATAGCCGTCTCAATAGCCTAGTCCACAAGTCTCTGATGAAAGTTTCGCTTACCTAATTTATGACTAAACGTTCATAAAAACATAAAAAGAGTTTTCGTAACTTTCAAACATCTCTCAATAGTCAATGGGTTAGCATCATGCAACCGGATTGGAATGTTTGGAACACCTGGCAAGAATTCAGGGCGGCACAACAAGAAATGGTTTTAGCAGCGGGTAAAGTTGCCCACATTCCAGTCACGATTCGCTATATCGATAGCGGTGAGGCGAGGCTTGGCACAATTTTGCTGATGCACGGCATACCCACCTGGGGATACCTCTACCATGCGATTATTCCAACGCTTGTGCAGGCTGGATACCGAGTTCTTGCACCAGATTTTTTAGGACATGGATGGTCAGATCGACGCGATCGCTTTGATCGCTCTTTTCAAGACCAGGCACGGATGATCATCGCCTTCCTGTCAAACCTCAACCTGAAGCAAGTGAATGTAGTGGGTCACGACACGGGCGGTGCAGTTGCGCTAATTTTGGCGATCGAACACCCGCAGGTTGTTGACCGATTGGTGATCACAAATTCCGTTTGCTACGACCGCTTTGACGACGATATGCTCGATTTTGGGCATCCCCTGCGGTGGAAGCCCCGCCCAATTGCAGATTTGGTCAGCGCCCTTGAGGAAAGCCTCGCTGCTGGTCTTTCTAACCCAGTGCGACTCACGCCAGAGTTTCGAGCAGGCATGATTGCGCCCTGGTCGAGCGAAGAAGGCAAGCTGAGCTTGATTCGCAATGCCTCTGCGCTTAATGCCAATCAGACAATGGCGCTGGTTGATCGACACGGGGCGATCGCAGCTCCCACCCTGATCCTCTGGGGTATGGATGACCCCTGGCAAAAAGCAGACGACGGTAGGCAACTGGCGCGTGAGATTCCAGGGGCCACCTTCCAAGAGATTGAAGGGGCATCTCACTGGGTGCAGCAAGATGCCCCAGAGCAGTTTTCAACGGCTTTGCTCAACTTCTTTAAGAGTTCGTCATCCAGGTAATTTCCCTTTTGCTCTCACACACCATTCTGAATTCTAGCTGAGGGAACACAGCAGTTCTTATTTGAGAAAACAGGGCCTACGAATCTGTCTGCAGAACGGCAAAGTTGAGCCGCCGCAGACGATATGCTCAATCCTCAGAAAGGATTTGATCAAATAAAGAGCGTTTGACTCGGAACTCAATCTCGATGAGCTGTTGATAAAGATCATCCAGGCTTTCAATACTGATTTTGCCATCTTTGCCCAACTTCTTGATAACGGCTAGTGTTCCTCTAATGTTCAAGCCAAGTCTTTTGGCTTCTCTTCTAGCGGTTGAGTCATCGAGCAAAACATAATCTGCATCTAACTCAATTCCCAGAGCAATAGCTCCTGATTCTCCTTTACCTAGTCGCTGATTCAAGCTATTGGCAAGGGTTGTGAGGCTAGATGCTCGAATTTGAAGATGACCAGAATCGATCAGAGCTTGAACCGCTTGACTAGCCGGATCTGATTTGGCTCTAATTTCATCCGCAACGGATTGAGGGATATAGAAATCATCAGGAGATTCAAGCAACTGATTCAAGTAACCCAGTTTAGCCAGAAAAATCAGTGGTGACGAATTGAGAATAATCCGCATTCATTCACCAGTTTTTTTCCAAAGCAACATCTTCTTCAGAGAGATAGGAAAA
Source organism: Leptolyngbyaceae cyanobacterium RM1_406_9 (assembly GCA_012033355.1). GTDB lineage: Bacteria > Cyanobacteriota > Cyanobacteriia > Elainellales > Elainellaceae > JAAUTN01. The sequence goes on along the minus strand of JAAUQZ010000037.1, from coordinate 539 downwards.
CTCGATTCCCATCAAGTCTAGGATTTTGAGGAACTCTGCTGGCTCTAACTGCATGATTTCTGCAGCCTTCTTTAAACTGATGACTCTGGCAAGTAACGCACCAAGCAAAAAGAGAAAGTTTTCTTTCTGCTCAACACTTTGGAAGAGCTGAATTTCTAAGGCGATCGTTTGGGTGAGTTCTTTATTCATCAGAGTTTTCATTAATTCATCTTTACTGTTTTTATCCTTAGACTATAGCGATCCTAAATGATTTGTAAAACCTAAAAGATGCAGACCTCTAGCAAGGGGCTTAAGCTCCTTGTTGGCGTAGCCTTACATTCTGTCTGCGAAAGTCCTGAAAAACATCAAGCGTACTGATTAACATACGATTTGTGAAGTGCCCACTCCTTAGAGCTGATTTATAAAGTCGATTTTAAGGAAGCTAGACGCTTCAGCATAAGACGCATCAAGGAACTGTAAATCATCGCCTCACTCACTTCCGAATACAACTCATAATCCTTACTCAAGCGTCGAAATCGATTGATCCATCCAAAGGTTCG
>JAAUQZ010000353.1 GCA_012033355.1 Leptolyngbyaceae cyanobacterium RM1_406_9 | reverse complement strand
GCGCGTCACGCGCTGCTCAAAAATTGGGACTTTATTTTTATGCAAGTCCCTAATGTTAGAAATTGTTTGCGTTCAAACAATAGCTGTGGTAGAACATAAATGTACTGATTCAAACAGTGCAAAGACAGATTATATTTGTGCAGACTTTTTGAGAGGAGCGATCGCCATGACTCAAGCTTCAACCAACCGTGAACCCTTTGTGCTGCCCCTAGACGCGGGCACTTACTGGATCTGTAGCTGTGGGCAAAGCAAAAATGCGCCTTACTGCGACGGTTCTCATAAGGGCACTCCATTTCAGCCAACCGCACTAGAACTGGAAGCACCGCAGACCGTTGTGATTTCCGACTGGGCAAAGCAATAGATCCATTGAGAAATACGTTGGAGAACCGCGAGAAAAACACCATGAAGATTAAACTTTTGGCTCCTGATTCAGCTTCTTTGCCAAATTCACAGCCCGCTCCTGCTGCTCACATTAGTCACGACAGAGACATCATTCCACTGGTTTCTCGAATCCTGCTATCCGCAATTTACCTGGTGTCTGGCGTAAACAAAATTCTGAATCCGGCAGGCACTCAGGAATATATGGCGGCGAATGGGATGTTTTGGACGGGGTTGTTTTTGGTGGTGGCGATCGCCATCGAGCTAGCGGGCGGACTCTCCCTGCTGCTGGGCTACAAAACTCGTCTCGGAGCCATAGCGCTGATCATTTTCTTGATTCCCGCTACGCTGATCTTCCACACCAACTTTGCCGAGCCGATTCAGCAAATCATGTTTCTCAAAAACCTGGGACTGCTGGGCGGTCTGCTGCTAGTTATGCAATATGGCCCCGGACGCATCAGCCTCGATCGCACTCGCTAAGGATTGTGGATTTAATGTTTTGTCGAGGCTCTGCCTCATAGAGATTTGCAGGAGGCAGAGCCTCAACCAGGGCATTTCCAGGTAGAACCTGGAGACGAGATTTTAGAAGCTTTAAACGAGTACAGGACTTACGCATCTGAAACCTAAAACCTTGATCCCCCCTTAACCCCCCCTTTTCAAGGGGGTTGGGGGATCTGGCTGCGTCAGTCCTAGAGTAATCAAAACTACTGGAGAAAACCAATGGCACTGGGAATGTTAGTCAATGGCAAATGGGTAAAAGACTGGACAGAGCGAGATGAGAAAGGCAGATTTAACCGAATGCCGACTCATTTTCACAACAAAGTGACAGCAGATGGCTCCAGCGGTTTCAAGGCTGAACCCGGACGCTATCACCTTTACATATCGCTGGGCTGTCCCTGGGCACATCGCACTGTGATTATGCAAAAGCTGAAAGGGTTGGAAGAGGTAATCAGCCTTTCAATTGTTGATCCGGTGATTAGTGAGGAAGGGTGGGCATTTTCTGACGCGCCAGGATGCATTCCCGATCTGGTGAATGGCACTCACTATTTGCGTGAAATTTACACACTGGCAGACCCTCACTATTCTGGGCGAGTCACCGTTCCCGTACTGTGGGACAAGCAGACAAGCACGATTGTCAACAATGAGTCGCGTCAGATTATTCGGATGTTTGACACCGAGTTTGTTGCTTTTTCTACGACTGGAGCTGACTTTTATCCTGAAGATTTGCAGCAGCACGTTGATCAAACGATAGATGAAATTTATCAGCCGATTAACAACGGAGTGTATCGGTCTGGATTTGCCAATTCTCAGGCAGCTTATGAAGAGGCGGTGACAGAGCTATTTGCTGCTTTAGATCGATGGGAGAAAGTGTTGGAGAATCAGAGATATTTGTGTGGCGATCGCCTCACCGAAGCCGATGTTTGTATGTTCACCACGCTGTTCCGGTTTGATCTGGCTTATCACGGACTGTTTAAGTGCAACCTGCGCCGATTGGTCGATTACCCCAACCTGTGGGGCTACTTGCGCGACCTCTACCAGCATCCAGGTGTGGCGGAAGTGTGCAGTGTGGAGCACGTTAAACGACTCTATTACGCTGGAATTCCTCAACTCAATCCAAATCGCATCGTTCCAATGGGCCCAGCGATAGATTTTAGCGCTCCACACGATCGCGTTAGGCTAGGCATTGAGAAAATGGCAATTTGGTAGACCTTTAGCAGTCAGGGAAAGAAGTATGGGACTCGGTGTGTTAATGAATGGAAAGTGGGTTACAGATCGGGAGCAAGAAGACAAACAGGGTAAGTTTGTGCGCCCCTCGACTACCTTCCGTAACTGGATTACGGCAGATGGTTCAAGTGGGTTTAAGGCAGAGCGCGATCGCTACCACCTTTACGTTTCCCTGGCTTGCCCCTGGGCCCATCGGACGCTGATCATGCGCCAGTTGAAAGGTCTGAATGATGCCATTTCCATCTCAATCGTCGATCCTGAAATGGGTGACAATAGCTGGGAATTTTCTGAGGACGAGGGCTGCATTCCCGATACGGTAAACCACACCCGCTACCTGTGGGAGCTTTACACCCAAGTTGAGCCAGACTACACCGGACGAGTCACCGTTCCGGTGCTGTGGGACAAGCAGCAGGGCACCATCGTCAATAATGAATCTCGCGAAATTATTCGGATGTTGGATACCGAGTTTGGTGAGATTGCTAAACCAGATGTAGACCTCTATCCCAAAGCGCTCCAGCAGCAAGTTGACGAAGCGATCGACGCAATCTACCAGCCCATCAATAATGGAGTCTATCGCGCTGGATTTGCCACCACCCAGGCAGCTTACGAAGAAGCGGTTACAGAACTGTTTGAGAACCTGGATCACTGGGAAACGGTGTTAGGCAAGCAGAGATATTTGTGTGGCGATCGCCCCACCGAAGCCGACATTTGTATGTTCACCACGCTATTACGCTTTGATGCGGTTTACTACGTCCACTTTAAGTGCAACCTGCGTCGCATCGTAGACTATCCCAACCTTTGGGGCGACTTGCGCGACTTGTATCAACACCCCGGTGTCAAGGAAACCTGCAACCTCGACCACATCAAGCGCCACTACTACAAGAGCCACCCCAAAGTAAACCCAACCCGCATCGTTCCCAAAGGCCCCATTATCGACTTTGAAGCGCCTCACAACCGTAATACTCAATTTGGTCAATAGTTGATGTGAGATACGAAAGTTGATGTGAGATACGAAATTATTTTTTCACCTGAAGCCGAGGCAGACATTGTTGCCCTTAAAGCTAGCGATCGCGCTAAAGTTTTGGATGCGATTGAGGCATTTCTGAGATATGAGCCAGAAAAGACAAGCAAAAGTCGGATTAAGCGACTTCGAGAAATGCAAAAACCTCAGTATCGGCTGCGAATTGATGACCTGAGAGCGTTCTATGACGTAGGCTATGCTGATGATGGAAGCGGCACAGTGGAAATCCTTCGGATTCGCGAGAAATCGGAAGCAATAAGGTGGTTAACGGAACACGGTGAGCGTGAAGAATGAAGCAAGTTCCCATTGATGAAATTAAGAACGATTTGTCTGGTTATTTGCAAATAGCCGAGAGGGAAAGTGTTGTCATTACCCGCGATGGGCAACCTGTAGGAATTTTAATTGGATTAGAGGATGCGGAAGATTTCTGGGAAGAACTGATGATGTGTGATCCGCGCTTTGAAGCGGAAATTGCTCAAGCCCGTCAAAGCTTAAAGGAAGGAAAAGGCACCCGTATTGAGGAAATGAAAGCTAAATACACGGGGTGATAGCTCTCAATTCCAACTTCCAATTTCTTACAAACTGCTTTGCATCACTAGAGGTCCTTCTGGAATTGGAGGCGCTGTAGACGACTCCAGTGTGATCAAAAGCTGAATTTCCTCCGTTGGAATCGCATCTCTAGGAATTGAAAGCTGGGCTAGCGTTTCTCCCTGAGCGGTTGTGCCAAACTGCCCATAAAAGATTGGCGTTGTGCTGTCAGGCGTAATCCCCCAAAGCCGATAGGCTTGCCCTGTGGCGGGTTCTGGTAGATTTTGCACGGTGACTAAAATCTGATCTTGATTCGGATTAACCACCAACCGACCTGAAGCCGCAGTGGTTTCCCCCGTTCCTTCTAGAGCGTAGACTTCGGTTTCGGGCTGGCGTAGCGCTTGAATCACTGCATCTGCGCTTTCTAAGTCCTGGCGAAGGCGATAGTTGTCTAGTCCGAGGGCGATCGCCACAAACACAGCGACGGCTCCACCCAACTCCAGCCAAATTCGATGGGTGCGTCTGCGCGGTTTAGTGATGCGATCGCCCTCCTGGGCTGCTTCCAAAATCGCCGACCGTAGATGAGTTGGAGGTTCTTGTTGAGGCAGACCATAAGGCAACAAAGCCAAAACCTCCTGAAGCTGATTCACCTCGTCTACCAGTGCAGGATTTTCGTCCAGCAGTTGCTCAACGAGCTTAGCCTCTTCAGGGCTGAGATCGTTGAGGGCATAACCCGCTATCAATTCTTCCCAGTTTTCAGGAAGTGAGGGTCTGATCATGGTGTGGTGCTACTGAATAAAATCCTGCAAATGTTGTCTGAGTTTTAGCAGTCCCTGTCGAGTTCGGGTTTTAACGGTGCCTAGCGGGATGTTCAGCCGTTTAGCAATTTCTGACTGGCTCAGCCCCTCATAGTAAGCAATTTCTAAAACCTGCCGTTCTAGATCAGGCAGTCGAGCCAACGCCTCCCGAAGGAACTGCGATCGCTCATTCATTGAAACTTGCTCTAGCGGATTAGCCACAGACCCTTCAGTTGTCC
>JAAUQZ010000036.1 GCA_012033355.1 Leptolyngbyaceae cyanobacterium RM1_406_9 | reverse complement strand
CTTCAGGCTGACGGTATTCTTTCAGTAGCTCATCAATTAATTCAGGTCGAAAATCCATTTGTCGCGTCTCAGATAGATTAGTTCATTAGATCTGCTTTTGACCTTTGACACAATCTAATTTACAGTCTCCGATTCAGCAGGCTGAACGGTAGGAACTGCTGGTTCCGTAACCTCCGGCTGTGCCGCTTCTGGCTGAGTAACCTCTGGCTGAGCGCCTTCTGGCTGCGCTGTGCCAGACATTGGAGCGGCAGGAGCAGGTTCAGTTACAGGCTGCTGAGGTGCAGGATCTTGGGGCTGCGGTATGGGTACCAGTTCACGAGTCCGCTCAATGACACGCTCCCGAATTTCCGTGTTGTTCGTTTCGGTGCTAGGCGTTTCAGGTTCCGCAGGCACGGGAACAGGGACAACTGGAGCTTGGCTCTGCTGATTAACAAAGAAAAGGGTACCTACCGTTAAACCCAACAAAGAAGTTAGCAGAATACCCAGCAGCAGACCCCCCGAAGCATTGTTGTTGTCTCTAGCCCTTAAGTCTTCATAGGCCCGACGTTCAGCAACCCGCCCCTGCACGTAACCATTTTGGTAAGAATTGTGAGAAGCTGTGCGGCTGCCGTTGCCAACGGAGGGATTGCGGTTCACTAGATCCTGATTTGCTAACTCAAACTCGCGATCGCTTAAAGCTTGGCGACGGTCAGTAACCTGATTTCTAGAAGCAGGGTAGCCCTGACGACGATCATCCTGAATATATGTGGGGCGATCGCCCTGAATACGAGTTTGATGATGATTTGAATGGGTCATATTGCACCAACAGAATTCAACCGAGAAGACATTTATACTGTGTTAACTGCTCTTGATAGCCTTCAATTTGACTTTAGTTCGATCTTGTTGAAATCAACTTGAGGCTTTGCACGTCAAAGCTTTTGGCTATGAAAAGCAGATCGGTAAACGCACTTTCAAACGAGATATACAGACATTTTGCGATAGGAGCGAACATATACAAACTAACAAGAACTATCCATGAAGAACTCTTTCCCAAGAAATGGATATTGTGCTCCATCTTGGGGCTGAGTTCCTGGCAAAAAATAGTAGAAAATATCTCGTTTGAAGGAATAGGATTCCCACGCGCATTTAGCGCAGCAGGGCACCCCAAGTTGCAGGCCCAACGACCCCATCTGGCTCCAAGTCAAAGTTACGCTGAGCCGCTCTGACTGCATTTTGAGTCTCTGTGCCAAAAACGCCGTCTACGACTCCGCTAAAAAAACCAGTTGCCCGTAGCCGTTCTTGGAGTCGAGCAACGGCTGGGCCGCGCATTCCAACTCTGAGAATAGGCAAATCTACATTAGACTGGGCACTGGACTGAGTATCGGACTGGGCACTGGACTGGGCATTTGCTTCGCTGGAGTCGCCTGCTGAGGCAGACGTAGCTGCTTCGGGGGTGTTGGCACTGGCGGCGGGTGCAGGGTTGGATGCTGTATTGGCTGGTTCAGTTGCGTTAGCTGTAGCAGTGGATGTCGCAGTCGGTTCGATCGATGAAGGAGCAGGAAAAGCAAGCGTTGCGGCAGTTGTTTCAGCGGTTTCGGGTATGGCTGGGTTGGCTGTAGAGGGGCGATCGCCCCAGTCGAAGAAGAGACTCCGCTGACCGAGGGAGATGCAGGCAGCAGCCGTTGCCAAGTGCTGGGGCCCACGACTCCATCGTCCGTCAGTCCTGCGGCTTGCTGAAAAGCAGTAACGGCGATCGCTGTACTTTCCTGGTATACGCCATCCACCGCGCCGCTATAGTAGCCCAAAAGCCTGAGCATTGCCTGTAGCTCTGAAACCTGAGTGCCCTGGCTACCCACTCGCAGGGTGATACGGCTGCTTGGCGGTAAGTCTACATTGGGGGAAGCAGGGGCTTGCTGTCCTCTAACGAGTGAGACGTTTAAGCTAAGCAGCATCAGGCAAATCGTACCTATCTGCCCAACTTGCAGGCAAATCCGAAGGAACCGGATAACAGGCACTAATTGCATCGAGTCGGTGCGGCTGGGCGGGAGTCCTGTTTGCATGGGAAACCACGACTGCGGATCAAAATCCTTCTGAGTTTATCCCAAATTCTTGTCATGATAAATGAGGCGATCGCTAGAATCCTACCTGCACAGCCAACCCACATCCCTAATCTATAGAATCAATCTACAGAGTTTCTACAGAGTCAATGCGCTACTCACTGTCCAGCCGATTTCAAGGTGTTTTATTAGGAGCCGCTCTGGGCGAAATTTTAGGCACTCACTGTCAGCTTGTGCAAGTCAAACAGCCGCAAGTTAAACCGCCTCTCCGCTGGGCAGACCTGAGTCGATGGGGGTTTAGCGATTTAAATCCTGAAGATAGCGCGGTTCCAGCAGGCTGGGGTCGTGTTGCCGTTCGATTGGCAAAAGGGTTAATTCAAGGCGGCAGTGACAAAAGCTGGATGAAAGAAGTGCTAGACGTTTTAGGCATTCCAGTTCAACCCTCAAACCCTGAGCAAACCCTGTTCGAGCAAAAGGCTGCTTCTACTCAAAGCTTCCTGCAAACCCAATCCTCCCCGATTAATGCTGGAGTGGCGATCGCCACGCTTCCCATTGCTCTATTTTTTCACGCTGACCCAGACCAGCTAGAGCAGGAACTTCAACAAGCAGACAAGTTGCACCATCGACTGGAGCTAAGCAACGCAGTTCTTGCCATCGGCTATGCCATTTCTCTGGCACTTAGAGAACAGCTTGATCCTGCTCAGCTGATCGCTGAAATTATGGAAGAACTGGAATTGAGGCGCGATCGCTCTACATCAGCACCTAGTCCGTCACTTGCCCAGTTTCCGTTTGTTGAACAGCTTCAATTTGTTCAAACGTTAAGCCAGGTTAGCCTGAGTAGCGCGATCGCTCAGCTTCGCCACTATTCCAGGAAACCAGAGGTCGCTTCAGATGTGCTGGAAATTGCGATCGCCTTTCATTGTTTTCTCAGCACGCCGGAGGATTTTCGCCTTTCCGCTGTCCGCGCTGCCCAACTTCACAAAAATCCTCAAACCACCTGCCTGACCGCAGCTCTGTCCGGAGCCTACAACGGAGCTAGCAGCATTCCCTTAAGTTGGCGGAGCGCCTTGAAGCGCAACGACTCTGCACATTCTCCCCTCAACCACCTGTGGGGAGTCGCATCTGAAACAGAACTACAGCATTTATCTGACCAGCTTCTAGCAGCCTGGTCTGGAGCCTTTGACCTGGATCATCTGCTGAACTACCCTGGTCAGACCTTTGCGATCGCAGCCCCAAAGGTCATTCGTCCTGATTGAGCTAAGAGCATTGCTGGATTTGGGCGTATGTTGGAGCGACGCACCAGATATAAATTCACATCTGCAAGTGCAAATACCCAACATTCTTCACCTGATCTTTCGCCTAACTTCACAATTCTGTAGTCCTGAAATTCAGCTTAGATATACTATTACTCAGGGTTAGTTTTTCCGCTGTAATCTCCCAGTAATCTTCTAAGTAACGTCCTAAGAAATGTGAAGCTGCCACCGCTGATGTTCATCTACCAAACTTCCACCCTTAGCGGGGCATCTGATTCTAAAAATTGAACTGTTTCTGAATACAGCTTCTGAATGCAGCCTGAGTTAGCACAAATTGATCCAGCAAATTGATTCGGTGGTGGTAGATGCATCTTTTAGATATTTCTCAAAAGCGCTTTAATCGACTTGCAAGGCGGCTGTTTGGGAGAGCAAAGCGCTATACCGAGGCTGATCAAACCCGTCAGTTTTTGATCAAGATTTCTAAGCTTAAGTCTAAACAGATTGCGGCGATCGCCCTCCGCCCCAACCCCTTGAGACGAAAATCCTGTGAGGGTGGCGGTTCCCCTTCACCCATCGCTTTAGTGCTAGTGGTCGTTTCCCTAACTAGTGCGATCGGTCATCGGTTTTATAACGAACCTCAGCTTGACGTAAACACTATTGCTCCTCAAACCATCCGAGCGCCAGAGTCAGCCAGCGTTGTAGACACCGAAACAACCGAAACCAAACGACAAGCAGCCCGCACAGGGGCAGTTCCTGTCTTGATGGTGGATCAGGCCGTCAATCAAGAGGTTTATCAAACTTTACAGCGCCTTTTTGACCGAGGAGACGAGTTACGCCAGCAGGCAGGCCCTCTGCCCTATGTTGAAACCTCGGTTTTGTCCACTGCTACCCAGCGCTATCTGCGACAGGCACAAGAATGGGAATGGAGAGTCGTGCTGGCATCGCTGAACGCAGACTCGCAAGGGACAACTGCCCCTCGCCCACAATCCAGTACACCTGAATCTCAAGCTCCAGGTGTACGGGCAGGTTCTTCTCAGCAGCTTGCGATTATTGAACTACAGGCTTATCAGCAGAATGCTCCAGAAGAAGACTTCTCTGCTTTACGGGAAGTTATTTCTCGTGCCCGTCAGCGCTACGCCGTAGCTGCCGAAGAACTGGAGTCTTCCTTAAAGGACGAGCAAAGCAAGTTTTATGATCCCAGCTTCTTTAACCTGACGGATTTGGAATGGAGCGACGCGAAAAACGGCATTCGTCAAGCGCTAGAGCGCATTCTCCTTCAAGGAGTTCCGCCAGGGCTACCTGACTCGGTGCTAGAAAATGCGGTGCGGGCACAGCTTGATTTAGCCGTTCCGTCAGCGTCAAAGCCTTTGGCAAGCAAGATTTTAATGAATGCGGTGCGCTCTAATCTGATTCAAGATCCAGAGCAAACTCGCCTACTGGCCGATCAGGCAGCCGAAGCCGTTGAACCCGAAATTGTGGAAATTCGTCGAGGTGAGGTAATTACTCAGGCAGGCGAACAAATCAGCCAGTCAGATTTTGTGTTGCTTGACCACTTTGGCTTGAGCCGTCGCGAAATCAACTGGCTGGGTGTAATTGGGTTTGGCGGGTTAGTCACGGGTGGGGTAGCAATTTTTCTGCTGGTCGAGCGGCGGTTTCATCCAGGTTTGCGGCGACGCGACCATTTCCTGGTGTTTTTGCTGACGCTGACTACTCCTTTGCTAATTGCGTTGGGCATTCCAGCAACTAACTTGCCTGCGCTGGGGCTGCTGATTGGCAGCTTTTATGGCTCTGCCCTGGGCATTACGGTGATAGGTCTATTAAGTATTGCGCTGCCCATTGGCATGGAGATTTCCTGGGTGACGCTGACTGCCTGTGCGATCGGCAGTCTGTTTGGCGCTGGTATGGCTGGGCGACTGCGATCGCGAGAAGAGCTAGCGTTGCTGGGTGGTGCCGTAGGTTTGGCTCAGGGCGTTATTTACCTGCTGCTGAGCCTGATTTTAACTACGCCTGCTAACCCAGTTTGGTATGCCGTGTTGAGTCAGGCGGTGCTGCAAGGCTTGATGGGACTCGCCTGGAGCATTGTTGCCCTGGGCATCAGTCCTTATTTAGAACAGCTTTTTGACCTGGTTACGCCAATTCGCCTGGCTGAATTGTCTAATCCCAATCGTCCGCTGCTGAAAAAGCTGGCTTCTGATGCTCCGGGTACGTTTCAGCACACCCTATTTGTGGCAACTCTGGCTGAAGCCGCAGCCCGGGCGCTAGGCTGCAACGTGGAGTTGGTCAGAGCAGGAACACTCTATCACGACATCGGCAAGATGCATGATGCGCTGGGCTTCATTGAGAATCAGATGGGCGGGCCGAATAAGCACGACCTGATCGATGACCCCTGGAAGAGTGCAGCAATTATTAAAAAGCACGTCAGCGAAGGGTTAGTGATGGCGCGAAAATATCGCTTGCCTAAGGCGATTCAAGCCTTTATTCCTGAACATCAGGGTAGTATGCTGATTACCTATTTTTACTATCAGGCACAGCAGCGATCGCAAGAAAACCCTGGGCTAGTAATCAACGAAGCTGAATTTCGCTATGACGGGCCGATCCCTCAGTCTCGCGAAACGGGAATTGTGATGCTGGCCGATTCCTGCGAGGCGGCGCTGCGGTCGCTCAAAGATGCCAGTCGAGACGAAGCTCTAGCAATGGTCAATCGGATTCTTCGGGCCCGCTGGCAAGATAATCAAATGGTTGATTCTGGGCTAACTCGCGCCGACATGACCAAGATCGCCGAAATTTTTGTGCGCGTCTGGCAGCAGTTCAACCACCATCGAATTCCTTATCCCAAAGCAGCTTTTGGGTCACAGCCCGCCCCTGCTGGAAAGTAAGTGACTTAGAGATTCTTTTGCGATGCAAAACAAATAACCCAGCTTTTGGAAGATATCTTCTAAAAACTGGGTCTAAATTGCACTATCTAATTCACTATCTGGTAATGTTTGCGCTTGCAGTTAGAGTTAGCGCTCACTCAGGCATCGCGAACTACTCCATCGGGCATGGTTGCCCCCTCAAGGGAGGCATCCTTAAGGTTAGACTGCTCAAACTTAACTCCGGTGAGGTTTGCGCCAGTAAAGTTTGTTCCGGTCAAGTTTGCACCTGACAAGTTTGCGCCTGATAGATTTGCACCAGTGAGATTGGTGTTCCACAGATTGGCGTTGCGAAGGTCTGCCCCACTGAGACAGGAATAGCTAAGATTGACGTGGGTCAGATCTGCTTCACTAAAGTTAACGCGCCTTAGATTCACACTTCTTAACTTTGCTGCCATCAAATTGATGCCGCTAAAGTTTCTTTGTCCAGCAGCATATCGACTTAAAAGTTCAGGGGTTTTCATGTGTATTTTTAGTAGCGACGACGATTGTTATTTCCCCAACCGCCACCACCAGAAGAGTTTCTGTCTTCACGGGGTTTCGCCTTGTTAACTTTCAAATCACGCCCCATCCATTCGGCTCCGTCTAATGCTTCGATCGCCGCTGCTTCTTCAGCGTCTGTCCCCATTTCGACAAAGCCGAAGCCCCGCATACGACCCGTTTCTCGATCAGTCGGTAGCTGAACTCGCTTGACTGTACCGTATTCGGCAAAAACGGTGTTGACATCAGCCTCAGTGACTTCGTAGGACAGATTACCTACATAAATTGACATGAGCTACTCCACGTAGAGAAAACATCTGAGATCCAAATTTCGGAGAGCCGTCTGTCAGTAATACACAATCAGTGATACACAAACTAAACTTACGCCGAATTAAAGCCTCACGTTTACTATATCTCGAATCTTTGTTTTGGTCATTACTTATGGGTTATTAGCCATTACTCACTGGTCTAGCCCTCTGTAACAAGTTGCTTGCAAGCAGCCAATAACCCATGACCAACCGCTACTTTTATTAATTTCTATTTCTACTTATTCCCTAATGATTGAAATTTATCTTTTCCCTTCCTTTGAAGCTGAGGAGGCTTGTATTTAAATGTTTACATCTGAGCGAGTTTAAGCGAGTAGAAGTTGATGGCGATCGCCCAAACCCTTTTTCCATCACAGGATCGAACATTTTCCATAACTTAATGAAGATAGAGATTCAATTATTCAGATAACTTAACGACTAATTCATAATTTTAGAGATAAGGTTAAGTTAACCAGTCGGGGAAGCAAACCCGCCATTTTATAAACTTTGACAGTTCATTTTTGAAACCAGAGGATAAGGATATGTTTAGCGCAGACACATATAACTTTGAAGTTCAACCCGGAACTCGCAATCACAAAGGCTATTTCGTTCAAGAAACGGCCTACAAATTAGTAGGAATTGATCAGGCAGGTTGGGCGTTAATCTGTCAGGACAACACAACCTGCCACTATGTTGATCCTGATAATCTTCACGAAGTTTTAGGACAAACCGTAATGTAGTCAGAAACACAATTTCCTTTGGTTTGAGGACTGGTATTGCAGATTGTGAACGGAGATTGGGGCGCAGGAACTATACTCCTGCGCCCTAATCCGTTTCTTGTCATTACAACAGTCCAGGTGGTGTGGACGAGCTGCTGTGCCAAATCCAGTGCCAGATCTCATGCAAATTTAATGCAGATCTATAGCGGTAGCCATATTGATTAGGGCATTTTGGTGGCGCGGCTCCGCCGCGCCACCAAAATGTCCATGTCCTAACCTAGCTGACTACAGCTATATCTCCTGATCTACCGATTTCACAAATCAATTAGCCCTGCTATATGCTGGGTAAATATTCTGGGTCAATATTTATAGTGTGAGGCACGACTTGATGCGGGTTTTACTGCTTTATCCTCTTTTTCCAAAGTCATTCTGGTCTTTTGATAAAGCTTTGGAGCTAGTTGGTCGTAAGGTTTCTCTCCCTCCACTGAGCCTAACTACAGTTGCGGCGATTTTGCCTCAAACCTGGGAGTTTCGTTTGGTTGACCGTAATGTCTGGCTAGAGAGCGAAGCAGACTGGTATTGGGCAGATTTGGTCATCATCTCAGGCATGATTGTGCAGAAACCGGATATGCTGCACCTGATTAGCGAAGCAAAGCGGCGCGGCAAGCGGGTTGCTGTGGGTGGTCCCTACGTCACCTCCGTACCAGAGGCAGCACAGGAAGCGGGTGCAGATTTCCTGGTGTTAGATGAGGGTGAAATTACCTTGCCACTGCTAGTGGAAGCACTGGAGCGCGGGGAAACCTCAGGTGTGTTCCGTGCCAATGGGGAGAAGCCTGATGTCACCTCGACCCCCATTCCCCGGTTTGACTTGCTAGATCTGCGGGCATACAACGATATGTCGGTTCAGTTTTCGCGCGGTTGCCCGTTTCAGTGTGAATTTTGCGACATCATTGTGCTGTATGGGCGCAAGCCCCGGACTAAGACTCCAGCCCAACTGTTGGCAGAATTGCAAGCCTTGTACGATTTAGGCTGGCGGCGATCGATTTTTATCGTAGATGACAATTTTATTGGCAATAAACGCAATGTAAAGCTGCTGCTGCGAGAACTAGCGCCCTGGATGGCAGAACACGGCTATCCGTTTCGCTTGACCACAGAAGCCTCTGTGGATCTGGCTCAAGACCAGGAATTGCTGGATCTGATGATTGCAGCTAATTTTACGGCTGTGTTTTTAGGCATCGAAACTCCAGACACAGAAAGCCTTTCTCTAACTCAAAAGTTTCAAAATACGCGCAACTCGCTGATAGAGTCTGTGCAAAAGATTAACGAAGTAGGTCTGCGGGTCATGGCGGGTTTCATTATCGGGTTTGATGATGAGAAACCAGGAGCGGGCGATCGCATCGTCGAATTTGTTGAAACAACCGCAATTCCGCAAGCCCTCTTCAGTATGCTTCAAGCACTACCCAATACTGCTCTATGGCATCGACTGGAAAAAGAAGGGCGATTGCTTGATGGCGACGATGAAGCCAACATTCACCAGACTACGCTGACAAACTTTATTCCAACCCGCCCCTTAGAGGAGATTGCGCGGGAATATATCCGCTGTTTTTGGGATCTGTATGAACCCAGTCGCTATTTGGCGCGAGTGCATCGACACTTCTTGTCTATGAAGCCAAGCCCTAACAAGAAGAAGTTTAAGGTGCCAGAATTATCTGACATTCGGGCACTCTTTACAATCTGTTGGCGGCAAGGGCTTAAGCGAGATACGCGCTTTCAGTTTTGGCGACAACTCTTCTCAATCATTCGACATAACCCAGGCGTGTTTGAAACTTATCTGGTGAATTGCGCTTTGAATGAACATTTTGCTGAATATCGTCAAATCGTGCGAGACGAAATTGAAGCACAGTTGACGGAGTACTTAGCAGCTAAGGCAGAGTCCAATTTGAAAGCAGCCGAGCTACAGGAGCCTGCCGTTTTGTAGTGTGGCTACTTCTAGTCAAAAGCAGATCGAGCGATGCCTGCCGCTAGCAAGAGGCTTAAACCCCTGCTAGCGGCAGGGAAAATTGATTCAACTTAGTTGGTCAGGATCAACCCCTAATTCTCGTAACTTTGCTGCTAATGCCTCAGCGCGTTGGCGTTCCTGTTCGGCGCGTTGACCTTCTTGCTCAGCGCGTTGGCGTTCCTGTTCGGCGCGTTGACCCTCTTGCTCAGCCCGCTGGCGTTCTTGCTCGGTCTGCTCTGCACTCCACAAGAGCAGTTGCCCAGATGCATCCCACCAACGCAACCAGTTGATGGTGTGCCCTAATCGCTCACCTCTCCATATCCCTAGCCACAGATCCAACTCTGGAATGTGAACCCGCCCTTCGGAGTTAGCAGGTTGCAGCCCATAACGCCCTGCTTGCAGACACCGCACCTCTAACTCAGGTTCATAGGGGTCGTAGGTGACATAGGTTGGAACTTGCAGGATATGTTCGTAAAAATAAAGCTTGCCGTAGGGAGGTGTAGAACGAACAGACAGTTCGCCGCCATCTTCTTCTGACAAAAACTCCATCACAACTGCGACACGATCGCCCTCCCGATGGGGGGTATAGCTACGGCGAATGACCCCTTCAGCCGCCGGATTGACACGCGGCACATAGAGCCAGTCAGGAGCTTTAACCACAATTTTTTTATTAACAGTCGCAACCAGCCCAAAATTGGAGACAATCAGCATCTCAGGCTGAATTCGCTGATTTGCGCCCAGGGCATCGGTGAGGGCGGCAGCAAGGAGCGGTTGTTGAATATTTTCCACCGGATCATCGGGTAGTTTGTAGTCAGCAGGTAGAGCGTCCCAAGCGATCGTTGGGGTTGACTGAGCGGATGGACTGTGGGGAGCGTGTAAAACCATCAGATTGCCCTCAACCTGTAGCCACTACAAAAGACGGCAGAAAATATACTAGTACATTTGTTGCCGCCTCAAGTATATCAATTTAACTTCCCGCTTCTTAACTTCCTGCTTCCTGAAGCTGGGTGGCGATGCGTTCGCCAAATTCAGGATCGGTGTTTGCCAGCCCTAAAAGCTGGAGATATTCTTGCCAGGTCAAGCCTGTGGAAGCGATCGCCTCAAACGCTTCTGCCTCGATCTCCTGCTGAATTTGCAGTGATTCAGACTCGGTTTCTGCACCTTGAAGATCCCCCTCTCGCTGCTCAACCAGCTTGATCACCTGCACGTAAGCCTGGACAAACTGGCTCACCTTCTCTAAAGAAATATCATTCACATCTGGGCTGGAGTAGGTAGGCGCAGTTTCCTCCAAAGCGGGGGCGGTTTCTTCACGATCGACTTCTGCGGCCCAGCTTAAAGGAGCGATCGCCAGTAAACTCCACACCCAAACCCAGACAACCAGCACAACCCGTTTTAACCAAACCCAGCAAGCTAAACTCATTAGTCTTCCGAAGTGATTTGAAGTGATGTAGTTGAATTCTGGCGTTTCAAAAGTTGAACAGGATTTTTAGATCAAAGCGGTTTTTGCAATGAAGCCCTTAGAATTGAGGGAGGAATGAGTAAATATACACGGTGAGAAGATTATGGCTGGCGGCGAGTCTCAGACTGGGCCACTCTCAGATCGAGAATTGCAAATCCTGGAACTGGTGGCTGGTGGCTTGACCAACCAGGAGATTGCAGAGAAGCTAGAAATTAGCAAACGTACTGTTGATAACCATATCAGCAATATCCTGACTAAAACCTCAACGGGCAATCGCGTTGCGCTAGTCAGGTGGGCGTTGCAGTGGGGCAAGGTTTGCCTCGATCAGGTAAACTGCTGTACTCTGCCAATTTCTAGTGACGAAATTATTTCTTAGTGAGTGCGTCTAGCTGGAGATGATGAACCAACCGATTGTTCAAACTGGTGCCCAAACTGATATCCAAACTGGTGACAGAGAGCAGCGCTACCAAATTCGGTGTGAGAAATTGCCGCTGGCTGTCTATCGCGAAGTTGCCGCTCATTTACGTCAGGTTGCGGGGGTTGAAACAGGACTATTGCCCCAAATGTCTCAGAAGTTTGAATATTTGCAGAGCCAGGTGGGTGGGCTGTGGATTCAATACACAGTAGCGGCTGATCAGGCTTCACATCTACGGGTTGAGCAGATTTTAGCTTACTATGGCGGTCGCTACGGCAACTGGGAAGTGGTTAAACCTACTGAGAAGTAATTCATGGGCGCGATTCAGGCTTTGAGAGGAACCCGCGATATTTTGCCAGAGGAAATTGGTTACTGGCAGCGGGTAGAGGCGACTGCCAGAGATATTTTGGGCAGATCGGCTTATCAAGAAATTCGGACTCCCATTTTTGAGCAAACGGATTTGTTTGAGCGGGGCATCGGCGAAGCAACTGATGTTGTCGGAAAGGAAATGTACACCTTTAAAGATCGGGGCGATCGCTCCCTTACCCTGCGTCCTGAAAATACCGCTGGTGTCATTCGCGCTTTTATTGAGCATCACCTCCACGCTCAGGGCGGGGTACAGCGGCTCTGGTACACAGGTCCCATGTTTCGCTATGAGCGCCCCCAGGCGGGACGACAGCGGCAGTTTCACCAGTTAGGCGCTGAGTTGGTGGGCAGTCCTGACCCGCGTGCTGATGCGGAAGTGATTGCGATCGCCACCGACCTGCTGCAATCGTTGGATCTCAAGGCGCTGCGAATGGACCTAAACTCAGTGGGGACTTTAGCCGATCGGCAAACCTACCGGGAGGCGCTGGTTGCCTATTTCACCCCTTACCAAGCAGAAATCGATGCCGATTCTCAGGATCGGCTGACCCGCAACCCACTGCGAATTTTAGATAGTAAAGATGAGCGGACACAGGCGATCGCCCAGGATGCACCCAGCATCTTAGACTACCTCAGCCCCGATTCTCAAAAGCACTTTGACCGAGTCCGGCAGCTTTTAGCAGATTTGGGCATTTCCTATCAGTTAAATCCTCGGCTGGTACGAGGGCTAGACTATTACACCCACACCGCGTTTGAGATTATTTCTGATGACCTGGGTGCCCAGTCTACCGTTTGCGGCGGTGGTCGCTATGACGGTTTGGTTGCAGAATTGGGCGGACCCGATACTCCCGCTGTCGGTTGGGCAATCGGTCTGGAACGGCTGATCCTGCTGCTACAGCAGCAGTCCCTTGCGCCAGCCGCCGTTGATTTTTATCTGGTGTCACGGGGCGATCGCGCCGAAGCTCAAGCCTTAAAACTGTCCCAAACTCTCCGTCAGCTTGGCTTTGCCGCAGAACTTGACCTCAGCGGCAGCGCCTTTGGCAAGCAGTTTAAACGGGCAGACCGCAGTGGTGCCGTTGCCTGCCTGATCGTGGGCGATGCCGAAGCCGAAAGCGAAACCGTTCAAATTAAGTGGCTGAAATCGGGAGAGCAAGGGGCGATCGCCCAATCTGATCTATCCGCCAAAGCCGACGATCTACGCCGCCGCATTACAGATTTCAGAGAGGGCACATAAACCTGTAGGGGCGCAGCATTCGGCCAAAGACTGACGTTAGAGACACAGACTTGAATCCGAATGCCGCGCCCCTACGCCCCTTTCGTTAAGGCGACTCCAATCGCATCCACCACTCGTGCTACTGGAATGATTTCTAAACCGGAGTCTGAATTTGGCTGGGTGTGAGGCACGATCGCCCGCTTGAATCCTAGCTTGGCGGCTTCTTTTAGCCTCAAATCCATCTGCGAGACAGGGCGCACCTGCCCACCTAAGCCGACTTCACCGATCAGCACGGTGCTAGGATCGACGATGCGATCGCGGAAACTGGCAGCTACGGCGATCGCCACTCCCAAATCCGCTGCGGGTTCCCCGACGTTTAACCCACCGGATGAGGCGACATAGGCATCCAGCTTAGATAGAGGAATTCCCACTCGCTTTTCTAGAACTGCCAGGATTTGCAGCAAACGGTTGTACTCAATCCCCGTTGTGGAGCGACGTGGAGAGGCGTAACTGGTTGGGCTAACGAGTGCCTGCAATTCCACTACGAGAGGGCGGGTACCTTCGCAGGCAACGATAGTTGCGGTTCCTGAGGAGGCTTCATCCCGGTTGCCCAAGAATAGCTCTGAGGGATTTGTCACCTCTTCCAGTCCGCGATCGACCATTTCAAATACGCCTAGTTCATGGGTTGCGCCAAAGCGATTTTTGACCGAGCGCAGCAGCCGGTGACTGGCGAAGCGATCGCCCTCAAAATACAGCACCGTATCGACCAGGTGTTCTAGCACTTTGGGGCCAGCGATCGCCCCTTCCTTAGTGACGTGACCTACAATGAACAGGCTAATATTTTCTCGCTTAGCCAACTGCATCAGCGCTGACGTACATTCTCGCACCTGCGCTACAGATCCTGGAGCCGAGTTTAAGGTGGCAAAATAGAGCGCTTGAATACTGTCAATAATCGCCACCTGGGGTCGCAGCGATTCCAGCTCCAGTAAAATCGTTTCCAGATCCGTCTCCGGCAGCAGATAGAGATTTGGCTCTGAAGGGGCAATGACAGCAGTTTCAGTTGCCCCACCGTTTTCACCGTTTCCACGATCACCTACAGCCGCTTCTACAACTTGATCCCTGGCTTTTTGAGGCTTACGAGAAGAACCCTTTTCTCGTTCTCCCGTTCTTCTTTCTTTCTCCTCCCCGCAAAGCCTGTGCCAGCGCAGCTTCACCTGCTGCCCCGACTCTTCTGCACAAACGTACAGCATTCGGTACTGAGCCGATAGACGATTGGTCATTTGCAGCAACAGCGTTGATTTGCCGATGCCCGGATCGCCTCCAATTAGCACCAGGGAACCGGGAACAATACCGCCACCCAACACCCGGTCCAGTTCGGTGTAGCCCGACGAAAGGCGCGACTGGGGATAGTCAGAAATCTGCGGCAGGGTCAGCGCCACAATGGGACGAGGAGCAGCCGATTCGCCCGATCGTCTGGATTTGGCGCTACTCGCGGCGATCGCCCCTACCCTCGAAGAACCTGTGCTAGCAGGCACAACCTGCTCCACCATTGAATTCCAACTGCTGCAAAAGGGACATTTACCAAAATATTGAGGAGACTCTGCTCCACACTGGTTACAGACGTATTGCGATCGCGGCTTTGCCATTTTTTTAATGTTAGATTTGTTCAACCCCGTTTAACTTTCAGCAAGAATCTTAAGAAACCGTGAAATGTAGCTCTAGCGCGATTTTCAGCGATCTCAGAGGATCTGAATGAGGTAATATCTTAATCATAAAGTGATGAAAAATTAATTATCGAAAAAGTCACTTAAGGAGCGTTGAGTAAATTGGAAAATCATAAAGAAAAAATACTGGTTGTGGATGATGAAGCCAGCATTCGTCGCATCCTAGAAACCCGTCTTTCCATGATTGGGTATGACGTAGTGACTGCTGCGGACGGTGAAGAGGCGCTCGACACATTTCGTAATGCCGACCCCGACTTGGTAGTGTTAGACGTGATGATGCCCAAGCTAGACGGCTACGGAGTGTGCCAAGAACTACGCAAAGAGTCAGACGTGCCCATCATCATGCTGACTGCTCTGGGAGACGTAGCCGATCGCATCACCGGATTAGAACTGGGCGCTGATGATTACGTCGTCAAACCCTTCTCCCCTAAAGAGCTAGAAGCCCGCATCCGCTCCGTATTGCGTCGAGTTGATAAAGTTGGCACCACCGGAATTCCCAGTTCCGGTGTGATCCACATTAACAACATTCGGATCGACACCAACAAGCGGCAGGTCTACAAAGGCGACGAGCGAATCCGGCTAACAGGCATGGAGTTTAGCCTGCTAGAGCTACTGGTGGGGCGATCGGGAGAACCCTTTTCCCGCTCCGAGATTTTACAGGAAGTGTGGGGCTATACACCCGAACGCCACGTTGACACACGGGTTGTGGATGTCCATATTTCACGTTTACGCGCCAAGTTAGAGGATGATCCGAGCAATCCAGAGTTAATCCTGACTGCGCGGGGTACGGGCTACTTGTTCCAGCGAATTATTGAACCTGGAGAGAACGAGTAGTTCGTTTTGTCCGTCTGAGGGTAGAGTCCATCTGATAGAATTTTTTAGGTTTCTATAACTTTGGTCAATGGGATCAACTCGGGCACGGATTGCAATTGACGCGATGGGCGGAGATCATGCGCCCGCCGAAATCGTCGCTGGGGCGTTAAGGGCACGCGAAGAACTGGATGTAGAAGTTTTGCTGGTGGGCGACCCGCAGCAGATTGAAACATCCATGAAGCAGCACAACGCTCCTTCTCAGGTAGAAGTCGTTCCGGCGGAAGGCACGATTGAGATGCATGAAGAGCCTCTCAGTGGCTTGAAGCGCAAGCCTAAAGCTTCTATCAATGTCGCAATGGAATTGGTCAAGCAGGGACGGGCTGACGGAGTGGTTTCAGCCGGACACTCCGGAGCTGCAATGGCAGCAGCGCTATTGCGTTTGGGACGGCTAAAAGGCATCGATCGCCCTGCCATCGGTGCGGTATTGCCTACGCTAATTGCCAGCAAGCCAGTCCTGATCCTGGATGTTGGAGCAAATGTAGACTGTCGTCCCAAATTCCTGGAACAGTTTGCCATGATGGGCACAATCTACTCCCACTCGGTGCTGGGAATTGAGGAACCCAAAGTTGGGCTGCTGAACATTGGAGAAGAATCTTCTAAGGGAAATGACCTGGCCGTTCGGACGCACCAAATGCTGCACGATAACCCCAGAATCCCGTTTATTGGCAATGCTGAAGGACGGGATGTGCTGTCAGGCAACTTCGATGTAGTCGTTTGTGACGGGTTTGTGGGCAACGTGCTGCTGAAATTTGCCGAAGCAGTCGGTGAGGTAGCGCTGCACATTCTGCGCGAAGAATTACCTCAAGGTCTGCACGGTCGGGTTGGTACAGCGTTGCTCAAGCCTAATTTGCGGCGGATTAAGCAGCGCATGGATCATGCTGAACATGGCGGCGGTTTACTGCTGGGCGTTGCCGGAATCTGCATCATCAGTCATGGCAGTTCCCAAGCCCCCTCGATTTTTAACGCCATTCGTCTGGCTAAAGAAGCGGTCGATCACAACGTCCTTGACCAGATTCAGTCCCACTATCAGAAGACCGAGGCGATCGCCCCGGACGGAGAGTAACTGTGCATCAATCAGGAATCGGCATTGCAATTACAGGAAGCGGATCAGCCGCGCCTCCTGTGGTTCTCGATAACGCTGGCATGAGCCAAATCGTGGAGACTTCAGACGAATGGATTTCGTCTCGTACTGGAATTCAGCGTCGTCATTTAGCTGATGCTCAAAGTTCGCTGACCGAAATTGCAACCCAGGCGGCACAGGCGGCGATCGCCATGTCGGGCATTACTCCCGCCGATCTGGACTTGATTATTCTGGCAACCTCCACCTCGGACGATCTGTTTGGCAGCGCCAGCAAAATCCAGGCAGAACTGGGCGCAATTAAAGCGGCTGCCTTTGACATCACCGCTGCCTGTTCAGGCTTTGTATTTGGCATGGTGACAGCGGCTCAATTCATTCGCACAGGCACCTACCGAAATATACTGCTGATTGGAGCCGATTTGCTTTCTCGCTGGACAGACTGGGCAGACCGTCGCACGTGCGTTCTGTTTGGCGATGGCGCGGGTGCAGTAGTGATGCAGTCCCATGAGGGGGGCGATCGCCTCCTCGGATTCGAGCTACACAGCGACGGTAGCCAAAACCATTGCCTCAACCTGTCTTACCAGGCAGAGCAGAGAGCCTTAATTGAAGGAGTCAGTGTCGGTCGGGGCACCTACCAGCCGATCACAATGGACGGGCGCGAAGTCTATCGCTTTGCCGTCAAGCGAGTCCCCGAAGTTTTAGAGAAAGCTCTGTTCCACGCCAGTCTCACCGTTGAGGATGTTGATTGGCTGCTGCTGCACCAGGCCAACCAGCGGATTCTTGATGCGGTTGCCGAACGACTCAATATTCCTAGCCAAAAAGTCCTTAGCAACATGGGCGAATATGGCAACACCTCCGCCGCATCGATTCCGATCGCGCTAGATGAAGCCGTCCGCGATGGCAGAATTCAACCCGGTGATGTGATTGCCGCCTCTGGTTTTGGGGCCGGACTGAC
Source organism: Leptolyngbyaceae cyanobacterium RM1_406_9 (assembly GCA_012033355.1). Lineage (GTDB taxonomy): Bacteria > Cyanobacteriota > Cyanobacteriia > Elainellales > Elainellaceae > JAAUTN01. The sequence continues at coordinate 10,762 of JAAUQZ010000036.1, read as the reverse complement.
CTGGGGCGCAGCTATTTTTCGCTGGGGCAAATGAATATGACTAAAACTGCATGGGTGTTTCCTGGGCAAGGCTCACAGGCGATCGGCATGGGATCTGACCTGGTGGATCTGCCTGCTGCTCAAGCAAAATTTGCTCAGGCTGAGCAAATTCTTGGCTGGTCAATCCCTGAAGTTTGCCAGAGCGCAGACGACAAGGTATCCAAAACGCTCTATACCCAGCCCTGCCTCTATGTCATTGAAAATATTCTGGCAGAACTCTTGCTCGAACAAGGACAACAGCCCGATATCGTTGCGGGTCACAGCTTGGGTGAATATGTTGCGCTTCGTATTGCAGGCGTATTTGACTTTGAGACGGGGCTACGTCTGGTCAAGCGACGGGCAGAGCTAATGGACAGCGCTTCAGACGGCATGATGGCTGCCCTGATTGGCTTGGACCGAGAGCAGCTAGAGCAGCAGATTCAGCAAACTGAGAATGTGGTGCTAGCAAACGACAACAATTCTGGGCAGGTCGTCATTTCCGGCACTCCCGCAGCAGTTGAGCAACTTCTTTCCAAAGTAAAGGCAAAACGTGCTGTTAAGCTCAACGTCAGTGGCGCGTTTCACTCTCCTTTAATGGCAGAAGCCGCTGCTGAGTTTAAGCTGGTTCTGGACATCGTAGCCTTTCAAACCGCCCGAATTCCTGTTGTTTCAAATGTGGAGCCAACCCCTGCCACCGATGGCGAAGTGCTGAAAGATCGCCTGGTGCGCCAAATGACTGGCTCGGTACGCTGGCGCGAAATTTCCCTGCGTTTACCTCAGGAGGGAATTGAGCAGGTCGTTGAGATTGGTCCCGGTAAGGTGTTGACAGGTCTAATCAAGCGGACGTGCCCAGAGCTAAAGCTAGAAAACATTAGCACGGTCACGGAGTTGAACCCCTAGACCAAGCTGTGCGCGAAAAAATCCCTGCGATGCTTAATAGCTAAATGCTGAGCACATCCAAACCAGTATCTACAACCGCGACATTATAGCGCTCCGCGCTTGGATAACTAACGGTTGTTTTGTGAGAGCCGCGCTCCGCGCGGCTCTCACAAAACAACCTGTACTACACGCAGTTGAGAATTGCTATATATTTGATTGCAAGCTCCTTACAGCGATACAAGTAGAGTAGATATCCTAACCGGTGTGTTAATTTGTGTTTAGGAACATCTACCTTTAAGTAGAAACTTTTCATTAGCGTCGTGATTAGATCCCAGACTTGCACCGGGAGCTTTTTGCGATCGCCTCAAAGCTATCTAAATATCCATCCAGTGAGAATTGAGTGAGAAATCTATGTCCTCACTACACGTTTTGACGCAGATCTCCCCATCTCAGGTGATTCAGCGTTGCCCTCTCGTTTCTACCCCCAGCGATTCGATTCAACAGGCGATCAGGCGGATGTATCAGGCACAGGCTAGCTGTGTTGTGGTAATGGAGCAACAGCGGCCGATCGGCATTTTTACGGAACGGGATGCAGTTCGGGCGATCGCCACAGGCGAAGACCAGATGCAGGTGTCAGAGCAGATGACCCCTCAGACCGTGAGCGTCGATGAGTCTGAAGTGAAGAGCATTTTCTCAATTCTTTCGATATTCCGACAGCATCAAATTCAGCATCTTCCCGTATTTAACCAGCAGCAGATTACGGGACTGATTACGCTACAGAGCGTAGTTAAGGCTTTACAGTATACGGCTGACGAATATGCTGAACAGGCTGAACAGGAAACGAGCGATCGCCTACAAATGGAAGTCGCCCTGCGTCAGGCTGAAGCAAAGTATCGCGGCATTTTTGAGAACGCTCTAGATGGCATCTTTCAAACTAGCTTAGATGGGAAATATTTAAGTGCAAATCCTGCTTTAGCAAAGCTGTATGGCTATGATTCACCAGATGCTCTGATTGCGGCTCAGCCTAACTTTAAGAGACAGCTTTATGTCAATCCTGATCGGCGAATTGAGTTTATCAATTTGATGAATCGAGATGGCAAACTGTCAAATTTTGAATCGGAAATTTATAAACAAGATGGCAGCATCATCTGGATTTCCGAAACCTGTCGGGCTGTACGAGATGCCGAAGGCAATCTGCTGTATTACGAGGGGATTGTTCAGGATATTAGCGATCGCAAACGCATCGAAGCCGAACGTCAAAAAGCCGAACAAACCCTACAGCAAAAGAACGAAGAACTGTTCAATACCTTGCAACAGCTTCGGGCAACTCAGGCAGAGCTAATTCAATCTGAAAAGATGGCAGCCCTGGGACAACTCGTCGCAGGTATTGCTCACGAAATTAACACCCCGCTCGGTGCAATTCGATCCTCCATTGAAAACATCGCTGAATTTTTAGCTGAAACATTACAACATCTGCCTGATTTCTTTCGTCAGCTTCCGTCCGAGCAGTATTTAGAATTTATTACCTTAATGGAGCGCTCTAGTCAAAAGATAGGTAGCTTTTCTAGTAAAGAAAAACGTCAGCTTAAGCGGCAACTGATGCGTGAGTTAGAATCAGCCGAAATAGCTAGTTCAGATACAGTAGCCGACACGTTAGTTGATATGGGAATTTATCACAACATTACCTCTCTTCTAGCGCTACTTAAGGATGAATCTGGCAAAAAGATCCTCAAAATGGCCTATCAGTTGAATAGCTTAAGCAAGAGTTCATCCACTATTGTAACGGCAACCGACCGTGCCGCAAAAATGGTGTTTGCACTCAGAACCTATGCTCGATACAACGTTTCAGCGGAAAAAATAGAGGCAAGCATCACCGATGGAATTGAAACCGTCCTGACGCTCTATTACAACCAGCTAAAGCACGGGGTAGAAGTGCAGCGAAACTTTGCTGATCTGCCTTCTGTATTGTGTTATCCTGACGAGCTAAATCAAGTTTGGACAAATTTAATTCACAACGCATTGCAGGCGATGGAGCATAGAGGAATCTTGCAACTTGATGTGGCTCAGATAGCCGATCAAGTTGTTGTTAAAGTTACAGATAACGGTAAAGGCATTCCACCAGAAGTAATGCCCAAAATTTTTGATCCCTTCTTCACAACTAAACCCGCCGGAGAGGGAAGCGGTTTGGGGTTAGATATTGTGCAGAAGATTATTAAAAAACATCAGGGCAGCATTACTGTTGATTCAATTCCCGGAAAAACCACGTTCACCGTTTTCCTTCCAATCGCCTCTAAGGACTCCAGGATTAATGGCTAAGGCAGTAATTTTGTGTGTTGATGATGAGCCAGTCATTTTAGACAGCTTGAAAATTCAGCTTAAAAATGCATTTGAAGATACCTATATCTACGAGGTTGCGGAAAATGCAGATGAAGCAATGGAAGTTTTAGAAGAATGTCAGGCTGATACGGCTGATGTGATTGTGATTGTTTCAGACTGGTTGATGCCTGGAGTTCGGGGAGATGAATTTTTAATTCGGGTGCATGAAAAATTTCCTAAAATCGTCAAAGTGATGTTAACTGGGCAAGCAGATGAAGCGGCGATCGCCAGAGCTACAGAGCAGGCAAACCTACATCGCTGTTTACACAAACCCTGGCAAGCTGAAGAGTTAATTGAAACGATTAAATCAGGTTTAATGCAATCATAAGCACACTCTATGAATAAACCCGTAATTATCTGCGTTGATGATGAGCCTTCAGTATTAGACAGCCTCAAAATTGAGCTTAAGAAAGCATTAGGTGATGAATGTGTGATCGAGACGGCCGAGGGCAGTGAAGATGCGCTAGAGCTATTTCAGGAATTGCTAGACGAACAGGCTGAAGTTGCTTTAGTTTTAGCCGACTATGTGATGCCTGGAATTAAGGGCGATGAACTGTTAGGACGGATTCATCAGCGATCGCCCAACACCCTCAAAATCATGCTAACCGGACAGGCAACCTTAGAGGCAGTTGGAAATGCGCTGAGACAGGCAAAACTGCATCGCTATATCTCTAAACCCTGGCAGCCTGAAGACTTGAAGCTAGCCGTTGTCGATGCGGTTCACAGCTATTTGCAGGACCGCAAGCTATCTGAACAAACTCATACGCTACAGGAAGTCAATCAGCAGCTAAAACAACTGAATGCTTGTCTAGAAGAAAGAGTGCGAGAACGAACTCTAGTTTTGCAACAGGAAGTTTCTGAACGACAACAAATCGAAGCAGAACTACGCCAGCGAGAGCAAGTATTTAGGGCACTGGTGGAGAATTCGCCAGACGCAATCATGCGAGTTGATCGGCAAGCTCGCTATCTCTATGTTAATCCAACAGTAGAGCAAGAAACAGGAATTCCTGCCTCGGTTTTTATAGGTAAAACGAATCAGGAATTAGGATTTCCTGATTCGTTAGCATCCCTCTGGCAAGATGCAGTTCAACGAGTGTTTGAATCTGGGAAAGAGCAGAGCCTTGAGTATAAAGTTTCATTACCTGAAAGAACAGCCTGCTATCTCTCTCGCATTGTTCCTGAGATTGCTCAGGATGGCTCAATCGAATCTGTTTTGATTGTTGCGCGAGACATTACCGATCGCAAACAAGCCGAAGAAGAGCTATTTAAAAGCAAACGGTTTGTTGAACGAGTAACCGATGATTCACCTCAGCTTCTATACATTTTCGACCTAAATTCTCAGAAAACTATTTACGTTAATCACCAAATTCACGAGACATTAGGCTATTACCCAGAAGAAGTTTTGCAAGCAGGTTCGCAGTTCTTTTTAGATAAGTTTCACCCTGAAGACCGGGAAGTTTTAACAGACTACATTGGGGGTTGGGCTGAGGTCGCAGATGGACAGGTTGTAGAGCGAGAATATCGGCTCAAATGCGCCAATGGAGACTGGTGCTGGCTGCGATCGCGTGATGTCGTCTTTACCAGAGATGAAAACGGAGCTCCGACTCAAATTCTGGGTACTGCCATTGACGTAACTGACCGTAAGCAAGCTGAAGCTGCCTTGCAACAGCAGGAACAGTTTCTCCGCAGCATCTACGAAGGCATTGAGGAATCTATTTTCGTCGTCGATGTGTCGGAAGATGGTGAATTTTACTGCATCGGGCTAAACCCAGCCCACGAAAAGCTCACCGGAATTCCACTTGCCGAACTGCAAGGGAAAGCGCCTGAGCAGGTGTTTCCTTTAGAATCTGCAACCGCAATAAGGCAACACTATCAAGACTGCATTGCCTTGGGCAAACCAATTAGATACGAGGAATGCTTGCCGTTTCAGGGACAGGAGATGTGGTGGTTCACCAGCCTGGTGCCCCTCCGGGATGAGCATTCTCGAATTCACCGGATTATTGGCACTTCAATCAACATTACCGACCGCAAACGAGCGGAGCAGTCCTTCCAGTTCAGTTTGGAACGCGAACGAGCCGTTACCAGAGTGATTGAGCGAATGCGCCAAAGCCTGGATGTAGAAACTATCTTTAACTCAGCTACTGAGGAGCTACGGCAACTGTTAAGGTGCGATCGCGCGGTTGTTTATCGCTTCAACTTGGACTGGAGTGGAAAATTTGTTTCCGAGTCCGTTGCTAGCGGGTGGGTTCCTCTGATTCAGGAGCAGGAACTTGAACCTGATCTGAACAAGAATTGCATTGATAACGAAAACTGCACGGTGAGCCAACTAGAGTCACCCGCAAACTTTGTCCAGGACACCTACCTGCAAGAGACCGAAGGAGGGGCTTACAGTCGAGGCAGTCGGGGAGTCTGGACGGAAGACATTTACCAGGCTGGATTTAGTGATTGCTACCTTGAACTGCTTGAGCGGTTTCAGGCCAGAGCCTACATGACCATTCCGATTTGGCAGGGCGACCAGCTTTGGGGCTTGCTTTCTGCCTACCAAAACTCAGGACCGCGCCAGTGGGAAGATGCTGAGATTGGCATTGTGATTCACATTGCAGCACAAATGGGAGTTGCCCTTCAGCAGGCTGAACTGTTTGCTCAAGTGCAGCGGCAGGCAGAAGAGTTGCGAGAAGCTAAAGAGCGGGCAGATGCTGCCAATAAAGCAAAAGGTGAGTTTCTCGCCAACATGAGCCACGAACTGCGAACGCCGCTCAATGCAATTTTAGGATTTACCCAGCTTCTAGGACGAAACCCTCCTGACGCGCCCGAAAATCAAGAATATTTGGACATCATTTTGCATAGTGGCGAACATCTGCTGGAACTGATCAATGATGTTCTGGAAATGTCCAAAATTGATGAAGGTTGGGTCACGCTAAATCAGTCCTGTTTTGACCTGTATCGCCTGCTGAATAGCCTGGAGGAAATGTTTCGGCTCAAAGCCGACTCTAAAGGTTTAGAACTGCGGTTTAACCGCACTGCTCAGGTGCCTCAGTTTATCCAAGCCGATGAAGGAAAACTGCGGCAGATTCTCATTAATTTGCTGGGCAACGCCATTAAGTTTACTCAGGCTGGCAGCGTCAGGCTTTATGTGGCGACAGCAATTGGATCGGGAGAGAGAGATACACTCAGTCAAACCATGACAGGTAGTGCAGAGCAGGTGACGCTTTATTTTGAAATTGAAGATACGGGGCAGGGAATTCCTGCTGAAGAAATTGATACCGTGTTCGACCCGTTTGTGCAGGCACAGTCCGAACAACAGGTTCAGCAGGGGACAGGACTGGGCTTGACCATCAGCCGCCGCTTTGTGCAGATGATGGGAGGCGACATCACAGTTAGCAGCATTCTTGGACAAGGCTCTACGTTCAGGTTTGATATTCGGTTGAATCCAGTCATTCCGGATGATCAGAAGAGACAACAGCCTGCTGCCTCTAGAAGGGCTGTCAGCCTGGAGCCTCACCAACCCACCCGGCGTGTGCTGGTGGTTGAGGATCAAATTACGAATCGGATGATTGTGGTGAGATTGCTGTCCAAGATGGGGTTTGAGGTGCGGGAGGCGGTAAACGGGGTGGAGGCGATCGCTCTCTGGCAAAGCTGGTCGCCTGATCTCATCCTGATGGATATGCAAATGCCTGTAATGGATGGCTATGAGGCAACTCAACAAATCCGCAGACGGGAGCGAGAAGCGCAAGTTTCGTCTAGCCGTCCTGTCCACACCGCGATCGTCGCCCTAACCGCTAGTGCCTTTGACGAACAGCGGCAGCGAATGTTGGAAGCTGGATGCGACGATTGCCTTTACAAGCCGATTAGAGCGGAAGGACTATTAACGGCGATCGCTCAACATTTAGGGGTGCGCTATGCCTACACTGAAACTTCTAAACGAACTGATGAACCTCAGCAACAACCAGACCCAGCTTCCTCGGAAAAGCCCTTGCAGGCTTCAGATTTAGCGGTGATGCCACCGTCATGGCGCATTGAGTTACAGCAAGCTGCTGCCGAGCTTAACCCTGGACTCTGTACCAAACTAATTAGGCAAATTCCCGCAGAACATACGGAACTTGCCCGCGCCTTGAAGAAGGTAGTTTATAATTTTCAATTTGCTGCCTTGATTGAGCTAACTCAACCTACTCAAAGCCAGGATTAGCGATCGCACCAACAATGCCTCACTAAGACAGATAAAGACTAGAGCCGGAGTCTATATGCCAAATCCCGATTCTAAATTAGCTACCGATCTGTCCGAGGGAGAAAGGCTGTCTCTGCCACCTGCGATCGCCTACTACATTCGTAAACTAGTACGCCGAAACCTGGATCGGCTTCAGTCCAATCTGGCTCCAGAAGCAGCAATTACGGTTAATGCTTTAAGCGATTTTGACGTAGTAATTGCAGATTTGTATCTTGAAACCGAAAGAATTAACGAAGCGGTTTCAGAACTTAATTCTCTAACTTCATCTCATCAAACATTTAGCCTACAAAAGTCAAAACATCGCCAAGAGTTGCTCGACTTAGAGCGACAAATCTTTGAGCTATTGGGCTTTGAATGGCAAGAAGTAGACTACCAAAAAGTAATTTTAGTGGTAGACGATACGCCCGAAAACCTGCATTTATTGTCCTCTACCTTAAGTCAGCAAGGCTATGATGTTCGCGGAGCGCTTAGCGGCTCAATTGCCCTGACTGGAATTCGCAACATCATGCCTGACCTGATTTTGCTGGATATCATGATGCCAGGAATCAACGGCTACGAAGTCTGTGAACAAGTCAAAGCCGACACACTGCTACAGGATATTCCAGTCATTTTTATTAGCGCCGTAGATGATGCTTTAGATAAAGTCAAAGCATTTGAAGTTGGGGCGGTTGACTACATCACTAAACCCTTCCAAATTGAAGAGGTGTTAGCACGGGTTGAGCTGCAACTTAACACTCGTAGTTTACAAAAACGGCTAGAAGAACAGAACGTTCGCTTACAGCAGGAAATTCGCGATCGCAGGAAGTTGAAGACAAATATCGCAGCATTGTTGAAAACGCCATTGACGGCATCTTTCAAACTTCTCCCAGCGGACGCTATCTCAGTGCCAACCCTGCTCTAGCTAAAATCTATGGCTACGAATCGCCCGCTGAACTCGTTGCCCAGATTACCGACATTAGCCGTCAGCTTTACGTTCACCCTACCCGTCGCGCCGAATTTATTGCCTATATGCAGCGATACGGAACGGTTTCAGACTTTGAATCTCAGGTTTATTGCAAAGATGGCAGCATCATCTGGATCTCTGAAGATGCTCGGACTGTCAAAGACGCAAACGGCACATTGCTGTATTACGAAGGCAGCGTCAAGGATGTCAGTGAGCGCAGACAAGCCGAAGAGGAACTGCGTCGCGCCCGTCGCGATACGGAACAATTGCTGCTCAACATTCTGCCCCAGCGCATCGCCGAGCGGCTAAAACGAGGACAGGTGATCGCCGACCACTTTGCTGAAGTCACAATTTTATTTGCTGATATCGTTAACTTCACGCCTTACTCTGCCCAGGTACCGCCCGTTCAACTGGTGAGACTGCTGAATCAAATTTTTTCAACCTTTGATCAACTCGTTGAACAATATCGCCTGGAAAAAGTCAAAACCGTTGGAGATGCTTATATTGCTGTTGGCGGTTTACCTCAGAGACGGGATAACCATGCCGAGGCGATCGCCGATCTGGCTCTGGCAATGCAGCAGGCGATCGCCCATTTTACCGCGACACAGGCGACTCCTTTTGCCTTCGCATCGGCATCAACACTGGACCTGTCGTAGCGGGTGTAATTGGCACCAAAAAATTTAGCTACGACCTCTGGGGCGATACCGTCAATGTCGCCAGTCGCATGGAATCTGAAGGCGTAGCCGACAAAATTCAGGTGACAGAAGCGACCTACAACGCCCTGCGAGATAAATATATTCTCAAACCCAGAGGCAACATTCGGATTAAAGGTCGAGGCGAAATGATGACCTACTGGCTTGTCGGGAAAAAGGGGAAAGCGCTTAGTACCAATTCTTTTCAAGGCTGCATAGGCAACCTGAGAGAAACAGTATGGGGTTTCTGCAATGGCAACTGAAATCGAACGAAAATTTTTAGTGGTTGGAGAGGAATGGCGGCAAAATGCCATTGGAACGGTCTATCGTCAGGGTTACATCTCTTCAGACATCCGGCGAACGGTGCGAGTGCGGGTTGCGGGTGAAAAGGGATTTTTAACCATCAAAGGGGCTTCAGTTGGGCTAGTGCGTCCAGAGTTTGAATACGCGATTCCGGTTGAAGACGCAATGCTGATGCTAGATACATTGTGCGATCGCCCCCTCATCGAAAAAACCAGATACGTCCTGAAGCAAGACAATCTAATCTGGGAAATCGATGAATTCGCGGGCGAAAATCAGGGCTTAATTGTTGCAGAAGTTGAACTAACCGACGAAACTCAACCCATCGAACTGCCCCCCTGGATTGGCCCAGAAGTTTCCCATGATTCCCGCTACTTCAACGCCGCTTTAGCCAAAAATCCCTTTACCCGCTGGGGACTAGCCCCTAGCCCCTAGCCCCTATCTCCTCAAATAGCTGCCAACTCCTTCCTTTCTGCCACACCTTCTGACATCTCCGCAGGCACTCCATCCTGCACCAGTGAGGGCTGTTGACCATTGCGCTGAATCAAATTCCCCACCATTGCCAGCAGTGCATTGACCTTACGAGTCCGCCACTCATCTACCAAAGCAGTTACTTGAGCGTGGGGCAAACGACGCTCAAGTGCTTCCAGCAAATAAGCAGCATGACCTTTTTCATCCTGAGCAATGCTAAGAATACCTTGCGCTAGATTTGCGCTTTGAGCATCATCTGGTAAAGCTTTGGCCATACGGACAAAATCTTTACAGGCATCTAATTCCAGAATGTGAGTGCTGGCAAAAAACACAATCCAATCAATCTTTTCTGGACTCATGTTCTCCCTAGAATAACCCTCGTAATAAGCGTCAAAGAAGGGGCTGCGCCGCCGCTCGTCGGGTTTTCCGTCTGCTGTGGTTTGAGGGACCTGCTTAAAGTCAATAACCTGCTTATTCAGTTGCTTCAGCGCATGGGCAAAGATTTGTCCGTGTTTACGCTCATCTTGGGCATGGCGGCTCAGCTTTTCGGCTAACCAATCGTCCCCTTCGGCAGCAGCCCGTTGACTGAGCGCTTCCAGGAAAGGGACCGATCCAGACTCGGCAAGCTGAAATCCTGCTAGCAAATTGGGGCGAGTTTGTGAATTGCGGATGTTGCTTGACGTGATGTAGGCAACGGCACCGGAGCCAACAAGATGAAGAATTTGAGTGAAAAAGTTCATAGCACCAATGGGAGGGATGAGTGTCTATGGTTGATTCTAATGAGTTTTGAGGGGGCGGGGAGGATTAGTAGGGGTGCATCCCAGTTTTGCAAGTTTGCCCTCATCCCCCAACCCCTTC
>JAAUQZ010000352.1 GCA_012033355.1 Leptolyngbyaceae cyanobacterium RM1_406_9 | reverse complement strand
CCGTTTATCCCCAAAGGCGGCTCCCTTGAACTCTTGAGCATGAATGAGGATAGGATTTTCTAGCATTGACTCCACCCCGAATCTGATTCAAATAGTTTAAGGGGAACTTCTGTATACACGGTAGCCCCATTTGGGAGAGGGATTTAGGGTGAGGGCAGAGGTTGTTGGGTGACTAGCTTGCCTGCTGCACTTCGACAAACTGCCAGCGTTTGATTTGTCTTTCTTCACGAACAATCAGCACGCCAAACCACTCTAACCGTTCCAGGTTTTCGGCGATCGCCCCTTTATAGCGTCCACCCCCCTTAAATTGAGCGGCAATTTGCTCAACTGTCCATTCGCCGCCACTGATACGCAGCAGATCGCGGATGGTGGCTAGCTGTTCTTTGGGCTGTTTGGGGAAGGTTTTTTGCTCAACGGGAGCAATGACGGTTTCTTCAGCAACGACTCCGGTGAGGACTTGCTGAGTTTTGACTTCGCTAGGAGCCTAATATTCAGGACGGAGCCAGCGAATTAACCCGTTGCGTTCTTCTTCGGCGCGATCGCCATTGAGCTTAACCAGGCGTTCTAAAATTTCTTCGTCGCTGAGGGTGGGTTGCCAGCCGTAGGCTTCAAAGACGGCGATATCTAACTCGTCGTGGATTTGTTTGAGGGTGGAGACGAGGGCTTTGTCGTTGTAGGTGCGATCGCTCTCACTAAACGCTTCACCTTTCCGCAGTTTTTCCAGCAGGTTATACATTCTGGTAATGGTGACTTCGGGATGCTGTGCCTGAACTCGTTTACGGTGTGCGTCTAGGCGAACCTGGTTAAACTTACTCAATTTTTCAAAGATTGAAGTAACTGGGTTGGACGCATAATCCTTATCCCTTCATAAGAGCTGGGATGATGAGTTAACATATATTGCTCATACTCATACCAATGCATCTCACCCTTTTGCAAATTACAAGGTTTGCAGATCACCCACAAATTCTTGAATTCTAAGGATAACCAAGGGTATTGCGACCGAGGAAGTTTGTGGTCGATTGTTCTACCCCCCTTCTTGGAAAACCTATCTCCACAGATTGGGCAATGCCAATCTGAATGCTCCCTTACCCAATCCTTACTTTCTTGAGTTGTTCCACATTCATGATCGCCATTCACATACCGCCAGTAATCAAACTTTCGATAGTTTATAAAATCTTCGTCAGTCAGCCTGTTATATCGTTTATTGCCAATTCTATCTACAAGCTCAAATAATTCCCTTAACTCTTTTTCTTCAAGATTCATATCAACACCCTATTAGCGCTTGGCTCGCCTAGACTGCGCCGGAGATTTGTAGGTAGGATTTTTACTAAAATCGATAGATTCCCCTTCCGTATCCGGAAACTGCCTGTCGATTTCCTCCTCAATCTCATTTGTCTCTTCTGCTAGCTGCTGATTAGAGATCTCAATTTCTTCACTAGTTAGATATTTATTTCCGATGCGATCAGCTTCCAGAAAAAGATCGCCAAGACTTAATTTTCCTAGTCGATCTTGCTCTAAAAGCTCCTCAATCTTGTTATAAAGCTCAACAACGTTATCCCAACCAACGTTCCTAAAATTGTTCTCCTTGAGCCATTTTTGCTCCTCTTTGCCAAGCTTATTTCGTCGGTCTGAGTTAGCACGTTGAGTCTCACGATAACCCATTCCATTGAAATTTCTCTTCTTCCCTTTTTTGGCAATCATTAGCTTAGTTCTCTAGCCCTGTGTGTCTTTAAACCACTTCATCAAAGCTCTCCGAATTTCACTGTCTTCGTACCTCAAGAGCATTTTGACATCACTCGTAATTTTAAGTCTGATTTGATCGACTAAATTCTTTAAAGCTTTGTTATCTTTCTTGAGTTGGTCATTGACATCGATAAGCCGATTGTTGGCTTCAAGGAGTTTGCTTTTCTCAGCAATAAGAACTCTGTTTTCTTTATCTTTTTCTTCAATCGTTCTAGTTTTCTTTGTTACCATACCTTTTTGAGCAGCTTGAAGACGTTGACGTTTATAGAGTTCAGATCCAGCAAAGAGCGAAATAGCTCTACGGATAGCCAGTTCATCAGGGGCTTGATTAAAATCAAGTCCCTCCAAAGCTCGAGATGCATCTGCTTTCGTCCAACCTTCATTCTCCAGCAGCTTTATAGCCTCTAACCTTTTCACGGGTATTTAAGATCACTAATTATTCGCTTGATCCTAACTAGCCCTTTAAGTTGTGTCAATGATGACAATAACTAGATCAGCTAAGCAAACTGCCCTTAGCGGAATTTGTAATCAACTACCTTCTTGCCAAACTAACGTAGCTAGCAGGATAAATCTTATTCTTACTTATACAAATAGGTTGAGCCAAATCTAATTGCGTTGTACTGAGTACTGCTCAAGTTTTGCTGAGCGATCGCCCCTAGTCATCCTCATCCTCGTTTGCTTATAGATAATGAAATCTCCGAGCCAATATCGCAGGTGATCACAAACGGCGGCTTGCTCGGCAAAAACGGCGTATAGCTCAACGCCTGATAAAACGCCTTCTCCATCGCCGTGTCATAGGTCTTCGTGCCCCGCTTTGCCGTGCCCCGCTTTGAAGAATTGCCGCCCTGCTTTGCCTCAATCAGGAAATGCCCTTCCTTGTAAAAATCAGCAAAATTGGTCGTGATTCCATCCTTGTGAATCACCTGAATGTCTTTATCAAAACAGTACGGGTCGCCCGGAATATTTCCCTTAGGCGGCGGGCAATCGACCCCCAGCGCCTCACACAAATCCAGAAAAAACCCCTGATAGTTGGCCCGCTCGTTTCCCTGCGAACCTCGCCACTTTTTGAGGAATGTTTGGATGCGACCCCTTGCGGGTATCTCTTTGCGATCGCCATCTTCAGGCTTCATACCCACCTCCCCTATTTCCAATTCCGGCAAGATTAGACCCAGTAAGCAAAGGGTGAAGCAAGCAAAAAGGCATGACAAACAAAAGCTTTACGTCGCGTAATTTATGCTCAGGTTGCCCACATTCTGACACTGCGCTCAGGCAAATGTCAGGGAATCAGCAGAATGGTCTCGTTCCCAGGCTGAGCCTGGGAATGCTCATTCGGGAGGCTCTGCCTCTCGTCCATCTGCATGAGGCAGAGCCTCAGGTTTGTCATTTCCAGGCGAAGCCTGGAAACGAGAGTTAAAAGGCGAGGTATTAGTGATAACTCGACGATCAGGCATTCTGAACGTCCTGAGCAAGTTCTTCGGCGCTTAGGGTAAAGGGAGAAACCTGATAACGCCCCAAGATGTTGAGAAACTCTACCCGTGTGATGCCTGCCAGTTGAGCCGCACGACCCGACGAGAGCCGACCCATCTCAAATAGCTTGACCGCAGCTAACAGACACAACTCACGAGAAAGCTCGTCGGGAGTTTGCTTCAGGCTGATCAAGACCTCTTCGGGGATGTCGATTTGAACGCTACTCATGGTGAGCTACGGGATTGCGAGTGTCCTGATTATAGTTTGCCAAGCCAGTGTCAGGAGAATGCGATCGCCCCCATCCTTCAACAAGCTGGATAGAGATTACGATTAAATATCTACGTTTATTTGCGTTCATCCGTAGTGCCCTCAACTCAAACCATGAATGGAGGCAGTCGAGCATGACAGTCGCTTCAGAGAAAAGAATTTGGACAGATGAGGAGTTCATGGCGTTGCCAGAGAACGGGCGCTATGAATTGATCGATGGGGAACTGGTGAACATGGGCAATTCGGGGATGGAACATGGTGAAATCGGCAGCTTTTTGGGAGGAAGTTTGTCGCTCTACGTCCGCTCCAACAAGCTGGGTCGTGTGTGTGATTCCAGTACAGCATTCACAATGAAATCGGGGAATAAGCGATCGCTGACGTATCGTTTGTTGCAAAAGAGCGGCTTCAGGGGGTGAAGCGATTACCTAAAGGCTATTTTCGCGGAGCGCCCGATCTGGCAGTTGAAATTCTCTCTCCAACCAATACGGTAGAAGAAATTCACGACAAGATTGTGGAGTATTTCGAGAACAGGACACGCCTGGTTTGGGTCATCCACCCCGATGAGCAGTATGTGCTGGTTTACCACCGCCCCAGCCCAGATGTTTTTTTGCGAATGGGCGATTGCCTAAATGGGGAGGATGTCGTCCCTGAATTTACCTTACCCGTTGCGGATTTGTTTGCAGAACTGGAGTTTTAGGCATGATAATCGCCGCTTTAAGCAAGCGGGATTTGTTATCCCTCAATTCCTACATTTCAAGCATTATGCGGATGAAAGGACTTGAACCTTCACTTCTTGCGAAACTAGAACCTAAATCTAGCGCGTCTACCAATTCCGCCACATCCGCACGAATCTAGCTTAGATATATTAGCAAAAGAAAGCAGGCGTTGCCGAATTCAAAACATGAATTTGAGCGTGGGAGTAGCTTCATTCTCTCGCTCAGTTTGAGTTTTTGGGCAACATTCAGATTAGAAACCTGAAGAGTATAGAATTACCCTTTTTGGAAGCTACTAAAAAGGGAGAGCCGTTTAACAACTCTCCCTACCATCAGGGTGCATCTACTTAGCGTATTATGGCACTAAAGGGGTGTGGGGTGTCACCCCCTAAATCAGGTTTTTCTGACAAATTTCTGTAAAGTTCAGAAAAATCGTGACTGGGGATGAGGGGTTTGACCCTTCAATTTAGATTTTGCCCAAAAAATTCCAGGGATAGCGGTAATTCCCTGGAATTTCACTAAATCTTGAGTTTAG
>JAAUQZ010000351.1 GCA_012033355.1 Leptolyngbyaceae cyanobacterium RM1_406_9 | reverse complement strand
GGCACCGTTGCGAGTGCCGTTGGAGGTGCGAGGTTTTGTAGTCGTCGCCATTTCATAAACTCCCAAATTCAAGGATTTCCCTCCCTCGCCGCATTAGCGGCATTTCCCTCCAACACTCCATCACAGTGTTGGGCAAAAGTGTCCACTTGACTGAGGCAAGGAGTGTTTTTGTTTCGTTAGAACCAGGGGAACCCCTACAGGTTCAGATCATGCGACAGTTGCAGGATTGGATAAAACTGATCGAGCAGAACGTTCCGATCGTGGCGCTGGAATATCAGACTCCCGATCGGATGGCGGTGTTGAGCCAGTTTTATCGATGGGGTGAAGTGCGATCGCTACCAGTGTATGTCTGGAACCCTGGTTACTCAACGCTTCAAAATTTGGTCGCACCACAAGAGCAAATCATTCTGCAATCCACAACGCAAACGATCGAGCCAGACATTCTGCAATTTTTGTTAGAGCAGTCAAAACCTGGTATCTATCTTCTCGAAGGAGTTTTGAATAGCACAGTTGCAGAGATGAGTCAGCAACGTTGCTATCAACTCCTAAATGCTTACCACCAAACGCTATGGAACTCAGTGCCTCATTATTGGGTTCTGCTAGAAACTTACGTTCAATTGCCGCTAGAACTGCAACCATTTATTCCAGCACTGTCTCATGCACTGCCCGATCGCCAACAGGTAAAAGTAATCGCTACCCAGTTTTGTAACCAGCACCCCTGGCTGGGCAAAGATGACCCGGAAGCTACACAAAAACTGATCACGGCTTGTCAGGGATTGCCAGTTGGTGAAATTGTAATGGTGCTGAACAGACTGTTGGCATTTGTAGATAGCTCTGAGCAATTAGTGCAACTGATTCTAGAATACAAAATTAACAAACTGCGGGGGCGGGGATTAGAGTACATTGCAGAACCCGATGTACCCACTGCTGCGGGATTGGATTTGTTAGAGCGCAGGTTGGAAGCGATCGCGTCTCTCCTTCGACCCGAGGCTCAACAGTATGGACTGAGCTTGCCTACAGGTATGGTGCTGTGGGGTCCACCCGGTACAGGCAAGAGCCTCTCTGCCAAACTGGCGGCTAAGAAGATGGGGTTACCTTTGCTGGCGGCAAATTGGGGCATTCTCTTGAGTAGCCCAAACCCCGATCTCGCTTTGAAGGAGTTTATTTCTGTGGTCACGTCTCTGGCTCCTTGTGTCCTCTATTGGGATGACTTTGACAAGGGTTTTGCAGGCTGGGACTCCAATGCTGATGGTGGGATCGCCCGTCGTCTGTCGGCAGCTTTGCTGACCTGGATGCAGGAACATCAGGAACCGATCTACACGATCGCAACGGTCAATCGTTTAGGGCTGCTACCACCTGAATTAGTACGGCGATTCGAGGACATCTTCTTCGTGGATTTGCCCCATGAGGGAGCTAGATATGAAGTGTTCAATCTGCATTTGGCAAAGTACTTTGCAGCGTTTCAAGGAAATGGTCAATCTCCCTGGACTGATGACCAGTGGCGCAGACTATTGACGGAGTACCGAATCTGTACCCCTGCTGAGATTGGAAATGCGGTGCGGCGTTGTGCAGAGGAGGCGTTTTACAAGGGCAAACCGGGGCAGATTGAACTGGAAGATTTGTTGGAGCAGCGGCAACAGTTTACCCCAGCGATGGAGCGGGAATCAGAACAGATGCAGGCAATTCGGAATCTGGCAACCTATGCGAGACCTGCGAGTGGGGGCGATCTATCAAGGTTTGCTTATGTCCATCAAGAGTTGTTTGCATAAGAGAAGAACCAGCCTTGGTATACTCATTTCATTACTTGCACGTTGTGGATCAAAAAGTGCATTAGCAGGTGGCTTTTGAAGTTTATAGAAATACAAGGGGTTTTCGCGCATATCCAGGACTTCCCAAGTTGTAGGATTGACTTGCCCTGTGACTGGGGTTTCGTACCGTTGCTGTAAATCTCGTATCGCAGAAGCTGTAATCTCACCAAAGATGCCATCGACGATCGCACCATTTGGATTGCCTAATCTCACGCCTGCGGCTCCTAAAAAGCCATTGTCAAGAAGAATGCGCTGCAGCAGTTCCACGTCTCTACCGCGATCTCCTTGGCGCAAGGTGGGTAAGGTTAAATCAGTGTATGCAGTTGCGATCAGAACGGGTGATGTTTGCTGTGAAGAAATGTTGTGTGCGATCTGCGCTTCTCCCAAAGGGAGATGCCAAGGGCGAACGCAGCAGCGCTTCGCTATCGCTGGATGAGTGAATGAATCTGCGAGCAATCTTGTAGCGATCGTTAGTACTCCAAAAATGATTTGAAGTTTCCTGATTGTTCTCCTGATGGATCAGTTCTAGTTAGCATCAATTTCGTGTCGGAGTTATTACTCCATCGGCTTGCTTCGATCGGTTTAGAGTAGTGTTGTCGCTGATGCAAAACTCACGAAACAATTGCAGTAACGCGGATTTCAATTCGCATTGTTGGCAGTCCAAGCGCCGCGACTCCTACCTGTGTCCAAATTGGGGCATGGTTGGGCATGTAATGGCGATATAGCCTAACCATCACCTCGTTAACTTCTGGGGCAACCCGCCAACATGGTAAGAATTGACATGGACAACATGCTCCCAACTCGCTCCGGCAGTTGCCAGGGTTCGCTCTACGTTCCGAAACGCCTGAGCAATCTCGTCCGCAAGCGCTTCGGGAATTTGCAGATTGTCATCCCAACCGCCTTGACCTGATGTCTCAACGCGATCGCCAATTTTTACCGCTTGCGAGAAATACAATTCATTCAGCATGTATTCGCCATAACCGGGAGTAACAAAAAACTTGGGCTGATTCATGGTGTTCCTTTTTGTAGTACGTTTGACTCTATCTCGCGCTGCTGCGACAAGTTCGTTTCAGTATCATCCGAGTTTGCGATTAATGTTCAGAATTCACTCGCCAGGTAATCACAATGAGTTCTGCAAACACTAAAACAACGATTAGCCGCGAAAACGATCGTGAAATCACTTCCATCGTCCAGTTCTGACTCTGAACCTCCCAGATCGTCACAACAATGTTCACTCCAATCACCAACCAGGGTAGAATCACGGCTGAATTTCGTCTGCGATAAGTACGAATCGTCATTTCGCGCCAAAATGGGAAGATGCTGAGGAAACAAATGAAGTAGGATACTCCCGCATTGATGAACAGGCTGGTTTGAATACCCGAAGACAGGTTCGGGTATTCCAGCGCGATCGCCGTCAGACAAACTCCCAGCGCGAGGTACAGGAAAGTAAACAAGGTAAATCGCTTCATTGCTTTCTCCGATAAAGTTTATCCTCTGTACCAAACACGCACACATTGAAAGCAATTGATGGTCAGACCCTGGCTGATCATCACTGGGTAGAAACCATTACTGGTCGTCAATCCGTAGTCGCCACCACTTGTGCCTTCTACTCGATCGGGTAAAACTACGGTTTCAACATTGATCACCTGCATCCTGCTACTTTCGATCCACTGATTTGCAGCACTCACAACCTCAGAGAAGGATTCATACTCGGAAGCTCCGCCGAAGGGTCCCCGTTCAGTAATCCGAGGCGCGAAATCTTTACACTGAATCATTTGATTTACCACCTTAAAACTGTAGAGTTGAACATCAATTCAAGCAATGGGCATCGCCCACCACTTTAAAACCTTTCTTTGTAAAACCTTTCACGGTAAAGCTTTGTGGGCAGTGCTAGCCCTACGAGATCCATTCCAAAACTTAAGCCAACTTTGCCAGTAAACCGTTAAGCACAAAGGCAAAAGCATGAAAGCTGATATGGGCTAACATTGCAGCCTCTAGCGAGTATTGCCAAAAGAGCCAACCGAAAGCAATGCCAGCTATCCCATTCAGTAACAACGCCCGAATAATCACAACTGGAGTGAGGCGAACGATCGCGGCAGTCGCTGGCAGATGTAGTAGTCCAAATACCAACGCGGCTAGAACGATCGCACCCTGGTAAATCCCTTGACTTGGCAACGTAACGCCTTGTTTTAGCCCTTTCCACGCGATCCAAACAAGTAGCGACATTAAGCCCCAGCGCATCAAAATTTCCTCAGTGATGCCGCCATAGGACATTGCTGTGAGCAAATTTAACCAACTTCGTTCTGTATTATTGGCTGCCTGTAGCGCTTCAGGTAGGGCAGGTTGCATCAACCGATCGAGCAACAGGACAATGATCGTCGCTGCTGCACCCACACCCAAGCTCCACTTCATCTCAACGGCAAAAGATGGAGACTTAGCGGTATGAAATACCCAATGATCAATCAAATGGGAGCTTAATCCAACACGATGGGCACAACCAATTCCGATCAGAATGCTGATTGCCAGTAGAACTGTAAGCTGTAGTCCTTGCAGAAGCAGTAAAACCCACAGTGGAGGCGTTTTCCCAATACTTCTGGAGACAGTTTTGCTAACTGTTGCTCGACTAAAGGAATAGACGCGATCGTGAACATCACAATTCCCACAATGCCCAATCCAAATAAAATCCCGAATTGTTTCAGAATTGCCATTAGTTTAATCTCCAGATGATCTGTCCTATTAGCCCGTGCTGCTGAACAACACCATCAACAGGAACGAGGGCAGGTTAAAAACGAAGTGGACGACGAGACCGGGCCAGATCGATCCGCTGCGGCGGAAAACCTCGGCGGTGGCGAGACCAGCCACCACAGCAGCGGGAAAGATGTTGTTGATCCCATGCATAGAGCGAAGATCACAGTGCTGCCCACGACCCCAACGAACGGGCCGTAG
>JAAUQZ010000350.1 GCA_012033355.1 Leptolyngbyaceae cyanobacterium RM1_406_9 | reverse complement strand
TAGGAGCATAAGCCCCCATGCCGCCTGTGTTTGCCCCCGTGTCGCCTTCGCCAATGCGTTTGTGATCTTGAGCAGGCAACAGAGCGCGTATCGTCAACCCGTCTGTCACTGCCAGGACAGAAGCTTCTTGCCCGGTTAGACATTCCTCAATCACGACGCGCTGCCCTGCCTCACCAAACTGTCCGTCAAAGGCTGCTTCAATCGCCTTAACTGCTTCTTGCGTGGTTTCAGCAACGGTTACACCTTTGCCTGCGGCTAGACCATCGGCCTTTACCACAATCGGTGCGGGTTGGGAGGCAACATAGGCGATCGCATCTCGCACATCGGTGAACACAGCCGCCTCAGCCGTTGGAATTCCTGCTTCTCGCATCAGATCTTTTGCCCAAGCCTTGCTTGACTCGATCTGCGCGCCAGCCTGCGTTGGGCCAAACACCGTCAACCCTTGCTCTTGGAGATAATCTGTGATCCCAGCGGCTAGCGGCACCTCAGGACCAACCACAATTAGACCAATATTATTGACTAAAGCAAAACGCCCAATGCCTTCAAAGGCGGTAACTGACATCGCCAGATTACGGCAGCGTTCCATCTGGGCTGTGCCACCATTACCGGGGACACAAAAGATTTCCTGGACTCGTGCAGACTGCAATAGTTTCCAGGCGAGAGCGTGTTCACGCCCTCCGTTTCCAACCACCAAAACCTTCACGCTGTCCCCTGTTGGTATCTAAGTAGTGTCAACGGAATGTCAACAGATTGTTGCTAACAAAACTGTATCGAATTGCATCAAGGTTAGCACTGCTCAACCAGTCACTCTGAATACAGTTGAAAACCGCTATAGTAGCGTAGCGCACTTGTGTAAATTCCAAACATGAATGTTTAACCTAAAAGGTGGTGCGGCTGGATGACCTAGTAGATAAGCTACGGTGCGATAGATTTCTGATGGTAGATTTCTGATAAATTTTCGCTTCCTGTAGTTATTAACTCGTTCTCTCAGGAGGGATATGGGGTCGCGTATTGCTCAACACAAATTTCAGGTGGTTTCTCTGAAATGGCTTTACTACAAAGGTTTGAGGGCAATTCCGCTGGCGATCGCCCTCGTAGGAGCGATTGAACTCATTCCTCTATCTCCTGAAGCTACGATGATGGCGATCGCCCAGGAAGAAGACCAGTTTCCGCCCAATCCACTGGAGATCGACGAATCCGATCCCCTGTTTCCCCAACTGATTATTGATCGCCCCCTCAGCCCTCAAGAGCGGCGAGTTTTAGCAACCGCTCTAGATGAACTGCGCGTCCAGGCAGAGCGAGAGCTTGCTGCTGGAAACCCAGCGGGGGCATTTGAAATTTGGAATCGAGAACTGCGGCTGCGGCGAGTCTTAGGAGTCGAGGAAGAAGTAGACTCCCTCAGCCGCGTTGGAGAAATTGCCTGGAGCGAAAGCCAAACCACTGAAACTCGGCTGATCACTGAACGCCTGCAACAGATCGAGCAAGAAGTACAGGCTGAAACGCCACCCGACTTTGACTTGTTGCTTAGAATTGCCCAGGCTTATCAACAGATGCGGGCGATTGACCCAGCAGTGACGCTATATGACCAGATTTTGGTTCAAGCTCGACAGCAGGGCGATGCAGCTACCGAGCAGGAAACGCTGATTGCACTGGGAGAACTGCACCTTGCCTGGTTTGACTATCCTGCGGCGGCAACCGCTTATCAAGAACTCCTAACCCTCGCTCGCGCTAGAGGCGACAGCGCCCGTGAGGTGGAATATTTGCAGCAGTTGTCTTACATTTACCAGGAAAATAATCAGCCCCAGGAAGCGATCGCCGCCCAGCAGGAGCTAGTCAGCGTTTACGAAAGCCGCCAGGAATACACGCTGATCCCGCCTTTGAAAATTGCGATCGCCGATAGCTTTCGAGCCATTGAACGTCCTGACCGAGCCGCAACCCACTACCAGGAAGCGTTTGCGGTAGCGCGATCGGGGCAGCAATACGCCTACGCCAGCGAAGCGCTGCAAAAATTAGCTGACCTTTACCGTTCACTCGATCGCCCAGATGATGCCCTGGTAGTCTACCAACTGCTGATTGACGTAGAGCAACAGGCTTACAATACCTACGGCATGATGCAGGCTTACGACCAGATTGGTCAGCTTCAGCGTGAACGAGGTAATACAAATCAGGCGATCGCCGCCTTCCGACGGGGTTTAGAACTGGCGCGACAGCTTAGCTATCGGGAAAGTTACTTTACTCAGCAGATTGAAGCCGCCAGCCAACCGCCCAGCCCAGAAAGTCCTGAGCCAATTCAACAAAATTAGTCGTTAAAAATACTGCTATTCAGACTCATCTTTAACTTCTAATTTTGCATTCTTAACGGCTCCTCTTCTCTAGGAAACTCTGCGGTGTGAGGAGACAAATCTAGCGTCGAAGCCCCCGGTGCCGTTTGAGTTACACGAGATGCGCTAACTCCCATCAGCAGATGTAATAAGAAAGTAATTGCTGCGGCTTGAATTAGTTTTTTACGCATTGCCTTCCCCTCCTCAACCTACTGGGGCTATTGTCAAATCTAACTCGCGAAAGCGCATCCGCACCTCACCCTATTGTTTCCTCCAGCAGGGTGAATGAGGGAATTATCTTTCCGTATTTTCGGACTTGACAGCTTGATTAAAATATAGTTCCTTCGCACAGGCGATCGCCGCTGAACTCACTTCGTTTCACTGAATCGATATCTTTCTATAGCGATCCTAAATGATTTGTGAAGGTGCCCACGAGAGCGGCACCTTCATAAATCATCTTTTTCGCAAATCAAAGAGGATGGCTATAGCCATCCTAAACGGATTGTGAGAGGCGCACCCCTCCGGGGTGCGCCTCTCACAACCTACTCTTCTTACAACTGATTTGGGACTGCTATATATGAAATGTGTGTTTGGAAACTATGGCTGTTCGCCAAACTCAAGATGGCCAAACTTAAGACAGCATTGCAAAAACCGAGTCGGGATTTCTGGATGCGATCCCCAATGCAGGTGAATGTAAGATGCATGAAGCTGGTGCGATCGCCACCCTTCTAGATGCGTCAAGCTGTCGGAGTCATACCCTCCAGTTTGATATAAAGGCAATGCTGATTTGGCGCTCAGGCTTGAGCGATGAAACTCATGTCCCCAAGTTTCTGATCCGGCTACCAGAAGGGGGCTATCTTGAAGCGCGATCGCCCGCCGATAGCCCAGGGTTAGCCGTCCTGTCATTTTGGCTATCGTTGGCAAAATCCCCACCATCTTCCAAGACTGCCCCTCAAAGTCAACTATTTGCTCACACAGATACATCAAGCCACCACACTCTGCATAAGTTGGCATTCCAGCTTGAATCGCTTGCCTGACACTCTGTTGAGCAGATTGATTGTCTGCCAACGCCGCCGCAAATACCTCTGGAAAACCACCCCCCAAGTAAAGCCCCTGAACTCCAGTTGGCAAAGCGGGATCAGCCAACGGACTCCAAAACACTAACGCTGCACCCAGTTCTTCCAGTCGTTCAAGATTGTCGGCATAGTAGAAGCTGAAGGCGCGATCGCAGGCAACAGCAATTTTGGCTTTTGGCTTTTGGACTTCGGCTTGAAGTCCTTCTCTATAAGGCGAGGAATTTAGGGTGAGGGCAGCAGGTTGGTCTAAATATATGCTGCTTTTGGCAATTGAGAGCGAACTACGAGTTTTGAGCAGAGGAAGCAAACGCAACCAGTCAAAGCAACTTTCTCCCAGGTTTGCCAAACGCTCGATCAGGGTATCCAGGACTGGCAGTTCGGCAGTGGGAACTAACCCCAAGTGGCGATCGGGGATCGCAATGTCGTCATGGCGACGAAAAACACCGAGAATAGGTAAGTCTAGTGGTTCTAAAGCAGCTTTGAGCAGTTCTAGGTGGCGATCGCTCCCCACTCGATTCAATACAATTCCTGCAAACTCAAGCCGGGGATCAAAAGAGCGATATCCCAGGGCGATCGCAGCAGCAGAGCGCGACAAACGGCTGCAATCGATTACCAGCAGCACAGGCAAGTTCAGCAAACGAGCAACATGGGCTGTACTGGCAGTGTCATCGGCTCCCGTTGCACCGTCAAATAGCCCCATTACGCCTTCTACCAGTGCGTAGTCTACGGTTTGAGTGTGCTTGGAAAAACTCTGTTGCACATAAGCCTCTGAGGTTAGAACCGGATCTAAATTGCGACACGCCCGCCCAGTCACGTAGCGGTGAAACATAGGATCAATGTAGTCTGGCCCAACCTTAAAAGACTGTACGCTCAACTGTCGCTGTCGTAGAACTGCCAGCAGAGATAGCGTAATTGTTGTTTTGCCAACTCCGCTACGCTCTCCAGCGATCGCTAA
Source organism: Leptolyngbyaceae cyanobacterium RM1_406_9 (assembly GCA_012033355.1). Lineage (GTDB taxonomy): Bacteria > Cyanobacteriota > Cyanobacteriia > Elainellales > Elainellaceae > JAAUTN01. The sequence continues at coordinate 421 of JAAUQZ010000350.1, read as the reverse complement.
AGCCATAAGTGAATCACTCAGTAGGAATCAAGCTGTTATGAGCTTGCCAAAAAGTAGCCAGCCTAACCAGGCAACGTAGTGAAGCGCAACAATCACCCAAAACTCAAATTGATAAGACTCCTTGCTGTTTTTATGGTGAAGTCTTCGCTGAGCTACAAATCCCCCCAACCATCCCCCCGCTAATTCACACAGATGTAACGTCTTTTCCGGCGTTCTCCAACTTCCTTGTTTTGCTCGATATTTGTCGTCAGCGTACAAAGCAAAAGTTAATAGACTTATCACAGGATAGAGAATCAGTGGAAGTGGATTAGCGGTTGTCCAAGCAAAGTGTAGTGACCCGACTAGGGGCAAAATCGACAATAGCAATGTTTCCAACACGGGAAATGGGGACAGAGACGCACGATTAAATACAGCTTTATTT
>JAAUQZ010000035.1 GCA_012033355.1 Leptolyngbyaceae cyanobacterium RM1_406_9 | reverse complement strand
GTCACAACCAACATCTCCTGGGCGCTCTGACACTCACTACTAGTCTCGAAGAACGAGTGCAAAAGACTCTGTGCGGAGCCAGCTAACGACCCAAATCAGCGGCGGCAGTTCCTTTTCGCGATGCACCAGCGGTTTTCGTCCGTCCGCTGCATTTGGATTGTTAGCCTGCCGCTACTAAATCATCCAGCTACTGAGCTAAATCTAGCAAATTCTTGAAGCGATTTCCCATTCAGCATCGAAGAAGTCTCGATCTATACAATCGAATTCCATAAAGGCAACCTCATTTTTAGATATGTCATTTAAAGAACATCCGATGATTAGAGCATATCCACCACTCAATAATAAAAAACGACGATGCTCAGAGTCTCGCATTTGCCGAATTTCGCCCGAATTTGAAAATGTTTTAAAGAATTCATCAACTTGAGTCTTTGTCAATCTTTTTTCGACCTTTTTTGATGTTAAAAGTCTCAAACTTGGAGATAAAGTTGCTCCAAAACCACACAATTTCTCTAAGTTTTTGAGTGCATTGTCCTCTAAATATGGATCAAAAATCGCTTCGATGCTTGAGCTATCTAGCAATTCAATTACTTTTCTTAAGTTTTCATCACTTTTCCCTCTCTCTAGTCGGACTGATAAACGCTTCAACAATCTATTCCTTTTCTGTGCATCCTGGAGCAGTTCTGAAAATTCATCGTCAGCAAAGTCTCGATTACTTGGATATCGTTCTTCTCCCTTCTCTTCTTGATGAAAAAAATGACACTTCACACCATCAAATTTCGCTCCTTCACATTGCCACTCTTTGATACACACCCCAGTCATGTTTGCATATCTGAAATCAGTTTCTAATGCCCTAACTCTCGTAAGATTTGTTCCTGTCAAATTTGCCCTGCTAAATTTGCTTTAGCCAGATTTACCCCATTTAAATCTGAATTAGAGAAATCAGCATCATGCAAATCAAAATAACTAAGATCAAGCCCTCCAAAACCATATGAGATATCTCAATAAACCTTGACGTTATAGTTCCGGAGATAAATACAGTTAGGCATGAAAGAAAAATTCGGAGTCCTAAAATAAAAAAGACAAGAATTAGCACTGAAAAGATTTGAAAGCTTAGATTAGAGCGTATATTGAATTTTTCAAGAAGATCTCGTGAGGGCAAAAGCCAACAGGTTACAGCAAAAATTAACGAAAAAATCACTGATATTATGGGAGTGATATTTACGGACAAGGCAGTGAATTTCCTACCAAAAACCTCCCTTGCCAAGGAAATATTACTCAGATCAACTTTCTCACTAGAGGGTTGCTCTCTCCACGTTTGCCAATCAACCATACTATTTGAAAGCTGATCAAGATGCTGTGGATTGGCCATTTTATTGCTCTATATTTCCTTTGATAGAGATAAATTTAACTGAATTCTCAAGCTTGTTTTACAAATAACTTAAATACACCCCCAGCCAACAACCTAGCAGGCTAACAATATTATTAGAGTGATTTTTTCAGCCTAATACCTCTGTAGAACCCAAATGGAGTGCAAAAATCACGCCATTTGGGGAATTTGGATATTAGGTTGAAAAAGTTGCTCGTATCTTAACTCTTTCTCAGCAGAGTTGGGTAGTTTGTTCAGCATTTTTTACGGTTTTTTGAATGTAGCATTTAGAACTAATGTACTAATGACCCAATTAAGTGGATTACATTCATGTCCAATGAAGCACCTCGTCCAAAGAAGTTGCTCGAACAAGTGCGCGATACGATGCGGCTCAGGCATTACTCCTACCGCACTGAAGTTAGCTATATAGATTGGATTCGCCGATATATTCTGTTTCACAACAAGCGTCATCCTCGTGATATGGGAGTCGTCGAGATTGAAGCATTTCTAACCCATTTGGCAGTTGATGGAAAGGTTGCTGCTTCGACTCAGAATCAGGCATTTAGTGCAGTTCTGTTTCTGTACCGCTCTGTACTGGAGATTAAGTTCGAGCAACCTATCCAAGCACTTCGAGCGAGGGAATCTCGATATCTGCCAACGGTGTTAACGCCAGAAGAGGTACGAACAGTCATTGAGCAGTTAGGGGGAGTTTACCAACTGGTGGTGCAGTTACTTTATGGCAGTGGGTTACGGTTACGAGAAGCGTTGAATTTGCGGGTGAAGGATGTTGATTTTGGGCAACGCCAGTTGGGAATTCGAGATGCAAAAGGAAGGGAAAGCCGCGTGACGATGTTGCCTGATCGTCTGACTCAGGCACTTCAAGTTCACTTGCAGGCAATGAGACATCAGCATCAGCAAGATTTGACTCACGGCTATGGAACAGTGTATTTGCCTTATGCATTGGAGCGAAAATACCCAAGAGCAGAACGGGAGTGGGGATGGCAGTTTGTGTTTCCGTCAGAACGTTTGTCGCGTGATCCACGCAGTGGAGTAACTCGTCGGCATCATCTACATGAGAGTGGTTTGCAACGGGCGATTAAGCAGGCGGCAAGGCAAGCAAAGATCACAAAGCGGGTGAGTTGCCATACGTTTCGCCATAGTTTTGCGACACACTTGTTGCAGAATGGGTATGACATTCGCACGGTGCAGGAGTTATTGGGGCACAAAGATGTAAAGACCACTATGATTTATACTCATGTTCTTAATCGGGGTGGGCGTGGGGTCAGAAGTCCGTTGGATGGATGAAAGAGGAGCGATCGCCCCCTCCTCCTCTCTCCTCTTACCCTCCCACTCTCCGATCGCACGTCAAGATACTCATCACTTCACCCGAACTGGGTGCAGGTAACAGCGGACTCCACCTTCCCACTTCAGCAAAGCCTCGACGATGTAAGTCGTGAATCGTTTCAATTACGCCATCACGAGAGCCGATCACCAGGACTCGTAAGCGTTCACGGTCGGGGTTTTGCAGTGCAAGAATTTCTCTCTCAACGGGTGTGTTGGGAGAGTCTAAGAAACAGTGAGACATCAGCTATTGACTCCTTTAGGGTTTTTGAGGAAATCCCAAAAACCTAGCCACCCCGCGCTTATTCACACGTTGCAGAAAGTGAGTGAGAGAACGAAAAGTGAGTTTCTTCACTTTCAGGTTCTAAAGGGTTTGCAACGGTTCTTTGACATGACAAGTCGGGGTGGCTAAGGGAGTGTTAAAATTCACCATTAGCCGCCAGACTGGTACGCACAGTTTGGGGTCAGTCGCTCATCGCTGCGTCAACAGCTTTGAGCGGCGCTAGATCTTTGGGTTTGTGGGGCTGCTTGCGTGTAAAATTAGCAACCTTAACGTGAGAGCATATCTGAGTGAGCGGTGGTTCGTCAAGGTGACAGGTTACAGTTTTTTGAAGGAAGGGGGGGAGGCGATCAGCCAACTTAGAGCAGTCTGAATCGGTGAACCGTCCCTAAACGTGGGATAGTGAAGGGAGACTTAACCGTTTGTGCAGTCATGCTGCTCTAGCGATCGCCCCCTTCCAGAGGATAAAAATCATGGGAACTGCCGCTTACATCCAGGACAGCGAATTTGATGCACTGCTAGCGGATGAAACGCTGGTCGTAGTTGACTGTACGGCGACCTGGTGTGGTCCCTGCCGCAAAGTTGCCCCTCTCATCGACCAGTTGGCTGAAGAATATGACGGGCGGGCGAAGGTCGTAAAGCTCGATTTAGACCAGAACAAAGTCACCGCCAAGAAATACAGCATTCGCAGCATCCCAGCGATCATGGTGTTTAAAGATGGCGAACTAGTAGAAAACCTGGTTGGCGTTGCTCCATACGAGACGTTTGTAAACGCAGTCGAAAAGCATCTTTAGCCTAAGAAAATTTCTAAGGAAAAATTCACCCTTGAGTAGGGGCAAGTTTCACCAGAATCTTTGCGGTTGACTAACTGCTTTAATGCTAAACCTGCCCTTACAGGTATTTTATTTGCCAGAAATCTCCTAAGCGGCTGAAGTCTAAACGGCTGATTTCGCATCGGGGTCAGCGTCTGGATCGATTCCAAGCGATCGCAATCTTTGCTTTAGCTGCTCAACCTGTAAAGCAACTTGCTCAGCCCGCTGGCGTTCTTCTTCGACACGTTCTTCAGCTTGCTGTCTGGCTAGCGTCTCTTCTCGCAAAGCTTGAGCCAGTTCGCCAGGAATCAGCAATTTCTCGCCCGTGTCTTCTCGATAAAAGGCAATCAGTTGTCCGTCAATTTCTAGACGAAGCTGTAGCGGCTCACTGCGGCCGTCGCTAATCGGTTCATATTGTTCTCCGCGCAGGCGATAGCCCTGCAACTGCTGTTTGATCCATTCGCCTTTAGGGTCAAATAGCCAATATTCGTGTACACCTAGCTGCTCGTACAGCGTTTTCTTAAAGAACTGATCCTGGTTTTGGGTGCCCTTAGAAGTCATTTCAAAGATGACGGATGGCACCTGCCCTTCTTCCCAAATTTTGTAGTTATCTCGCCCACCCGGAGCAACATCAAAGACGACCATCACGTCAGGCGCAACCCGCAGTTTGGGAAAGCCCTGAGCATAGTAGAGAAACTGATTCCCTAAAACGGTTGCCTGACGACCTTCCAGGTATTGCCTAAGAACTTCTAGCGTCACCAGCAGGGCATAGAAATGGATATAAGTTTCTGCCACAGGTTCACCGTCAGAACTGGGGTAAAAAATTTGAGGAGGTTGGGGGGTGGAGGCGATCGCCATACAGCAAAGACAGCAAGAAGTGCAATTTCATCTTACAGCCATTTTTGAATGGGTAAGCCGCAGCGTAGGGGCGTTCGCGAACCGCCCCTACCAGGTTTTGTGGTGTATCCAAGTGGAAATTGCTGTAAGTTTCAATCCTTCTCAGCAAAGCAATCTCAGGGTTTGTACAGTAGGGTTTGTACGATGCAGTGGAATCACAGTTCAAATTCTTTTCACTTAACCAAAGGTCAAAAGCTCAAGGGATTGGAAATGTCAGGAATGTAGGGGGGGGAGTTAAAAGAGCTAGTTGTGCATTCGGTAAACCCTATGCACAGACGCAAACTACATCAGTGGTTGAAATGTGCATAAATACACGCAACCTTTGATGTTCTATCCATCACACATTAGCTGATTCCGTAATGAGGCGCTACGGGTAAAGTGTGACTTCACTTACTCTTTAAGTAGATTTCAGGTTAAGCTCTAAAGTCATGAAACTTCAGTAAAGCAGTAGAATTAGCAATTTCACTTGATTAGAGTAAATCAATGCAAAAACTTTAAGAGTCTGCGTTTATCCAACTCATATTTGCTACGGTTTCTACTAACAACCTCTCAAAACGCTTGCCCGAAAAGTACGCATACCTTTCATGTAGTTTTCACATAAGAGATTAGTTTGTTCACCGCGACTTTACAGCTTGACCCTGAACTTCCTGCTAACCTCACTTTAGATTCCTAATATCAATTGTTTATCGAAGAAATTGACCCCTAACAAGCTGCGAGGTAAGTAAATGAAAGCAGTAATATTGGCTGGAGGACTTGGCACTCGTCTGAGTGAAGAAACCTCAATTAAACCAAAACCGATGGTTGAAATTGGTGGTCAGCCAATTCTTTGGCACATCATGAAAATCTATTCTGCCTATGGCATTAACGACTTTATAATTTGCTGTGGCTATAAAGGTTATGTGATTAAGGAGTACTTTAATAATTACTTCTTACGTATGTCAGATGTAACCTTTGATATGCGGTTCAACCAGATGAACGTTCACAACGGCAATGCTGAACCCTGGCGAGTCACCCTCGTTGACACGGGCGAATCCACCATGACTGGCGGGCGACTCAAGCGGGTGCGTGAACACATTGGCAATGAGACGTTTTGCTTTACCTACGGTGACGGGGTTAGCAGCATTAATATTGGGGAACTGATTGAGTTCCACAAAGCTGAAAAAACTCTGGCCACGTTAACCGCAACTCAACCCCCCGGACGATTTGGAGCCATTTCACTGGGGCAAGAGCAAACCAAAATTACCAGTTTCCATGAAAAGCCCGGTGGCGATGGAGCCTGGATTAACGGCGGTTACTTTGTTTTAGAACCGGATGTGATTGACTACATCGCCGATGACTCAACCGTTTGGGAGCAAGAACCGCTGCAAAAACTAGCCCATGACGAGCAGCTATCCGCCTTCAAACACAGCGGTTTTTGGCAGCCAATGGACACGCTCAAAGACAAAAATTACCTGGAAGGACTGTGGAAGAGCGGCAGTGCGCCCTGGAAAGTTTGGTAATGCAATCAATAATGCAATCAGTAAGGCGATAGGGGCACATACCCATGTATGATTTTGCGATTGTCGGTGGTGGAATTGTTGGACTGTCTACAGGTATGGCGCTGGGTCAGCGTTATCCTGATGCCCAGATTCTTGTTTTAGAGAAAGAGAGCCGCTGGGCGTTTCACCAAACGGGCAACAATAGTGGTGTAATTCACTCTGGCATTTACTACAAGCCGGGAAGCTTTAAAGCAAAGTTTTGCCGGGACGGTTGCCAGTCGATGGTGGCGTTTTGTCAGGAACACGGCATCGACTACGAAGTTTGCGGTAAGGTAATCGTGGCGACAGAAGAGCGAGAGCTACCGATGCTGGAAACCCTCTACAACCGGGGGTTAGAGAACGGCATTCAGGTTGCCAAAATCACCGCTGAAGAGGTGAGAGAAATTGAACCTCATGTGGATTGTTTGGCTGGAATTCGGGTATTTTCTACCGGAATCGCTAACTACAAACAGGTGTGCCAAAAGTATGCTGAGTTGATTCAGCAGCAAGGGGGCGATCTGCGGCTCAATACCAAAGTGTTGAAGATTGTAGATACGCCAAGGAGCCAGGTGCTTGAGACTAACCAGGGTTCCTTTGAGGCGCGGTTTGTAATTAACTGTGCGGGGCTGCATAGCGATCGCATCGCCAAGCTCAACCAGGTCGATCCACAAGCCAAAATCGTTCCCTTCCGAGGCGAATACTACGAACTCACTCCCGAAAAGCGGTATCTCGTCAAAACCCTGATTTATCCCGTTCCCAATCCTGCATTTCCCTTCCTGGGCGTTCATTTCACCAAGATGATTGACGGTAGTGTCCATGCTGGCCCTAACGCCGTCCTCAGCCTCAAACGTGAAGGCTACAAAAAGACCGACTTTGACCTGCGTGACTTTGCCGAAGTCATGACTTATCCTGGCTTCTGGAAGCTCGCTGCCAAGCACGCTGACGAAGGCATGCAGGAAATTATCCGTTCCTTTAGCAAAGCTGCCTTCGTTCGCAGTTTACAACGGCTGATTCCAGAGGTGCAGTCTGAGGATCTCGTTCCTACCCATGCCGGAGTCCGGGCACAGGCACTCATGAATGATGGCAAGCTGGTTGATGACTTTCTCATCGTTAAAGGCGAACATTCCATTCACGTTTGCAATGCTCCGTCTCCGGCTGCGACTTCCTCCATTGAGATTGGCAAAGCCGTTGCCGCCCAAATCCCCACTCCCCAATATTTACAACCCACACTGAGTGTCTAGGAAAAAATTATGCAAGTATTAGTTACTGGAACAGAAGGCTACCTCGGCTCACTCCTGGCTCCCCTGCTGATGGAGCGAGGACACGATGTGACGGGCGTTGACACGGGCTATTACAAGGTCGGCTGGCTTTATAATGCCACTCACTTGACTGCCAAAACTCTCAATAAAGATATTCGCCATATTCAGCTAGAAGACCTGACAGGAATGGATGCGATCGTTCACATGGCAGAACTGTCAAATGATCCCACCGGACAGCTTGCGCCCAACATTACCTACGACATCAACCACAAAGGCTCAGTGCGTTTGGCAGAACTAGCAAAGCAGGCGGGAGTGCGGCGATTTGTCTATATGTCCTCATGCAGTGTGTATGGAGTTGCTACCGAAGGTGACGTGACCGAAGAAACTCCCGTTAACCCCCAAACCGCCTACGCAGAGTGCAAAACCCTCGTTGAGCGCGATGTCACCCAAATGGCGGACGATAACTTCTCCCCCACCTTCATGCGGAATGCGACCGCCTTTGGTGCGTCTCCCCGGATGCGGTTTGACATTGTGTTGAACAACCTGGCAGGGCTGGCGTGGACGACTAAAGAAATCAAAATGACCAGCGATGGAACGCCCTGGCGACCGCTAGTTCACGCTCTGGATATTGCCAAATCAATCATCTGCACTCTAGAAGCACCCCGTGATATCGTTCACGACCAAATCTTTAACGTGGGTGATACCGCAAATAACTATCAGGTCAAAGAGATTGCAGAAATTATTGCTGAAGTCTTTACGGGCTGTCAGCTTAGCTTTGGCGACAGCGGAGCCGATAACCGCAGCTACCGAGTTTCTTTTGAGAAGATTAACACTCAATTACCCGGGTTTAAGTGTGAATGGAATGCTCAGCGCGGTGCCCAGCAGCTATACGACCTGTTCCAGCAGATTGACATGGACAAAGACGTGTTTCAATCGAGAGGATTTACTCGTCTAAAGCAACTGGAGTACCTGATTCGTACTCAGCAAATTGACAAAGATTTCTTCTGGAGCAAGTAATGTTATTTACCGAAACGAAGCTCAAAGGTGCGTTCATCTTAGATTTAGAGCTGCGTGAAGACCATCGAGGTTTCTTTGCTCGCACTTTCTGCATGAAAGAGTTTGAGGCGCATGGTTTAAAGCCAACGGTGGCGCAGTGCAACCTGTCATACAATCATAAAGCAGGCACATTGCGGGGTATGCACTACCAGGTTGCTCCTGCGACTGAAACCAAGCTAATTCGCTGCACTCGTGGCGCAATCTACGATGTGATTATTGATATGCGTCCCGACTCACCCACCTACAAACAGCATATTGGTGTAGAACTCACTGAAGATAACCGACGGGCGCTCTATGTCCCAGATATGTTTGCTCACGGCTACCAGGCACTCACTGATGGCGCGGAAGTGGTATATCAGGTGGGTGAGTTTTACACCCCAGGGTATGAGCGCGGTCTGCGCTACAGCGATCCTGCTTTTGGAATTGAGTGGCCCATGCCCGTCAGCGTTATTTCAGAAAAGGATGCAGCCTGGGCGCTGTTTGACGAGACTGTTGATGAAGCTGTTTCTGTAGGAGTTTAGCCATGATTATTGTTGATAATGCTCTGAAAGCTCGTGCAGAAGCAGGAAATCCGGTCAGGGTTGGGATGATTGGGGCAGGCTTTATGGGCCGTGGTATCGCTAATCAGATCGCCAACTCCGTACCCGGAATGGAACTGGTTGCGATCTTTAACCGCAGCATTGATGGCGCAAAACGGGCTTACACCGAGGCTGGCATTGAGAATATTCGTGTAGTTAAGACGGCTGCTGAATTGGAGGAGGCGATCGCCCACAACCAATATTCCATCACCGATGATGCCAAACTGCTCTGTCAGGCTGAAGGCATTGACGCAATCATTGAAGTCACAGGCACAATCGAGTTTGGTGCAGAAGTGGTGCTGGAGCGATCGCCCACCACAAACACATCATCCTGATGAACGCCGAACTCGATGGCACCATTGGCGCAATCCTCAAAGTCTACGCCGATCGCGCCGGGGTTATCCTCTCTGCCTGCGATGGCGACCAGCCCGGTGTGCAGATGAACCTGTACCGCTTTGTCAAGAGCATTGGCGTAACTCCGCTGCTCTGCGGCAACATCAAAGGCTTACAAGATCCTTACCGCAACCCCACCACTCAGGAAGGATTTGCTAAGAAGTGGGGACAGAAAGCACACATGGTGACGAGCTTTGCCGACGGCACGAAGATCTCCTTTGAACAGGCGATCGTCGCTAACGCTACTGGCATGAAAGTTGCTAAGCGCGGGATGTTGGGCTATGACTTCAAAGGTCATGTGGATGAAATGACTGGAATGTATGATGTAGACCAGCTTAAGGAACTTGGCGGCATTGTGGATTACGTCGTCGGTGCTAAGCCTGGCCCGGGTGTATTTGTCTTCGGCACTCACGATGACCCCAAACAACAGCACTACCTCAACCTCTATAAGCTGGGTGAAGGCCCACTTTATAGTTTCTATACCCCCTACCACCTCTGTCATTTTGAGGTGCCTTTATCGGTCGCTCGTGTAGTTCTCTTTGGTGATGCTGTAATGGCTCCGTTGGGTGCGCCCCAGGTTGAGGTAGTCACTACTGCAAAAATTGACCTAAAAGCAGGGGAAACCCTGGACGGCATCGGCTTTTACATGACTTACGGACAGTGTGAAAATGCTGATGTGACTCAAGCACAAAACCTGTTGCCAATGGGCTTGGCTGAAGGCTGCCGCCTCAAGCGGGATGTGCCTAAAGACTATGTACTCACTTACGACGACGTGGAGCTACCGGAAGGTCGGCTTTGTGATAAGTTGCGGGCTGAGCAAAATGCCTACTTTGGTGTAGTAAAACCAATGGCGGCTGTGGGGTAGAGGCGATCGCCCATCCTCATCTCACTCAACTTCAGGGGTGCAGGAAACTGCACCCTTTATTATTGAAAGACTATCAGGGCTACCAGAGTTGACAGGTATTTTCCTCGCTACCAAACTCCTCGTTGCCAAACTCTAGCTTGGTAACATCTTCAATCGGCAATAACACCTCATCAATGCGAAAAGCGGTCTGCTTGATCTCTACGGAGCGAAACTCGTAGTTGCTGGCATTGCTGGTGGGTTACCAATCGGGTCAAAGGAGATGTTGGCGATCGCTGAAACAAACAATGGAACAAAGTATCGGTCTTTATAGCTCAACCTGATTTTGCACTGTGTTAAAGGCTATCATCGGGCTAGCTCTCCAGTCTCAACTGCGGCAAAGTAGATGGCAAACAATAGAGTGATAGTCATTGGTATTAATGAATACGAATTTTTGCAGCCGCTAAAGTATGCCAAGCGGGATGCGGAAGGTTGAGTTCAAGCTTGAGTGTTAGCGACGGGAACTCCCAAATACAGGCGATCGCCCTATTTTGTCTGGTTAATTTTTGCGTGTACACCATAGCCCGATTGTTCTGGAAATCAGTAACGCGGTCAAATCCTTGTCCCCGTCGGAGGATGAGCGATCGCGTCCAGCACCTGTCATTATTACATCTTTACCCGCGCCACCGTCTAAAATGTCGTTACCCGCGCCACCAATCAGAACATCGTTCCCTGTTCCACCCATTAAGGTATCGTTCCTTGCATCACCGAACAGTCGGTCATTACCCGAATCACCCAATAGGCGATCGCTACCGCCTAAACCAAGAATTACATCATTGCCACCCAAACCACAAACTATATCCCGTCTGGCTGTTCCCCTTAATTGGTCATTTCCACCCAAATCAGGTGTTGGAGAAAGTGTTAAGTTATACCGAGTAGATCCTAGATAGTCAGGTTCAACCCTAGTAAAGTAAGTTCCTGCTGGTAATGGAGTGAAAAAACTGTCAATTGAGCTCAAGTTCTTGCCTCGCAGGCTTGGAGGAATGCTTGAACTCTTACCCAAACTTGATCAACTAGGTGGGGAGAGTCCGCATCAAACCATTCAATTTGGCGATCGCCATGAAACCAGGTGCGCTGGCGTTTGGCAAACTGGCGCGTATGCAAAACGATCTGCTCTTTTGCAGTCTGTAGAGAAATGTCTCCAATTAAATATTGCTTGACTTCCTGGTAGCCCAATGTGTTGAGCAAGGGCAGATCACGCCCGTACTTCTGACAAAGCTGCGTCACTTCGGCAACCAAGCCAGCATCAAGCATTTGCTGAGTGCGCTGTTCAATCCGCTGGGCCAGTTGATCGAGCGTGACGCAGTCCAAGCCGATTTGCAGAATGGGGTAGCTGGGGGGATGTTCTCCCTGCTGCTGAGAAATCGGTTTGCCTGTGGTGTAGTAGACTTCCAGGGCACGAAGCGTGCGGACGGCATCGTTCGGGTGAATTTTTTGGGCAGAGTCAGGATCAACCTGTTTCAGAAAGGCGTAGCATTGAGCTTGTCCTAACTTTTGAAGCTGCGATCGCAACTCTAATTGAGGGGGCACTTTGGGAATTTGCAAGCCCTGAGTGATGGCGCGAATATATAGTCCGGTTCCGCCAACTAAAAGTGGAATAGGGAAGAGGCGATCGCCCAACTGGTGAAATTTGCCAACGATCTGCTGCGCCTGCTGCTGATAGTCAGCTAGCGTCAGCGTTTCAGTGGGAGCGCAAACATCAATCAGGTAATGAAGGGCTTGCTGCTGTTCATCAAGGGTTGGTTTTGCGGTGCCAATGTCAAATTCACGGTAAACTTGGCGCGAGTCGGCGCTGAGAATAGCGGAATGAAGGCGTTGGGAGAGGGCGATCGCCAATCCAGATTTTCCGGTTGCCGTTGCCCCGCAAATCACGATTAAAATAGGAATGGCTGATTTTAGTACAAAACTACTATTCTTACAGGTTAAACTACCAATATCCTCTGCGGAAATATCTGCGGGTTGCTGAACGTCATTAAATTTTTGCTGAAAATAGATTTGATCCATCCCTGTCTTAATTTCCACTTCAAACTGCTCTAAAATCGCTTCAAACCCTTTTGTGCTAAAATTTTGATAGGTTTTGGTGTTCTGAAGCATAGATGGCTTCAAACCGAATTATGGGAGCGCTTCATACATGACAACTAATTATGGTGCTGACCAAATCCAAGTCCTTGAAGGGCTGGAGCCTGTCCGCAAGCGTCCAGGTATGTACATCGGCAGCACAGGTCCACGCGGACTCCATCACCTAGTTTACGAAGTTGTTGACAACTCGGTCGATGAAGCCTTAGCAGGTTACTGTAAGTCTATTCAAGTCAGCCTGAACGAAGATGGCTCCGTCACGGTTACAGATGACGGACGAGGCATTCCAACGGATGTTCATCCCCGCACTGGCAAATCTGCCCTAGAAACCGTAATGACGGTGCTTCACGCTGGGGGAAAGTTTGGCGGCGGCGGCTACAAAGTTTCGGGCGGTTTGCACGGGGTGGGCATTTCGGTTGTAAATGCCCTGTCAGAATGGGTTGAGGCAACCGTCTGGCGAGACAATAAGGTGCATACTCAGCGATTTGAGCGGGGCGCACCGATTGGCAATCTGTCAATTCAGCCGAGTTCTGAAAACCGAACGGGAACTTCCATTTCCTTTAAGCCAGATACGCAGATTTTTACAACAGGCATTGAATTTGACTACGCAACGCTAGCAGGTCGCCTGCGGGAGTTAGCCTACCTCAACGCTGGAGTTGAAATTACTTTTACTGATTACCGCCTGGAGTTGCTCAAAAGCGATCAGCCGCGTATCGACACATATCACTATGCAGGCGGCATTCGCGAATACATTAGCTACATCAACAAAGACAAACAGCCCTTGCATGATGAGGTCGTGTTTGTTCAGGGTGAGCGCAACAATGTGCAGGTCGAGGTGGCGCTTCAGTGGTGCGTGGATGCCTACACCGATAACCTACTGGGCTTTGCCAACAACATTCGTACCATTGACGGAGGGACGCACCTGGAAGGGCTAAAAGCTGTGCTGACGCGAACGATGAATTCGATCGCCCGCAAGCGCAATAAGCTCAAGGAAAGCGACTCTAACCTGGCAGGGGAAAACGTCCGGGAAGGACTGACAGGCGTAATTTCGGTGAAGGTGCCCGATCCTGAATTTGAAGGGCAAACCAAAACTAAACTCGGCAATACCGAAGTGCGAGGCATCGTAGATTCCCTGGTCGGTGAGGCGCTGACCGAGTATTTGGAGTTTCGTCCCAGCGTCGCCGATGCAATCCTTGAGAAGGCGATTCAGGCTTTTAACGCGGCGGAAGCAGCCCGACGAGCGCGAGAACTGGTGCGCCGTAAGTCTGTACTGGAGTCGTCAACGTTGCCCGGTAAGCTAGCAGACTGTAGCTCTCGTGACCCCGCTGAGTCAGAAATCTTCATTGTGGAAGGAGATTCGGCAGGAGGTAGCGCTAAGCAAGGGCGCGATCGCCGCTTCCAGGCAATCCTACCGCTGCGAGGCAAGATCCTTAACATTGAGAAGACTGACGATGCCAAGATCTATAAAAACACTGAAATCCAGGCGCTAATCACCGCGCTGGGGTTAGGCATCAAAGGTGAAGAATTTGACGCATCGCAACTGCGCTATCATCGCATCGTTGTAATGACCGACGCAGACGTAGATGGCGCTCACATTCGGACGCTGCTGCTGACTTTCTTCTACCGCTATCAGCGATCGATGGTTGATCAGGGCTATGTCTACATCGCCTGCCCTCCACTCTATAAGGTGGAACGAGGACGGCAGCATCAGTATTGCTATAGCGATCGCGAACTCAACCAAATCACATCACAGTTTCCCGCCAACGCTAACTACACGATCCAGCGGTTCAAAGGTTTGGGGGAAATGATGCCCCAGCAGCTTTGGGACACCACGATGAATCCTGAAAGCCGAACACTAAAGCGAGTTGAAATTGAAGACGCGGCTGAGGCAGACCGGATCTTTACCGTGCTAATGGGCGATCGCGTTGCCCCCCGGCGCGAATTCATTGAAACCTACGGTTCAAAGCTGAATCTGACTGATTTGGATATTTAGGGGTTGTTTGGTGGCTGCGCCACCGCACTTTGCACAACAGTTGCAATTTCGTTGTGCCTCAATATCTTTGTAAGCTCAGCTAGTCCAAAGTCACCAGCTGAGCTTACATTTAGGGTTACTGTAGAGGTCGGCAGAGCGTTGTCGCAATCGCATAAATGGTACGGTGACAACAATTTACCCCAATGGCTTTGAGGTGCAGGTAGGGCAAAGCTTTGGCAACTGTCCTCAATACATTCAGGCGCGAATGTTTGAGATGAAGGATGGTGATGGGATACCCAAACCCATTCATTCTATTAAAGCACTGGGAGAAGCAGAGCGGTCACTGGTGCGATCGCCGACACTTTCTTCATTGCAACTGCCTACCAAGCCGAGTCAGCCAGTGCAGCATCAGGAGTAGATGTCTCTCACCGAGGCGGCAGACCAGGCTTCATCCGAATCGATGATGAGAAAACACTCACCATCCCCGACTTTTCTGGCAATAATCACTTTAACACCTTTGGCAATTTGGAGTTAAACCCCCAGGCAGGGCTACTGTTTATTGACTTTGACCGAGGAAACTTACTTTACCTTACAGGCGCTGCCCAAGTAATTTGGGAAGGGGTTGAAATCAGTACCTTCCCTGGAGCAGAACGATTGTTGCGCTTTCAGCTTGAAAAAGGATCTCGCGTAGAAGGTAGCCTCCCCCTACGCTGGTCAGAACCAAAACTCTCACTTTTCTTAGCTGAGATGAGTAGTTTATAGCAACATCACTCCCGGCAGCATAGCGCTACGCGCCATAGTCAACTATTGACTGAGACAGGAACCGTTGTAGGTGAAGACTTCACTGGAGGTGGGCTAACCTTTTGATTGGGAATGCCTTCAATTGGACACTCTTCAGTACCAACGGTGGGGCGAGTCAGCGCTTCCGCTCTTTCTTTTGCTTTCTTTGGTTCCAAAACCCAATCCCGATAAAACTGATAAGGACATTCTGCCATGCCCTCGGAACCGTCACCAGAGTTGATCATTCCGGTATAGCCGCGATGCAGCAGCTTAAACAAGTGATTCTGCGACTGAGAGTTTTTGCGGAAGTCACGAATCGCAAACTTGGATAAGGCTGCATACTGAATCCCCATTTCTTCCTCGCCGCACTCACCCAAAGTCCGACCGTCAAAGCCAACGATTGCAGAATGACCAAAGTAGCTGTACACGCCATCAAATCCGGCAGCATTAGCTACGGCAACATAAACATTGTTCATCCACGCCATTGCTTTAGAAACCATGATTTGTTGGTCTTTCGCAGGATACATATATCCCTGGCAGCGAACGATCAGTTCTGCCCCTCTCATCGCGCAGTCTCGCCAAATTTCAGGGTAGTTACCATCATCACAAATGATCAGGCTAATTTTTAACCCCTTTGGGCCTTCCGATACATAGGTGCAGTTGCCAGGATACCAACCTTCAATGGGTGTCCAGGGCATGATCTTGCGATATTTTTGCACGATCTGTCCCTGGTCGTTAATCAAAATTAAGGTGTTGTAGGGAACCTTGTTGGGATGGTCTTCGTGCTGCTCTCCAGTCAGTGAGAACACGCCCCAGACTTTGTTGCGGATGCAGGCTTCCGAAAAGATTTGCGTCTCTTCTCCAGGAATGCTTGCTGCGGTTTCCATCATTTCTTGAGGATCGTACATGATGCCGTGAGTGGAATACTCTGGAAAGATCACCAGATCCATCCCAGGTAAACCAACCTTCATGCCATCGATCATTGAGGCGATCTTTTTGCAGTTTTCAATTACCTCCGTCTTGGTGTGTAAGCGCGGCATCTTGTAGTTGACAACTGCAACTCCAACTGCATCATCACTTGCCGAAATGTCGCCGTGATAAGACATTGAAACCTCCAGTGAGCGTTATATTTAAAGTTTTCGCAGTCGCCCAACCTCCACCGCTACAGTACTCGCATATGCAAAAACCTTCACCGAGGGGGCGATCGCATCGTTGCAACACTAGCCCTGATACTCAACACAAATTGAACCATCAATCTAGCTTTGACCCTGGACTGAACAGCCTGCGTGGTATCGCATCCAGAAACGTTAGGCTGAGCAAAGCAGAACCCAACCTACAGGATTTGCAGATTAACTCATCTCTATCTATTCAGCCGTTCTGAGAAAAACTCTGAGAATTAGTTACCTCCACCTGACCGGACAATCCTCACCGCCTGCGTTATGTTTGCTGGTTCGCTATCGCTCAATCAACGCTCATTCAAGAGCTTTCAACGGTATACATGAATCATAGGGAGTAGAACAAGACGGATTTGTATCTAGTTTTACACTAAATAGTTAATCTCTTAACTATTTTTCTTTCTTTTACTCTAAAGCCAGGGCTGTTTCGCTGAAGAGCTTCACTGCCTTTGTTACCAAGTCCGTCAGCGTTTTACGTTCAGCCTCATCCAGGGAGTCCACCAATTCAGAGATTGGGTATTGGTCTTGGGGAGCAATCCAATCTAAAAACTCCTGACCTTTAGGGGTCAGTTTTACCATCAGTGCTCGTCGGTCAGAGGGATGCACGTCTCGTTCTACATACTTGTCTTGCTCCAGCCCATCTAGCAGTCCGGTCATGGCAGCACGGGAAACGCCACACTGTTTAGCTAGAGCCGATGGACTTGCACATCGTTCCGGTTCGGTGCTGAGGTAGAGCAAAACCGCCAGTCTATTTTGTGAAATGCCCAGCTTGGCTGAGTGTTCATCTGTCATTCGCAGCACCATTCTGGCAATTCGAGCAATAATTGACGTGGCATAAATTGCTCCTGCCTGGTTTGGCGCTTGTGCGGCTTTCTGGATAATTTCTGTGACTAATTCACCTAAGTCCTCTATTTTTTCGTACTGGCTGGATTGGGTTGCAGAGGAGAGGAATAGTTTTGTGCTGCTGGGCTGCATAGTCTGGCTGTATTGAGCCAGTTCTTGCTCTAGCATTCGACTCACTTCCAGCGCCTGAGTTAGCGTGGAGAATGCCCTGAGAGCCGTAATCACGGTGATGAACAGCTTTTGGGAAGTCAGTTCCGTTTTCGTTTTATAATCATCAATCCCATAATTGACCGCAACCACGTTTTCGGGTGCCTGCCCTGGCTGTCCGGTTCTTAGGATAATTCTGACGATGGGATTATTTAGCTCTTCGCGAATGTAAGGAATGACCTGTAAACCTGCATCTTCCGTTTCCATCACCACATCCAGGAACAGGATCGCCGTGTCAGGGTGAGCCTGAATCAACTGTTTGGCTTCAGCAGCGGAATAGGCACTGATAAAGCTTAGGGTTTTGTTTTCAAATGTAACGTCACTTAGCGCCAGTTTTGTCACTTCGTGAACTTCAGCATCATCATCTACAATCAAGATTTTCCAGCTTTCGTGCTGGTCAGGTTTTGTTTCTTCAGCAAAGAACACCGCTTCATCTTCCTGGGCAAAAATGTATTCGTCGCTCTGAGCCTGATTACTCTGAGCGTTAGAGGATGAAGCCTGTGTGTTTTCCAGCATGGACGCTCCTTGTATCATTCGAGCCAATTCAAATTTATGGATTTACTTCACTGTTTAGTAGCCCGATGACAAACTTTGTTCCCTCTCCCAGACGGCTTTCACATTGAATCGTGCCCTTGAGCTTGCGAGTCACCAGGTTATAGACGATGTGTAGCCCCAAACCGCTTCCTCCCTGTCCTCGCTTGGTGGTGAAGAAGGGTTCAAAGATTTTGCCCAGGTTTTCAGGGGCAATGCCGCTGCCGTCATCAACGTATGTAAAAATTATTTGCTCTTGGGTTTGTTCAAAGCTCAGGGTAATATGTCCAGTTTCGTCTGGTTTGTAAGCGTGGAGCAGAGAGTTCATGATCAGATTTGTGACAATCTGGGAGAAAGCACCGGGGTAGCTCATGAGGGTGAGTTGGCGATCGCCTCTCACTTCAACCTGATGACTGGTAGCTTTGAGTTTAGGGCTAAGCTGCAACAAAATCTCTTCGAGATAGGTTTTGAGGTTAAATAATCGCTTTGACTCACTCGACTGATCGACCGCAACCTGTTTGAAACTGTGGATTAGTTCTGCGGCCCGTTCCAGGTTAGAGAGAGTCATGCGGCTACTCTGCTGGGCCAGATCTAAAAATTTTTCCAGATCCGATCGCTTCATCGCTCCACCTTTGAATCGTTCTGAGAAGGCGATCGTCTTCTCCATTAGCAGTGAGGCGGCAGTCACCGCCAACCCCAATTGGGTATTGATTTCATGGGCAATTCCGGCAACTAATCCTCCTAATGCTGCCATTTTTTCAGTTTGAATCAGGTGCGCTTCGGTCTGTTGCAGGTTGTGTAGCGTTTGCTCAAGCTGTTTTGCCTTTTCTTGCAGTTGTGCCTCAGCCAGGTTGCGTTCCTGCACCTCTTGCTGAAGCTGAAGGTTGCGTTCATCCAGTTCTTCCTGGGCCAGTTGGCGACTTTCTTGAGTCAGCACCAGCAACCAGGCTCCTATGCCAATGAGTACCAGGAAGACGGCATACACTTCGATTAGAGTTGCGGTCAATTGCTGAGCTGCGATCGCCGGGATATCAGGCACGGCAGCCACCTGCTGATAATAAACAAACCCCAGACTCGCCGCAACCAACACCGACAAAACCAGAAATAGGGCTGAATACTTCAACAATCTTACCCCTAGTTGAGGCGACAGCTTAGACTGAAATAGCCCTAATTCTTTATTGGTTTGAGTCGTAGTTTGAGTCGTAGTTTGAGCCTCAGAAACAAAGCGATTTTTGTCTGGCGTTGCTTTACAGGCATCGTTGCAGCAGGCATCCAGGCTACAACAAAGTGAGCAGATTGAATCTCCATAAATGGGGCAAAATGCCATATCCTGAGGCTCATATTCTTGCTCACAGATGCAGCAGTTGAGCGGATGAGTGCTTTCAGAGTAAGTGTCTGTGCGGGCAATGTAGTACTTTCCTCTGGTAAGAATGGCGATCGCCGGAGCAAGCACAAACGCCAATCCCAGAGCGATAAAGGAAGCAAAAGCCTTGACACTTCCCCCAAACACTCCTGTAAAAGCAGCCGTTGCCACCAGTGAAGCAACCAGCATTGACCCTAGCCCTACTGGATTGTAGTCATGAAGGTGTGCCCGCTTAAACTCGATCTGAGGTGGACTTAGCCCCAAAGGTTTGTTTACTACCAGGTCGGCAACCAGTGCCCCTACCCAGGCCATCGCCACATTTGAATAAAGCCCCAGGATTGCCTCTAGCGTAGAGAATACGCCCAACTCCATTAACAGCAGAGCGATCGCCACATTGAATACTAGCCATACGACCCGACCGGGATGACTATGGGTCAGCCGAGAAAAAAAGTTTGACCAGGCTAACGACCCTGCATAGGCATTAGTAACATTGATCTTAACTTGAGACAAAACCACAAAAAAAAATTGTCACCGCCAGCACTAGATCTGGATTAGAGAAAACATACTCAAACCCAATTAAATACATCTGGGTCGGCTCGTCGGCTTTGGCAAAGCTGACTCCATGAGCGATCGCCAACGAGGCCAAAAAAGCTCCCCCCAACTGCTTAGCGCAGCCGACCAGCACCCAGCCCGGACCCGCCAACACCAGTGCCAGCCACCATTTACGCCTGCTAGTTTCCTGCTGGTCAGGCAAAAATCGCAGATAGTCCACCTGCTCCCCAATTTGGGCAATTAGTGAGAAGGAGACAGTGGCAGCAGCCCCAAATAGCAGCGGATCAAAGGCTACACTGCCCGCCGCTCCAGTAAAATGTAGCCAATTTGAGAATGCCTCCGGTTCCTTGTATAGAATGCAGGCATAGGGCAAAACCATTAACGTCAACCAGACTGGCTGACTCCAAAGCTGCAACTGGTTAATCAGCGTCACGCCGAAAAATACTAAAGGAATAATCACCAAAGCACAAACTACATAGCCAATAGGCAGCGGCAGGTGAAAATATAGCTCCAGCGCTTGCGCCATGATGGACGCTTCTAGCGCAAAAAAAATAAACGTAAATGAAGCATAAATTAAAGATGTAATGGTTGAGCCGATATAGCCGAACCCGGCCCCTCGCGTTAGCAAATCAATGTCAACACTATGTTTCGCCGCGTAATAGGCGATCGGCAATCCCGTCAAAAAAGTGATCGCCCCAGCTACAACAATTGCCCAAAAGGAGTTTGTAAACCCATAGCTGATGCCCAGTAGTCCGCCAATCGCTTCCAGTGCTAAAAACGAAAGACCCCCAGTCGCCGTGTTTGCTACTAAAATCTCTGACCACTTGCGAAAGGATTTAGGCGCAAACCGCAGCGCATAATCTTCTAGCGTTTCTGTTGCAATCCAGGTATTGTAATCACGCCTGTCTTTAATAATCTTTGTCGTTGCGGGAAGTGGCATGGGAACAAAGTGAGACGAGATGAACAGCTGTAGCAGAGACAATCAGTTTAACTTCATCTCAACTTAGAGGTGAACAGCTGGTGTCAAAATAACGCAAATGTATCTTAAGATACATTTGCCCCTCAGAAATGCCTCTAACATCTGAGTCATGTTTGCTGGAACTCGCTTCAGTTAGGACAAAAAGGGTATAGGGCTTCGATGGCAACGAGAAAACCCTTGTTGCTGGAGATTCAGGCTCCTATCGTTATGGGGTAGGGAGTTGGCTTAGCTCAAGTCATTCAACGGTGAGTAGTTCTGCTCGATGGCTTGGTCTAGCTCCTGCCAAGAGAATTTCAGTTCGCTGATTTGTTTTGAGCTATCACACCTGACGGGGTTGCGATAGCACTTTGCAGTTCATTGATTCTTTCATCTGAAGGTTGTTTAAGGAGAGCGCAATGGTTGAGTCGCGTAGCCCCCGGATTCGCTTCGGTAGCATCGGTCGTCGGAAATTTATTAAGTATGGTTCTCTGGCAGTTGGGGCAGGGGTGATTTCTGCCTGTACGCGTGGCGGGGACACTACTACCAGTGCTGTCACCGGAAGTTCTGGATCTGCGGCTTCGGGAGATGTGGTCAAAGTAGGAGTCATGTATTCAACGACTGGCACTATTGCGATCGTTGAAAAGTCCTTGCAAGATGCTACTTTCCTGGCAGTTGAGCAAATTAATCAGGGCACTGGCCCCTGGCAGGGCAAGCAGGGTGTTGCAGGCAAGCAGATTGAAATGGTTGTGGTTAACCCCGACTCCAACTGGGATTTGTATAACCAGATGGCAAAGCGTTTGATCAATGAAGATCAGGTGTCTTGCGTTCTGGGATGTTATACATCAGCTAGCCGCAAGTCTGTACTCCCTGTGTTCGAGGAAAATGATGCCATCCTCTACTATCCGGTTTACTACGAAGGAAATGAGTGCAGTTCTAATGTCTTCTACACAGGAGCCGCACCCAACCAGCAGATTACAGACTCCATTCCCTACTGCTACGAAAACTTTGGTCCTAAAGGGTTCTTCATCGGCTCCGACTACATTTACCCGAAAGAAAGTAACCGAATTGCGAAAGCGGAACTGGAAGCTCAGGGTGGACAGGTTGTTGGAGATGAGTATGCTGCTCTGGGAACGACTGAGTTCATTACCATCATCAACAAGATCAAGCAGGCACAGCCCGATTTTGTCCTCAGTAACCTGGTAGGTGACAGTATTCCCGCATTTTACAGGCAGTTCAAAGATGCTGGTATCACTCCAGACCAGATTCCTATCATGGCTTACCCCACCACTGAAGAGGAAATTCAGGCAATGGGGCCAGAGTATGCAGAAGGGCACTACAGCAGCTTCAACTATTTCCAGACCGTTGACACACCCGAAAACAAGGCATTTGTGGAACAGTTTAAAGCCAAGTTTGGAGATAATCGGGTGACCAATGGAGTGATGGAAGCGGCTTATTTGCAAACCTTCTTTATGGCTCAGGCGATGGAGCAAATTCTGGAGGCAGGTGAAGAAATTACAACTTCAACTTTGCGAGAAGCGACTCGTGGACAGGAATTTAATGCACCTCAGGGCAAGGTGAAGATTGACCCCGACAACTATCACACTTATCTCTACTCTCGAATTGGCAGATGGCAGGCAGATGGTCAGGCAGAGATTGTTTTTGCAACTCCTTCTGCTGTGAAGCCAATTCCCTGGAGTCAAGCACTTTACAAGGGTCGTCTGTGTGTTCACCCCACTCCTGATGATCGGTCTGACCCAACTCAAGAGACGGGAAATGAGCTACCTGTTGAGTATCTAGAGAGCTAAGAGCCTTTGAACTAGAGAAGCTAAAAGCTCCGTTCGAGATGACAAGGTTTGAGTTGGGTTGATGTTCTATTCGTTTGATTTGAGCCTGAACAAAACAGATTCCTGGGGAACAAGGGGCTTAAGCCCCTTGTTGAAAGCAGATTCCCAATTGTTGAGGTTACAGGTAAGTTGAGGTTTACTGGAATGCTAGATTTTGGCTTAATACAGGCTCACACTCTTTATCTGGCGCAGGATGCGACGGCCACCGCAGAGGCATCAGGGGGAATTGACTTTTACTCTTTTGTAAACCAGTTGCTCAACGGCATCGGGATTGTTGGGGTGTTACTGTTGACGGGACTGGGACTGGCCATCACCTTTGGCGTGATGCGAATCATTAACCTGGCACATGGTGAGTTCATTATGCTGGGTGCCTATGTAACCTTTTTGATGCAGTCTGCTTTTCAAATGGACCTGCTGCTGACTATTCCCTTTGCCTTCCTGGGAACGGCTCTAGTAGGCGCTGTGACAGAGTTGACGGTGATTCGCAGGCTGTATGGTCGTCCCCTGGAGACTTTGCTAGCGACGTGGGGATTGAGCATTGTGATTCAGGGAGTGGTGAAGCTGATCTTTTCGGCGCAACTGAAGTACGTTAAGTCTCCGCCCTACATTTCTGGAAACCTGTTGCTGATGACGAGGCAGGACGGGACACCGCTAATCTCGATCTCCTATTACCGATTGTTTATTATTGCGATCGCCCTCTTAATGTTGGGAATCACACTCTATCTGCTATACAAAACCCCGCTGGGTCGTCAGGTCAGAGCCGTGGCCCAAAACCGCGATATGGCAAAGTGTTTGGGTGTAAACACCAGTTTGATTGACCTACTCACCTTTGCCTACGGCTGTGGGTTAGCAGGAATTGCAGGCGCGGTGATCTCATCCCTCAAGAGCGTTTCTCCCCCAATGGGGCAGGATTATCTAGTGGATGCCTGGATGGTCGTAGTGACTGGCGGAGTCGATAAGCTAATTGGGGTGTTGGCAGGGTCATTCTTAATTGGTGAGTCAAATGCAGCGATCGCCTACGTTCTCAACGACCCAGTTGCCAGGGTCATTGTGTTAGCCGCTGTGATTGTGCTAATTCGCTATCGTCCAGAGGGGTTGTTTACCGTGCAAAAGCGGGCTTGAGCTTGAGCTATGGGGCGATCGTGCGATCGCCTAAACGTGAGTAGGTATTACTGGAGCCAGATTGATGACGCAGGTTTTAGATGGAGTTCAGCGCTCTACATTTCCAGTTAAGTTATTCATCACGGCTGGAATAGTATTTCTCATCTTTTTTATTCTGCCGTTTCTCGTGGGGGTATTTCAAACTGCCCTAATTTCTAAACTGCTGCTGTTTGGGGCATTAGCCATTAGTCTAGATCTGGTGTGGGGGTTCACAGGAATCTTGAGCTTTGCTCATGGCGTATTTTTCACCCTGGGAGGATACGCGATGGCGTATTACCTCAAGCTCAATCTTTCATCCACCAATAACAACTATGGCGTTGAGCTACCCGACTTCATGGTGTGGAATGGATTGGAGCAGTTGCCCTGGTTTATTGCGCCGCTCAAGTTTTTCCCCGTTGCAGTTCTGGCAATAGTGCTAGTGCCTGCTGTGTTTGCTTACATCATTGGCTGGTTTATCTTTCGCTCCAAAGTGAGTGGTGTTTACATCACCATTATTACCCTGGCGATTTCGTCAGCTTTGACTACGCTTTTCATTAGCCAGCAGGCTTACACCGGAGGCACAAACGGAATTACCGATGTCGCCATACTAACCCTGCTAGGAATAGAGATTACCGACATCAACCTGTATTGGGTTATCCTCATCTTTACAACGCTGGTGTTGGCAGGAAGCCTGTGGCTAACCAGATCTAATTTGGGTTTAATCCTGCGTTCAATTAACGAGAATGAGCGCCGCATCTCCTACTTGGGGTATGACGTAGCTAGCTTCAAGATCTTTATCTGGACACTATCAGCGGCGATCGCAGGCATGGCAGGAGGGCTATTTGTCCCGCTTAATCGGTTTATCTCACCCGTTTATCTGGCGGTGGCGTTTGGCACTCAGGTTGTCATCTGGGTTGCCATTGGGGGACGAGGTACGTTGTTTGGGCCGCTGATCGCAGCGCTATTGCTGGGTCAAGTGCAGAACTATGCAGAGCGAGTGACTCAAGACTGGCAGCTGATCGTCGGCATCTTGCTGTTGGTTGTCGTCCTGTTTTTACCCAAGGGTTTAATGGGTTTAGTGCCACGCATCAACCCAAACAAGTTGCTCATGCCCTCTCCAAACCCGTCTGCGGGCTATGTTCAAGCTCGGCTGTTTGACTGGTTTACTCCGTTACAAGGGGCATTTAGAACGGCGCAAGAATGGCTGATCCGGGGAAAACGTAGACACTAAAAATCGTAAGGGTAGAAGCAATGGATGCAGTTTTGTCAGTTAAAGATTTAACGGTCGTTTTTCAGGATTTCGGGCGCTCAAAGGTGTCACTTTAGATGTAGGCGATCGCGAAATCGTCACCATCATTGGTCCTAACGGTGCGGGTAAAAGTACCTTACTAGATGCCATCGTGGGTAAGTCTCCTGTTGCCTCAGGGCACGTTTACTATCAAGGACACGAAATCACGAACAGGAGTCCCCACGAGGTAGCCCGCTTGGGAATTGGACGTAAGTTCCAAAACCCAAACGTTTACAACGAGTTGACGGTATTTGAAAATATTCTGCTGGCGCTGAAAGGCACTCACGGAATCTTTGCTTCAATCACATCTAAACTGACCAGAGCCAAAAAAGACAAGATTGCTTGGGTTCTAGAGCGAATTGGATTGCTAGACAAGGCTTTCGTCAAAGTTTCTTCGCTCTCTCACGGTCAGAAACAGTGGGTCGAGATTGGCATGGTGATTGCTCAAGATCCTTCCATCGTCCTTCTGGATGAGCCTACCGCAGGAATGACTTCTGATGAAACTCATCTCACTGGAGAGATCATAAAAACCATGTCTCAAGATCACTCCGTCGTCGTAATCGAGCATGACATGGATTTTGTCAAACAAATTGCTCAACGCATCATTGTCTTACATCAGGGCGAGAAACTAGCCGAGGGTTCCGTTGCTGAAGTGCAAAATAACTCTAAAGTTGTGGAGGTTTATCTGGGCCGTGAAAAAATCGACATCGCCGCTGCTTGAACTCACCCATATGACGGCTGGTTATGGGCAAACTCCTGTCCTTTTGGATATCAACCTGCAAGTTGACAAAGGAGACATGATTTGTATTTTGGGCCGCAATGGAGTGGGTAAAACCACTCTGCTACGCAGCATCATTGGATTGAATAGAGTCAGCAAAGGCAGCATTATTTTTGATGCCGACGACATCACGAAAACTCCAACGTATAAGCGTAGCCGCTATGGAATTGCCTTCATTCCTCAAGGACGCGAAATTATTCCCTATCTATCAGTGTTGGATAATCTTAAACTGGGATTGACTGCTAACCGCAACCGGAAGTCTGCCAATCTTCTAGAAGAAGTGTTTGGATTCTTCCCTATGTTAAAGCAGCATCTCAAGCGCCAGGGAGGACTTTTAAGCGGCGGACAGCAGCAGCAGTTGGCGATCGCCAGAGGGCTAATGTCTGAGCCGCAAATGATTTTGCTAGACGAGCCAACTGAGGGAATTCAGCCTTCCATCGTTCAGGAAATTGAGGCGACGCTCAGACGCATTAACACTGAGAAAGGTATCACCGTTATGGTGGTTGAACAGAAGATTGATTTTGCTAGACAGCTCGCTCAAAAATTTTTCATGATGGAAAAAGGAAGTGTTGTTGCCCAGGGCAATATAGCTGAACTGGATGATAGTTTAGTACACCGCTACCTAACGGTTTAGCGTTTCACTTCATCCTGCCCACAGTCTATCTACAGAGTATCTGTGAAATCAGTAAAAGGCTGGAAATAATACGTTTACACTCAAAAGTGCTGAACGCTGACTACAGCCGTCTTTACATGAATAAGCCACAAATTGTAGCCGCAAATTGTAGGGTGGGCACCGCCCACATTTTTAGAACGCCTTCGCTATGGAGCTTTGTGGGCGACCCCTATCCTACTGGAAATTACTGTAAAAGTGAAGAAGCTAACTCATTTTGTAGATTATGTGTTCTATTTCTGACAAGAAATAAGCTAGTTGAAGCTTCACCATCAAGATTTGACATTTCTGGCTTACACCATCTGCTTGTCTGGTCAGACTCGTTCCCTGGTTTTGTCTGAAAATGGCAGAGCTGGAGGCTTTGTTAAGAGCGCTCTGCATTTGAAATTGGGGTTCTTAACTGAGCCTTAAAAACGAGTCATTGGATAGCCTAATTGACTGACAAATCTTTTGGAAGTTGGGTTATGCATTCGTTCCACCCAACCTCCGGAGCAATGATTTTGAAAGTTTTGTCGGCTTGCTAATTATTTAACATTTCAACGTCTAAAGAAAGGAATCTATTTGAGAAATTTGTTTGCTAATTAAGCAAGCGATTTCAGAGATTTTCATAGCTTCTTCTCATATCAAAGTGTCACAAAAGATCCTCTTTCTTAAGTCTTTGAAATAATAAACATATATGTTATTGTTCATGCATTCAACTGTGATTCTTTGAATTAACTCAGTGAAGTAAGGAAGTGGTTTATGCCTGAAGTTTTATTTAAGGTTGATCTCACCAAGCCAATGGATCAGCAGGAGTTACCCGGTCATAATCGTTGGCATCCTGATATTCCAGCCGTTGTTTCAGTAAATCCTGGTGATGTCTTTAGAATTGAGTGTAAAGACTGGACAGATGGACAGATCAAAAATGATGACAGCCCTGATGACATTCGAGATGTTGATCTAACAGTTGTTCACGTATTAAGCGGGCCAATTTGGGTAAATGGTGCTGAGCCAGGAGACATTCTGGTTGTTGACCTGCTTGATATTGGTGCTTTACAGGGCGATGAGTGGGGTTTCACAGGTATCTTTGATAAAAAGAATGGCGGTGGTTTCCTAACCGATCACTATCCCAACCCAGCAAAAGCAATTTGGGATTTTCAAGGAATCTATACTTCTTCTCGCCATATTCCGGGAGTCAGGTTTGCAGGAATTACTCACCCTGGTTTGATTGGCTGCGCTCCTTCCCATGAACTGTTGACAACCTGGAACAAGCGAGAGCAAGAACTGGTGTCTACTGCCCCCGATCGCCGCACCTATGGAGCGGGTCTTTCAGGAGATCAGCCCGTCTTGGCGGCTCTGCCTAATCCGACGAACGCCATTTTAGGAAAGGTAGCTGCCTCTGACTACGATCGCATTGCGGCTGAAGGGGCTAGAACCGTTCCACCTCGCGAACATGGCGGCAACTGTGATATCAAAAACCTGTCGAGAGGAACGCGCATTTACTTTCCGGTTTATGTGGAAGGTGCCAAACTGTCGATGGGGGATATCCACTTCTCTCAAGGAGATGGGGAGATTTCTTTTTGTGGGGCGATCGAAATGTCGGGCTATATCGATCTGCACGTCGATATCATCAAAGGCGGCATGGAAAAGTACAGTATGGTCAACCCGATTTTTAAGCCCGGTCCGGTAGAGCCGCACTATTCTGAGTATCTGGTATTTGAAGGAATCTCAGTTGATGAGTTTACGGGCAAGCAATACTATATGGATGTCCATATTGCTTATCGTCGAGCCTGCTTAAATGCGATCGAGTATTTGAAGAAATTTGGCTACACGGGTGAGCAAGCCTATTTGCTGCTCAGTTGTGCGCCTGTTGAGGGTCGGGTCAGCGGCATTGTTGATATTCCCAATGCTTGCTGTACATTAGCGATTCCGACAGAGATCTTCGACCAAAATATCTTGCCAACCTGATGGCTTAATTACGGCGATGAGGTTTTAACCTATGCCCCTTTATGAGTTTCGATGTGATGAGTGCGGACTATTTGACGAATGGCGTGCTATGTCAGAGTGTAATGCCCCGGCCTACTGTCCTTCCTGTCAAAACCCAGGGCGACGAGTTTTTTCTGCCCCTATGGTTCTCTCTGGCTCCCTTCGATTGAAGCGTGAGAATTCAGAGCCACAGTTAGTTAGGCGACAAGAGCCGAAGCCTGCTACCGTCAAAGACCACAAGGGAGGGCGACCCTGGATGATCAGCCATTGATGTCATATAGCGCTACGCGCAGACCTTAGCACACGTTGTTGTGTAGAAGTCCCCACTACACGAGGGCTTCTACACAACAAAAGATCTAAACACACTCAAGGCGAAGCGCTATGGAAGGGAGGAGAAGGGGTTCTTTTGGTGGGGCGATCGCCCTTTACCTACGCTACGACTGCTCCATTGCTATCCCGAAATCCGCTAACTCAAGGTTGGATTGAACTGGCTCAATCTTTGGGAGTGGCAGATCTATCCAGAAAGCTAGTGATTCTATTTTTAACTGCGTCGATTCGGTTTTTAACTGCGTCGATTCTATTTTTAACTGCGTCGATTCGGTTTTTAATTCTGCGTCGATTCTATTTTTAACTGCATTGATTCGTTTTTTGTGCAGTC
>JAAUQZ010000349.1 GCA_012033355.1 Leptolyngbyaceae cyanobacterium RM1_406_9 | reverse complement strand
GGGCAGCCAGCGTTGCTTTCCCTGACCTGGGCGGCGAAGGCAACCTGGGCGGCATCTTGGTTGGCATGGAACCCCGACTCACCGCAATCGATGATGCGGTCAACGGTGGAGAAACTGATCCCGATACCTCACTTCATCTGGAAGCTTATTACAAATATCGACTGTCAGACAACATTGAAATCACTCCCGGCGTGATTTGGCTAACTGCCCCTGACCACCAGGAGGAAAATGATGATGTCGTTATCGGCGTTCTAAGAACTGTGTTTAGATTCTAACGCGATGTGCAACTAAAGTTCTGGAAACCCTGGTTTCCTGTGGAGCAGGCAAGATGCCTGCTTGATTTGGACGGGCAAGATGCCCATCCCACAAGAGGCTAGAAAAAGTTGCACATTACGTGATTCTAATAAGTGTTTCTGACTCATGTTTCTGGGCTGTCAAGAGACTGGTGTAATGCTGCAATGACATCCTCAGAAGAGAGACAGGATATCAGGAATAAAGGGACTTCATATTGTTTAAATGTCGAATCTGCATTTACAAGCGTCATGTTTTCTAGCTGAGCTTGTGCAATCAGCATTCTGTCTTCCCTGATGAATTTGCGATCTACTGATTCTACCAATGAGTAGGAGCGATCGCTGCAACTCTTAAGACGTTCAAAGAAAACGTGAGACGTTTATTAAAAACATGAGGACACTGCGCGAAAACGTTGCCACGTTCATTGAAAACATAAGGACAGTTGTTGAAAATACCAGAACGTTCATTGAAAACATAAGGACAGTTGTTGAAAACGTTGTCATGTTCAAAGGAAAGCGACTGTTCTTTGCCTTGCGTCTGCAAACTACTCAGTGAATATGCTGTCAAATCATATTCCATAGCTTTACATTTCCTTGATAACACTGAAGTCAACATTCTTGTCGATTGTTTATCTTGATTTTGTACAGTCAGGGTAGCAGTTCGTCATACCTAATTGAGTTGAATTTCAGCAAGATGGGTACTTGTTGATCCTGGCATTCTACAAAATAAAGGAAGTTCAATGCCGCGTCCCAAACGCAGTTCCAAAGTAATAGATAAGGCAGAGCGTCGATTTGCTGCCATCAGATCTATTAGTGCTAACCTCGACCTGGGTAATGGTTATACGGTAGATTCTTTCAACACCGCGATTGAAGCTACACGAAGGAAATTATCTGATTATAACTCTTCGCTTTCTACGGCTGATGCGGCACAAAATGCCTTAGTTGAAGCTGAAAAGAACCTGATGGAAATCACTGAACATATCTTGCTCAGCGTCGCTGCAAAGTATGGCAAAGATAGCTATGAGTATGAAATGGCAGGGGGAACTCGCAAAAGTGAGCGTAAGCGCCCAGTTCGTAAAACCGTGTAGGGGTTGCTTTAAGACAATTTGTTCGCTACTAGGCAACCAGGTAGTTTCTCCTGGTTGCCCTTCAAAAACAAAAGATGAGCTGTAGGAGTATCAGGATGCAGAAGTCACCGATAGCTTGTAGACCGCTTGCTGATTGGCTGGGGCAAAGCGTTCGCTTTCAGGGATATTTAAGCCACTGGGAAACGGCTAACAAAACTGGAGATACTGGGTTTCTACTGCGAAATGTCGAGGTCATTCCCTACAAAGGTTGTAGAAAGCAATCTAGAATACTGGATCATACTTGGATTTATTTGAAGAAAGGTATGCAAGTAGAAACCAAATTTGAACGATTTGGTGAATACGCGGCTGTTGGACGAGTGGTAAGCTACACGAGGAGCAATGGCACAAAAGATTTTGCGATTGATATCAAGTCGTTTGTACCGATTGAGTCACATCTTGCACTGTTCAAGCTGTGCGGAGAATCTAAACTCAATCACATCAAAACTAAGGCAATAGTTCTCAAGGAAATGTTAGATTTACTAGAAATTGAAGAGTTAGATTTTGGTATTTATTTGTCCTACGAAGAAGTTCATCGGCATTTTCAGAATGAATATGAGTATTGTCACAGCCAAGTTGAAATCAACGAACGTTATCAGGCTAAGAAACAGTACCGCACTAAACCAAATACTAATGTCGTTAAGTTTGCTTTGGCTGCGTCAAAATCAACCAAAATAGCAGGTAAAGGCTTCGCAACCTCGTAATCGTTATCTGTCTTCGCATCTCATCAAGAACGAGGGGCTGACTGAGGATATTACTAGCTGCAAATGATGGAGGCAATCGCCTGTCTCACCCATTCAATCTCTCTTCAAAAATAGGGCGCGCTCTGCCTGTCTGCGGTTGACTAACCCTTGTAGCACCCTGCCGCCGCCTTTGTTCCACAGCAGCAGTTGATCGGCTGCGCCCTGGTAGTTGCGCTGATTAAGCAGCTTTAGCAAAGTCGATCGCTGAAATGCACCAATACCCACGTTAAAAGCAAAGGAAACCAGGGCGCTGTATTGGTTTGAGGTCAGGGGCACTTTAACCGCATCGCTGACCGCCTGCTCAAATCGCACCAGATCGCGTTGTAGCAGTTCCTCGGCTCCTTGTTGGGTGATGCGATCGCCCATTCTCACGCCCAACGTAGAACCATAGCCAATCGTCGGCACCCCCGCTGGACAGATATAAGCCTGGGTTCTGAATCCCTCAAAGCGTTTAATCATGTCTAAACCAGCCCGATTGATTTTGCCAGCAGAACTGCTCCTGGAGGGATTGATGTCCGAAGTGGGTCTGGTGCTTTGAGGTGGCTCCACCCCTTCAATAAGGCAGTGCCCACTGTAGATATACCAGACATTAGCATTATTCAGGATGGGGCCCTCAAAGCACACTTTGACGTGCCCCTGAAGATTTTCTCCAGGCACCTCATAAGCATAGGAATGTAGAAAAATACGGCAGGGTGGCTTGGCAACTTTTTCGTTCGCAGCCAGCGCTTCTCCTGGAACCGGACGGCGCTTGAGCAACGTAGGTTTGGTAATTCTAAGCACCAGGGGGGCTTTTCGGGCAGCGGAGCAGGACTGTCCTCAGATCTGCCCTCAATTAAAGAATGCTCCTTTGGCACGTACCAAACGCTAGACCCCTTGTATGGACCTGCAAAAAAGACTTTGAAGTGATTCTGCAAGTCTTCTCCGAGTACAGACTCTGCATAAGATTCCAGCGGAATTCGGCAGGGACCTTTGTCAACCGTTTCAGCAACCGTAAGCTGATCCAGCGGAGCAACACGGCGTTTCAGCACGGTTGGATGGGTGATCCTTAGGACTAGGGGAGTAGTGACGTTTGCCATAGGTAGAGCCAGGAATATGCTGTTATTCTAGGCACACTTTACCTAGATGGGAAAGCGTAGCGAGAATATGAGTTTTTAGGGTTGAGTGAGATATATTTGGTAGGTTGTTGCGAGTCATGGGCCATGGGTCATCCAGACCTACAACTGACCCATGACTAGTAATCAATGACGGGATGTGCAATTAAATTCCTGGGGACCTTATTCTCTTGTGGAGCAGGCATCTTGCCTGCTTGTATTGAGACGGGCAAGATGCCCATCCCACAAGAAGCTGGAAAAAGTTGCACATTGCGTCAATGATAAATAGCTGATTCTTAAATAATCTCTATGACAAGATTGGTTGTAGCGACGGGTAATCCTGGCAAGCTTAAGGAAATGCAGTCATATCTGACTGGCTTGAATTTGGAGTTGGTCTTGAAGCCAGCAGAGTTAGAGATTGAAGAAACGGGAGAGACGTTTGCTGAGAATGCTTGTCTCAAAGCATCGCAAGTGGCAAAGCGGCTGGGAGAATGGGCGATCGCCGATGATTCTGGCTTAGCAGTCGATGCTTTGAACGGCGCACCGGGTCTATATTCTGCCCGCTATGGCAACTCTGACTCCAATCGAATTGAGCGGCTGTTATCTGAGCTAGGCGATACGCAAAATCGGCAGGCTCAGTTTATTTGCGTGGTGGCGATCGCTCGTCCCGATGGCTCAATCGCACTGCAAACTGAGGGGATTTGTCCTGGAGAAATTCTTTGTGCACCTCGCGGCACGGGTGGGTTTGGCTATGACCCCATCTTTTATGTGCCAGAGCAGCAGATGACTTTTGCAGAAATGTCGTCTCAAACTAAACACGCGATCAGTCACCGA
Source organism: Leptolyngbyaceae cyanobacterium RM1_406_9 (assembly GCA_012033355.1). Taxonomy (GTDB): domain Bacteria; phylum Cyanobacteriota; class Cyanobacteriia; order Elainellales; family Elainellaceae; genus JAAUTN01. The sequence continues at coordinate 698 of JAAUQZ010000349.1, read as the reverse complement.
GGGCTGGCTTTTCAGCAGCTATTGCCAAAACTATCGCAAATAAACGGCACCCATTCAATCTGAGGCACAGAACGAACTCTGGTGAAACGAGAGGCTGAAGCCCCTCGTTTCAGTGCAACTCCGTAGAGAATTGGTATCAGAGCATCTGCTGTTGCTCAGATGGCTTCTAGGTTTTTTTTCGCCAGTCCGAATTCGGATAATTTCGTCTACAGGTGTGATGAAAATTTTGCCATCGCCAATTTCGCCAGTCCGAGCGGCAACGATAATTTTTTCAACCACCATATCAACCTGGTCGTTTTCAACCACGATCTCGACCTTCAGCTTTTGTAAAAATTCAACCGTATATTCTGAGCCGCGATAGCGTTCAGTTTGTCCTTTCTGCCGTCCAAATCCTCGGACTTCAGAAACGGTCATGCCGACGATGCCTGCATTCACCAGCGCAATCTTGACTTCATCTAGCTTAAAAGGACGAATAATTGCTTCAACCTTTTTCATCTATCCCTTCACTCCTTACTCGATTCACCAATGCGCTTACTAGCATGAATGTTTCTACCACCGCCAGGAAGTAAGATTTTGTAACATTCAACACGTTTGCGGGGTAGAACTATCATTCCTCATTCTGCCATTACCGTCTTTCCAAATCGAAGTTGGCTTTGCTTGCAATCTTTAAGGAATACAAAGTAGACAAATCCTGGATT
>JAAUQZ010000348.1 GCA_012033355.1 Leptolyngbyaceae cyanobacterium RM1_406_9 | reverse complement strand
CTCCCAAAAAGGGAGAAGGGGAGCCGGATTGAAGTCCCTCTCCCGCTTTGGGAGAGGGATTTAGGGTGAGGGCTACAAAAGTGGGATGCACCCCTTCCCTTCTTTGTACTTGTGCGAGTGCAGCTACTACGTTGCCCAACCCGATCAAGATCGCGGCGCAATTTTCCTGAATGAGAAAGTTTTGCCTGCTAGAGTAATCTAAACAAAGGTTTTAGAGTGGTTGGCGTTTGCTTAATGCACCTGGAGTGGGAGAATTCTACTCTAGGAGGGTGCAGCCAGATTTGCAGTTAAACGATTCTTTAAAGTCCATTGAGATTGAGTATGAAAAGTAAGATTGCCCTCAGCTTGGTGTCTCTTCCCAGTTTGACTGGGGCGATGCTGTCTTTGCTGGTTGTATCCAGTTCAGCCCATGCGGGTGTGACGGCGGCTGATCCCGTTGAGCCAGCAGCGTGCGATCGCCCTTCCCAGTTTCAACCCCAATTCACCTGCACACGAGTTGCTCCATCAGTCCCTGTTGCGACCCTTCCGGCTCCTGTCAATATTCCGGTTATGGGTCCGACTCAGCAGACTAGCAGTTCGCCTCCAGCGTTTATTAATGCTTCAATTACTGACGACACCAGGGTTTATGAAAACCCCGATGCTGAGTATCCCATGCTGGCCTTTAGCGAAGCAGAAAGCGATGCGGCGGTGGCGCTATTTGGCTGCGACTGCCCCGCCTGCATGAATTCGTTGCGCCAGTTGCGAAATCTGGCTCCTGTTACAACCGACGGCAGAGACGCTTGCTGGACGGTGGTTCAACGCCAGTTTCGCCGCGATCCGGCTGAGGTAATCGAGGCGCTTTCTGCTGCTGAGAATAATCAGACGGACTTTTATTTTGAGCTGGAGACGGTGAACTAGCCAAATCCTTTGGCTCGACTGGATTCTGACCAGATTAGCAGTTCGCCGTTTTGCCCTCCGGCGGCTAGTTTTTGACCGCCCGGTTGCCATGCCACACAGGAGAAGCCCTGAGGCGCTCCTTCTAGGATTTGCACGACTTTTGAAGCTTGCTGCCAGAGTCCAACCCAGCCGTCGCTGGCGGCGGATGCTAGAAGGGCGGTGCCCGGTTGAAAGGCGATCGCCTGCACGGTTTCCTCATGTAAATTCAGCACGTTTGCGCCCCAGCCCACTGCCTCATCGGGATGTTTTGCCCAGACGACCAGCCCTTCCTGACTGCTGGTAACGAGCAGCGGCGCACCTGTTTTCGTGAGAACGTCTGACCAGGCGAGCTGTCGCACCTTACCCGGAAAACCCTGCATCTGCCAGGGAAAGGGGTTGCCCCACTGCCAGACCAGCAGCGTCCGATCCATATTGCCAGAGGCTAAATAGTCTCCGTTGGGTGACCAGGCGATCGCCACACTTGCGGCAGCCAGTTCCCAGGTGGTCGGGTCGTTGTTCCAGTCTTCGCGGCTCCAGGTTTTGACGGCGCGATGCCCTGCTGCTGCCAGAAATTCACCTTGAGGATGCCACGCCAAATCCAGCACAGACGATGCCTCAAAGTGCAGAGTGGCAATCACTTCGTTCGCCTCAACGTCCCAGATCTGAGCGTAGCGTCCCAGGCTAAATGCCAGTTCGTTGTGTTTGGGATTCCAGGCGAGGCGATCGATCCAGGCAGGGGCGTTGTCGATGGTGCTGACGAGGGTGGGTTCAGCCTCAAGCCGCCAGATTTTGACACAGCCATCCTGCCCGCCTGCCGCCAAAAATTGCCCATCGGGAGAAAAGCTCAGACAGTCGAGCGATCGCCCTTCTTTTCCCTGGATAGCCTGAAGCGATCGCATCTCAACATTCAGCAGGGCAACTTCCCCCGCCGCAGAACTGGCGGCCAGGGTTTGACCATTGGGCGACCAGGCGATCGCTGTCGCGTAGTCATTCAAACCGCCCTGCCAGAACGGTTTCACAAGTTGACGATTGGCTGAACCTACACTAGACACGCCCGAAAATCCTCTCTTAATTGAGTTTCGTCTAAGTTACGACCGATGAAAACCAGTTCATTTTTGCGAGTTTCATTGGGCTTCCAGGGGCGATCGGGTCTGCCGTCAAAAATCATATGTACGCCCTGAAACACAAACCGCTGGTCAGAACCCGCGATATTCAAAATGCCCTTCATCCGAAAGATGTCAGTTCCCTGAGTTCGCAGCAAATCGCTCATCCAGGCTTGCAGTTTCTCGCCATTAATTGCGCCCGATTCGACCAGCGCTACCGAAGCAACCGTTTCATCATGTTCATGAGCGTCCTCATTGAGAAACTCCGGGTCGATTTCTAGCGCCCGCTGAAGGTCAAACGCACCCACGCCCAGGACAGAATCCATCTCAATCGAGCAGTTTTGCGTGTGATAAATTTTGGCGATCGCATTCATCCCGCGAATCCGCTGCTCCAATTCCTGAAGCTGGGCTGGCTCAACCAAATCGGTTTTGTTCAGCAAAATCACATCCGCAAAGGCGATTTGCTCCTGCGCCTCGCTGCTGTCCCAGTGATCCCAAATGTGCTTGGTGTCCACCACCGTCACCACCGCATCCAACTGCATCTGAGCATTGACATCTTCGTCTACAAAAAAGGTTTGAATTACTGGAGCGGGATCAGCCAATCCAGTCGTTTCGATTACCAGATGGTCAAACTTGTCGCGCCGCCGCATCAGATTGCCAATGATGCGAATCAGGTCGCCCCGCACCGTACAGCAGATGCAGCCGTTATTCATCTCAAAAATTTCTTCGTCCGCATCGATCACCAACTGGTTGTCGATGCCCACTTCGCCAAACTCATTCACGATCACCGCAACTTTCTTCCCGTGTTCGTGGGTGAGAATGCGGTTCAGCAGCGTTGTTTTTCCGGCTCCCAAGTATCCAGTCAGCACGGTTACAGGAACCGCTTCAATCGAGGAATTGACCATAGCTCAAACCCTTTTGCTTAATTCTAGAATGATAACGATTATCATCCTTTTAGACCAGTCATGCAGTATGCGACCCTAATCCTAACAATCGACTGGAGGGGGAGATAGTTGGGGCGATCGCAAAACCGGGCACTGTGGAACAAACTCCGAGTTACGCTATGGGTGAGAGGAAGTAAGAAGTAAGGGCAGGAAGATTGGCAATGGTACAAACCATTCAGACAGCAAATGTCACACTTGCAACCTTAAAAGAAAAATTTGGGTTGAGGTTGGTTCGAGATTCACACTTCTTTCCAGAGTGGATGAGCGGAACTGAACCAATTACTGATGCCGATAAAAGTTTCGTCTGTGACGGTTTAAGCTTCGCCCACGACGGTTTAAGCGTCATCAACGAAGGTAGAAATCTCATCAACGAAGGTTAGGGATGAAGGATGCGATCGCCCCCGTTGTGTTTCCTGACGTGGTAGTTGAGTTGGCAAGTTTGTTGAGTTGAAGGAATGCTGCTGCAAATGACAATGCGTAAAATAATGGGATGAGAAGGTCAAATAATCCTTATGACTGCCACTGTCACTTTACAAATTCCAGATCTGATCTATCAGCGATTGGTTAACACTGCTAATGCAACTGGATGGTCACTTGAGGAAGTGATGCTCCATGCCCTTAAAGTTGGCAGTCCACCGGATTGGGATAACGTACCCGATGAGTTTAAGGCTGACCTGGCAGCACTGGATCGGTTAGAAGACGAAGCTCTGTGGAAGCTTGCTACAGCTCGAAAGACCTCTGAAGAGATGGCACGATACGATGGGCTACTCGATCGCAACCAGGATGTGGGTTTGACTCAAGTAGAACAGATGGAGTTAATGGAACTGCGTTTACCCCAAAGGGGGAACTGCTCCGTACCGCAGGCTGACCGCTTTATGCTGCAAAAGGCTCAAGCCGCTGCCCTCCTCCACTGGCACGGGCGCGGGTTACTGAGTCCAATTTTCTAACAATAATCCTGGAATTTGTGAGAAATCTCGGTAGTTTCGAGTAACAACAGTTGCTCCCACAGACAGCGCAATCGCAGCAATTCGTAAATCTTTTTGAAGCCGCCTTTTCGACAGCGAGGGGATTTCCATCAACATTTGTTGATAGCGATCGCCAGCCACCTGGTCAAAATCTTTTATCGGAACCCGTTTACAGAGGGTAATTGTGCGGCTGAACTTGCCGTACAAGCGTACAAAATCCTTTGCCTCCCTCGCATTATTAATCTGCACAACCCAACCATTGAAGAGTTCTTGAACTGTCACAACGGTAATAGCAACGTCTGAACCTAACTCAGTGACTCGACGGCTGATCTGCGGATGTCCTACCAGCAGCAGTGAGACATGATCGGTATCTAAAATCCAGAGACTCATGCTAAATCATCAGTAGCCTGGTTGCGTTCTGCCTGCCATTGTGCTGCCATTTCCGCAAATTCATCGTCTCCCTCAAACATACCGATAAACTCTGTCCAGGGGTTTTCCCGTTTAGATTCGCTTAGAGAGACTTCTAGCGGCAAAACTTCAACGTTGTTTAAGCGATCGCTGACTAACTCCTGAATCGCTTCCAGTGCTGCTTTGCGGGTGTCTGCTTCTACCTGACAATTGGCTAATTCAGCGATCGATGCAATGGTTCGCCCTGTCGCCGTTTGCTCTAACAAGACATGAAAATTCAATGCTGATGTAGAGGAAAGCACAATGTTCATGCGTTCTCGGTGTTTAGAAGGGATGGCTCTCTAGATTGTCATTCTATCAAGCCTAGCTCAGAACTAAAATTCAACGTTGCAGTCATGCAAATTGAGCCTTAGGCTCGTGAATTAATTAATCTGCGATATTTTTAGAGCGCGCTGCAGCGCGGCAGTTCCAAAAACT
>JAAUQZ010000034.1 GCA_012033355.1 Leptolyngbyaceae cyanobacterium RM1_406_9 | reverse complement strand
ATGAACCCTAGTACCCTAGTACCCCTAGCCCTCTAATACCGCTCCCAGGGAGGCTGAAACCCGCGCTGTTGCAGGAAACCTTCCTCTAGAAGCTGCATCTGCTGGTTCAGGTTTTCGTCGGTGATACCCTGAGCAAGCTGCTGTACCTGAATTTGTTCGAGTCGCTGGAGGGCTTCCAGTCGTCTGCCCTGCACGGCGGTGAGGGCGATGAGGGAAGTTTGAGCGACCGGATCATCGGGGCGGATGCTCAACACCTGGTTGTAAAGCTGGGCGGCAGAGTCATACTGCCGCTGCTGAAATCGAATGCCTCCCAACGCGGAAAGCGCATCGGTGTTGTTGGGTTCCTGGCTGAGAATAGTCTCGTAGGATTCGCTAGCTAGATCCAGGTCGCCTAGCTGCTGGGCCAGTTCTCCCTGGACGAAGTAGGCGCTGAGGTTTTGCGGATCGCGGGCAACCAGTTCTGCCACTCGTGCCCGGGCCAGTGCGGGGTCACGCTGAGCTAGCACCTGCACCAGCCGTAGCTGAATCGGAATGTTATTCGGATCAGCTTCTAGCAGGGTGAGGTAAAGCGATTCGCGCTGAGCGTTGGCAGGCAGTACGCTGACCAGGTTATACAGTTCTGGTGGCGTGTCGGTGGCGGGACGCTCTTGCAGCCAGCGGCTCAGCACGGCCTGGGCTTCGGCTTCAGAAATCAGGCGGGCCTGGTAGGCAAGGCTGGCGCGTCCAAGCTGGCGGGTGAGGTTTTGCGGATCGCGGGCGATCAGCTGGTCGTAGAAGGCGATCGCCTCATTCACCCGACCCTGTGCCTGCCGAATGCCCGCTAATCCTTGCAGTGCGCCATTCAACACACCTTCGTCGGCTGGATTGCTGGCAATGATTGATTCGTATCGTTGGGCCGCCGAATCCAGATTGCCTTCGCGCCGATCGATTTCTGCTAGCAGCAGGTTTGGAGACTGGTCGGCTGGACCAACGGCTGCACTGTAGGCATTGAGCGCCGTTCTCGCGCCAGCATAGTCATTCCGCTGAATCAGAATTTGGGCAACGCGGAAGTTGAGCAGCGGTTCGTTGATGCCTGCTGACAGCAGCGATTGGTAAATCGGCAAGAGTTCCGGGTCGGGGGAATCGATTCGCAAGAGCGATCGCGCAATGACCTGCTGCTGGAAGCGATCGCCCGGTAAAGGCTGGAGTTCTGCCTGAAGCCGCTGCCGCAGGTCGGCTCTAGAAATTTGCCCAAGCTGGCTCTGCAACACCAACTGCTGCGTCAGCAAGCCCTTGTCATTGGGGAATTGCGGAGTCAACTGCTGGTAAAGCTGAAGCGCGTAGGCCTGTTCACTCGACACGCCGCTCAGCACATCTGCCGCCTCCCGCACCAGCGCCGGAGTAGCGCTAGTCGTGGCGAGAACCTGCCGATAAAGTGAAGCTGCCTCAGTGTAATACGCGGTATCTCCGCTGTAGCGCCCCATCACACTGAGGGCACGAGCTAGCGTCAGGCGTGAATCACCTCGTCCACGCAAAGGATCAATCGCCGCCTCTGCCTCAGCAAACTGCCGATTTGCGGCATACGCTGAAGCCAACGCTGCCCGAAGCTGAATCGTGTCTCGGTTAATCTGGGGCGATCGCCGCAGTTGCGGTTCCAGCACTTGAATCGCTTCTGCTGGGCTGCCCGTCTCCTGAAGAGCCAGCGCATAGGCGATCGCCGCATTCCCCGAAATTGCCTGTCCGCTAGCCCGATAGCGGTTAAATAGCTCTAAACCGCGCCGATAGTCGCCTGTGTAGGTGTAAACCTGTGCTGCACCTAAAACCGCATCCGGCGTAGGATTGCTTTGCAGCACGATTTCGTAGTCGGCGATCGCCTCAGCAAATCGCCCCTGGTAGCTATACAGCAATGCCCGCTGCGCTCTCGCCTGGTTGTCATTCGGGTCAATCGTCAGCAGCGTATTCAGCGCTTCAATTCCCCGGTTTTGCCACTCAGGACGAAAGCCGCCCAGCAAACCGAGCGTATTCAGCGCCAGTCGATTGCTAGGGTCTAGGGTCAACACCTGCTCGTAAGCTTGAAACGCTTCAGCGTCGCGTCCAGCACGGCGATAGGCGATCGCCAACCCCAACTGCGCTTCTACAGACTGAGGATTTTGCCGCACCGCCTGCTGAAATGCTGTAATCGCCTGATCGACCAGACCTTGACTCAACAGCGTGTAGGCTCTGCGAATGGTAGCGTTCACCGCTTGAGCCTGGGCAGGAGAGGGGGCGATCGCCAGTGCCAACAGCGGCGTGCTGCTGAGACACGCTAGCAGCAGCAGACTCACTAGCCGATGAGTCCATTGCAGGGGTGAGGGCAAGATCTGCGACTTCTTCGGAGAAGTCGCAGATCTGAGCGCCTTGAAACGGCCGTTTGCCCTGACAAATTGGTTAAACTGAGGTTTTTTCATGGCTACAAGCTGCCCCTGGGCGTAACGTCAAATTCGGTGCGAATGCGGAATCCGGCGATCGTTTCTGAGAAACCGTCAATTTGCTGGAGAGTGAAACCCAGCCGCAGGTTAGGCAATACGCTGAAGTCGTAAAATATCTCTGCCACATCGGGAATGTCGCGATCGGAACGGCTCCGCAGCGACTCGTTAGACAAACCGCGACCGTAGGCTAGCCCCAGGCGATCGTTTGGCATAAACAAGTCCAGGAAGGTCACGCCGCCGCTGTAGGTATCGCCACTCGCGTCCAGATCTCGATTCTCATAGCGTCCGTAACGAGCAAAAACTCCCATATTGAGTTCCGGGACAAAGATTTCGGCGTTGACTCCGTAGGCTGACTCGCGGTCAGAGTCACGCAGTCCAAACTCGCCATTGCCCCGGTCAATGTCAAAAATTTCGTTGAATCCGCTGTCGTTTCCGGCATCGCTACCCGTTGCGTAGGTGCCTCGGATGATGGCATTTCCTAGCCAAAAGGCGACCTCCCCAGCAAACCCGTCCAGGTCAAAGTCACCAATGTTGCGGGACGACGAAAACACAGCGGCTCTAGCTTCAATATTGTCCGTCAGGCTCCAATTAACCAGCGCGGCAGGGCGAGACCCAATTCCTGTCGCGGTCAGCGCTGGATTCGTCTGAAACACAGGATTGAAGAACTGGCTCGCTCCATCTTTGGCAAAACTGTTGCGGTCAAAATAGGAGGTGAGGTCAAGCTGTCCTACAACAAACCGCAGATTGGGCACATCTTCCAATGAGGCAGCCAGATATAGTTCATTAATGCTCAGCCCATCTTCTGGTGAATCAGTCAGGGCGTTTCCCGATGTCAGGTCGAGGGTTGCACCCGCCTGTAGGTTTGGCGTAAGCGGATAAAGTGCCCGCAGTCGGGCCCGCGCCGACGACTCATCATCCTGAAAAATGTAAACGCCTTGTAAGGTAATGGAGGGTGGTGTGAGTGCTGTACTGCGAAGCAAGGAGTCGCCTCCCGGAGCCTGTGAAGTCAGCGTTCCTGGAGTGGTTAGCTGAGCCGCTTGACTGATCACAGGTGCAGCAGTCGGAGCAGTCGTGGAGCTAGGTGTGGAATGAGCGGAATTAATCGCTACATTGGGCACAACCTGGTTAATCTGCTGTGCCTCAAATGCTGAGATTGCAGCCGTGTTGCTGGACTGGTCAGGCGTAAATAGCCTCATGCCAACATCTGTTGTGGCAAGGGTGGTTGTGGCAATCTCGACGGGAGAAGTGCTGGTAGGAGTAATATTGCCGGGAGTAATATTGCCGATCGCACCTGGTACGACGGATGTATTTCCGAACGGACTTTCGGTGCTTGTGGCTGCCTCTCCCCTAATTGGATTAGGAGTCACAAAGGCAGGTACAGAAGCAGGAATGGCGATCGCAGGTGCATTTTCGGCTGAGCTATTTCCGGCATCACCAGATGCTGGAGTGTCCGCCATCTGCGCGATTAGCTCGTCTTCAGTCCGATAGGATTGGGAAGGTGTGGGGGATCTCCAGGTCGGCAACGTCACCGCAGCCGTAGAAACTGGAGTCAGTGGTGCATCCTCTGCCTCAAAGAGAGACGGATCAGAAACAGAATTCTCATCAGCAAAGGTATTAATTGCCTCGTCTGGAGGCAGTCCAGCAACGTGAGAGTTACTTTCTGCGGATTCTGCTATGCCCTCAGCTTCTGCAACGACCACTTCTGTTTCAGAATCAGCCAGTGAATCATCAGCAGTTGTAGAATCAACGTCTGACTCATCCAAAATTGCGTTAGGGATAGGAGCGGCATTTACTTCTTCTAAAGAAAATGAAATCGTCAGAAAACCGAACTCCAGACGAACAAAATAGGCACCGGAAAACAACAAAAAGTTGAGGAGGACAGACTTAAAAAGTCCGACTTTCATTGGGGTCTTCACTCCTAAAAAACGTGTGAAAACAGACCCACTCAAAGGTAGGCTAACTGTTTAATCTGCTTGGTAGTTTGATGGCTAAGTCCCAGTCTGTGGCTACACAGGAAGGCCAAGGCTAATGTGGAGATGCATGGAGATGCTGCCGATACCCTGTGTGATTTGGCAAAATTTGTGCCAGACTTTATCTGCCTTGCCAAAGATTAATCTTCCATCAATACTTACGCAAATACCCTGTGTCATCCGGTCAATTTTGTGCCAAACTTTCGGCTGATTTGCTGATATTTCAGTCAGCGTTTTTTACCTGCACGGACCTAACATTAGAGATCGCTTATGCTCCTTAATCAAACTTATTCTGCACCCCTCCGTCGAATTCGAGCTATTTCGAGAATTCGACGGCAAATTGTGTGTCTTGCTGTAGTACTGCTAGTAGTGCTTTCAAGCACTGGATGCGCTCAAACCACAAAATGGTTCAGTCGCTCATCTGAGCTTGTCGCCCCACAGCTAGAAGTGGTTCAAATCAGCCCTTTCGGGCAACCAGGAGGCTATAAAATCACAGGTAGAACAAGCCTTCCTGACCAGACGCAGGTTACGGTTTCAGCTATTCGCTATCTGCAAACTTCAGGGCAGTCAATTTCTAATCCTGACTCATCATACTCAGTGTTGGCTCGACAGTTTGCGCCAGTTGAACAGGGAACCTGGGAAGCTAATCTTACCCTGTGGCAGGTTGCCCCAGACGGTAGATTTCAAGAAGTTTGGCAGCTCAACCAGGGCAATTTGGGCATACAGGTTGAACCAGACCCAAACGTGACTTTCTTAGTGACGCTTGATCCGGCTAATCAATCTGCAACATTGCAAGACCAGTTAGAGAGTCAGGGGGAAGCTTCTACAGGAAGTTTGGTGCAATTCAACGCAGATGGAGAGCTATATCTTCAGGCGAGCAAGACGATGATGGTTGCGTTACCCACTGGTGGTACAACTCCTCCAACCGATCAAACGAATGATGCAGTGAGTTCAACGCCATCGAGTTCAGGAGTCACCAGTGCCAGTCCGCCAGCACTTAGCCCCACTCAAACAGACACTCCAATCCCATCAAACGCTTTTATACGGTAATTCTACTAACGCGGGCACCTTGTCCGCTAATTTGTCATTTGACTGAAGGCTGATAACCAACAGGCGAAGCAACTATTTAGAAGGCTTCGCCTGATAGGTGCTAACACTAAGCAACTCCAGAGTTGTAGGATACGGTGACAGGTGAAAGTGAGTTGGCTGGAAGTGTGCCAACCGTTTGTAGCTGCTCGATTTGAGCCATCACCTGCTTGAGATGATCGAGCAATTCGTTGACCTGCTTTGGCTCTGCGGTGTGAGTAGACTGAGGCACAGAAGCAACTGTTTGCTTTATCGCCTGAGTCGGTTGAGCGTAGCCAGAAAAAGCTTGTGCTGAAGGATGGGTTGCAACTTTGGAAGCCTGAACGTTTGTGTCAAATTTGCCAGAGGCGATCGCCTTTTCTAGAGGCTCAGTTGGGTCTTCATCTTCTGCATCCCGAACTTGATGCATTGCAGGAACAGCCGCAATCGGTTGAGCATTCACCTCATCTACTTCATCTTGAAGAAAATACTGTAGACCGGCAGCGTGTAAGCGTTTTTCAGAGAACTGAAGCGCCTCAATTTGAGCTTCCTTTTCCTGTAGATCACGGGCTAGAGATGAAACCTGATCTTCCGCTTCAGCAGACTTGCGAGAAGCTTGGCTCCAGCCCAGTGCTGAAATGGTAGCAACACCCATTCCCAGGCTCATCACTGTTGCAATACCCAGGTAAGGAGCAGCCAAATCTTTGACTTCACCTGAGAACACAGGCTCATCTTCAAGATGAATATCCACTGGTTCTGAACCTAATACAACCAATGGCAAAGTAGCGGCGGAAAAAATTGCACCCGATAGCATTGCGGCTGGTAGTACGAAGCGTTGTAGTGGTGTAGTCATAGTTGAATTCCTACTAAGCGAATGGGGAATCGTTTTTCAATTTGGCAGCAGCGATACGGGGTTGAAATATTGCTGCTCAACAACAGAATGACTGAAGTTTGTCGCCTTTCCATCTAAATTAAACGTAATCTCCGTGAATAACCGTATAGACCTAGTAAAGTCCGACGCAGTCCTGTAAAGTCAAAATGAACTTTCCTAACAGCAGAGTTGCGATCGCTTCAGGCTATTTCACGAAATTTTTCTCTTTCAAAAAACTTTTCACATAGGGTTAAAGGAACGGTAAACCTCAGTTCTAAGCCCCGATTTTGAAGCGTTTGATGAACCTAAATACTTAAGCGTAAATACTTTCAAAAGAGAAATGAAGGGTTTAGTTATTATGATCGCTTCAGTACAATCACTGCTAGCACATCCCCTAAACTGTATCACCCTACAAAGATACGGCACTTTTTAGGCGATCGCCCGTCCTATTAAATGGGCTTACAGAAGCTACATTTGCTAAGCTCGACAAGATTCTTTTATTGAGACTCGCAGCTTTGTTTGTTTTTACGTTGGGTGCAGTACCTCACCTCCCACTAGTTAATATCTAGAAGATAAGAGCAGCACCCATCATGATTCTTAGACTCGTTAGCCAAGTCTTTAGTCAGGTCTATAGACAGGTTTTTAGTTATCTTGGGGGCGATCGCCTGACTTATCTCAACCGCTCCAAGCGAACCCCCACCCCATCTCATCGCCCCACTCAATATCGCTCCAGTCAAAGATGGACACCCCTGGCGCAGCAGATCTGGCTAGGAATCCTATCAATGGTACTGTGGATTGGGCTATCACTCCATTTCCACGACCCGATGACAGTTGCTGGAGCCGCTACCCCTATCCAGTTTCCCCTATCTACCAGTGGCGCTGAAATTGTCGATGCCAGGGGCCAAACCATTCTGCTGAGCGGCGTTAACTGGTTTGGCATTGAGACTGAAATGCAGGCTCCTCACGGACTCTGGCTGAGGGACTACAAAGATATGCTGACTCAGATTCGTGGACTGGGCTACAACATCATTCGCCTACCCTATTCCGTTCAGGCACTTCGAGGAGACAACATTAGCGGTGTAGATTTCACCATTGGCAGCAACCGTGAACTAGAAGGAAAAACACCTCTAGAAGCGATGGATCTGGTGATTCAAGAAGCCGAGCGTCAGGGGCTATTAATTCTGCTAGACAGTCATCGCCTCAACAACCAGAGAATTCCTGAACTATGGTACGGCGATGGCTTTACCGAAGCCGACTGGATTGACACCTGGACCCTGTTAGCCCGACGCTATCGCAATCAGCGTAATGTGATCGGGGCAGACCTGAAGAATGAACCGCATGGCCGCGCCAGTTGGGGAACAGGCGATCGCGATACTGACTGGCGCTTAGCCGCAGAACGGGCCGGAAATGCCATTCTGGAAGTCAACCCCGACTGGTTAATCGTCGTCGAAGGTGTACAAAACAATGTCCCCGGACAGCGACTTGCTGACCACTGGCAGGGCGGCAACCTGGAAGGCGTAAGAAACTACCCTGTGCGCCTGTCTAACCCACGCAAACTGGTTTACTCTCCTCACGAATATGGCGCTGGCGTATTCAATCAGCCCTGGTTTTCCGAGCCTAACTTTCCCAATAACCTCTACAGCCGCTGGGAAATTGGTTTTCACTACATCGCCAGTCAAAATATCGCTCCCATTTTTGTAGGCGAGTTTGGCGGTCGGCAGGTTGACACCGAATCTACAGAAGGCATCTGGCAGCGACAGTTTGTAGATTACCTCAACGACAACCAACTCGGCTTCACTTACTGGAGTTGGAACCCCAACAGTGATGACACTGGCGGTATCCTGCAAGATGATTGGCAAACCGTTGATGCTCCTAAGCAAGAACTGTTGAATCAGCTTTTAGAGGACGCTACCTCAACCTCCGGACTAAACCCCTCTCCAGCCCTGCCCTCTTCAACCTCTCCTGCTTCTGCTTCCCCGACTCCTGCCGCTAGCGTGGCGATCGCCACCCCACAAGCCAATCTATCTGTAGAATCTTCAATACAATCAGACTGGCAAACTGGTTTTTGTGTCAGTTTTCGAGTCACAAATCAAAGCAATACCAGCGCCAACAACTGGCGACTATTGTTTGCAATGGAAGATGCCGCGATCACTCAAAGCTGGAATGGCTCTTTTAGACCTAATGGCTCAACCTATGAGGTCATTCCCCCCGATTGGGCAACCACCATACAGCCTGAGCAATCCGTAGACCTGGGCTTCTGTGCTAATAAACTAGGAGCTAACTACCTGCCGCGACAGGCCAGAATTGTTGAATACAACGGGATGAATCGTCGGTAATCGGTAATCGTGGCGATCGGTAATTGAGTAAGGGGCGATCGGCAGCGGGACAACATCCATCCGTTACCGATCGCCCCTCACTGTTTCACGCAAGCGAACCTCCCCCAGCAGGGGGAATGATGCCAGAAATGAATGTACGTTACTTTATATAAGCAATACGCAGCAGGTAAGCCCAATGTAGCTGGTTGACTGACAAGACTCCCAAAAGCATTAATATACTGTAAGTTGGGTGAAGCAAAACAGAACTCCAGCTCAAGCCATTCAGGTATTGGATTCACGTTGTTCCACCCATCTATGCAAGGAAACTTGTAATCAGCCCAACTCAGACAAACAATTAAATCTTACAAATGCTTAGATAAATCCTCCCTCAGATGGATGTACAAAAAGTTGAAAAATGAAATTTCAGCAGTAATGCTTTAATGATTAATTAGAAGTAGGAATGTAACTTATGCACGTAGCGGTTTGGCCAGGTGATGTTTATCCTCTAGGCGCACATTGGGATGAAAAAGGTACAAACTTCGCTCTTTTCTCAGAAAATGCAACAGGTGTTGATTTATGCCTGTTCGACAAAGATGGTGAAGAAACGCGAGTCTCCCTCACCGAGGTCAGTAACTTTGTTTGGCACTGCTACTTGCCTGGAATCGGACCTGGCCAGCGTTATGGATACCGGGTACACGGACCGCACGCACCCGGTGAAGGGCATCGCTTTAACCCTAATAAACTATTAATCGACCCCTACGCAAAGGCAATTGATGGAGAAGTGGGTAACGGTCCGGCACTGTTTGGCTACGACTGGCATAGTCTTGATGAAGATTTATCATTTTCAGAATCAGATAGTGCTGCTTTAATGCCCAAATCGGTAGTGGTGAATGAAACCTTTGATTGGGAAGGCGATAAGCTGCTGAGAACTCCCTGGCATGAGACAATTATTTATGAGATACACGTCAAAGGTTTCACCCAGCTACATCCTGATATCCCAAAGGAACTGCGGGGCACCTATGCAGGATTAGCCCATCCACTAGCGATCGAGCATCTCCAGCGATTGGGAGTCACGGCTGTTGAGCTAATGCCGATTCATCACTTTCTCTCTCGCCCAGGGCATCTGGCTGATAAGAAGCTACGAAATTATTGGGGCTACGATTCGATCAATTACTTCGCACCCTACTCTGGCTACAGTTCTAGTGGCGTACTGGGAGAGCAGGTCAGTGAGTTTAAGGAAACGGTCAAAGCACTACACCGAGCCGGAATTGAGGTGATCTTAGATGTAGTGTATAATCACACGGGAGAAGGCAATCATTTAGGTCCGACCTTATCCTTGAGAGGAGTTGATAACGTTAATTATTACCGCGTAGTAGAAGGTGATCCCCGCTACTACATGGATTTCACCGGATGCGGCAACTCACTTTATATGCGCCACCCTCAAGTGTTGAAGCTAATCATGGATAGCTTGCGCTACTGGGTATCGGAAATGCACGTAGATGGCTTCCGGTTTGACTTGGCTTCGGCTCTGGCACGTGAGCTATACGAGGTCAATAGCCTATCTGCCTTCTTTGACCTGATTCACCAAGACCCCGTGCTGGCAGGCGTAAAGCTAATCGCAGAACCCTGGGATGTCGGCACAGGGGGCTATCAGGTAGGAAACTTCCCGGTAAACTGGTCAGAGTGGAATGGCAAATATCGAGATACAGTGCGTGACTTTTGGCGTGGAGAAGAGAGTACTTTAGGAGAGTTTGCCTATCGCTTAACGGGTAGTCCCGACCTATATTTTCAGATGAATGGACGGCAACCCAATGCCAGCATTAACTTTGTCACCGCTCACGATGGCTTTACCCTAAACGATTTGGTGAGTTACAACGACAAGCACAATGAGGGGAATGGGGAGGAAAACCGAGATGGTGAAAGTCATAATCGTTCCTGGAATTGTGGTGTAGAGGGTGAAACGGAGGACCAGGAGGTATTACATCTGCGAGAACGCCAGAGACGAAATTTCCTGGTGACGTTGATGCTATCGCAAGGAATTCCCATGTTGTTAAGTGGAGATGAGTTAGGCCGTACCCAACAAGGCAATAACAATGCTTATTGTCAGGATAATGAGATCTCCTGGTTAAATTGGGACTTGCAGGAATCTAATGAGGATCTGCTTAACTTTTGTCGGGAACTAGTTTATTTTCGACGACAGCATCCTGTTTTTCGTCGGCGCAAATGGTTTCAGGGACAGGCTATTCACGGTATGGGAGTAACAGACATTAGCTGGCATAACCCTGACGGTGGTGAGATGACGCAGGAGCAGTGGGATATTGGCTACGCTAAATCGGTTGCGGTTTTTCTCAATGGCAATCGCATTCCTAGTCCCGGTCGCCAGGGGCAGCGGATTAGTGATGACAGTTTTCTGTTGTTTTTTAACGCTCACTACGAAACGATTGAGTTTACCCTACCTGTTGATTTTCAGAACGACCAGTGGACGGTAGATATTGACACTAAGGAGCCTCGCTTCTTGCAGGAGCAACGGCTCTTCACAGGTGAGCAAACAGTGCCTGTGGTGGCGCGATCGCTCGTTGTGCTACGACGCTTGGAGTAGCTTACACTCAAAATAAATACGATACCTCATTCATCAAGAGGACTCATGTACGCCGTAATCTCCCGCGAAAAAATTCAGCTTCCTGTTGGAACAGTCGTGCGAATGCCCGGAACCTGGCAGGACTACTGCGCCCTGCGCGATAGTCGGGGCGATGGCTCTATTCCTCGAATTAAGTTCCGCAATGGTGAAATCTTACTCATGAGTCCTCTACTTCGACACGGTCGTGAAGCTCATTTGCTTGCAAGAGTTGTTGAAATATTGCTAGACAGCGAAACCCGCAACTACGAAGCCTTCACCCCAATCACAATGGACATTCCTGAAGAGGGAGGAATTGAGCCAGACTACTGTTTTTACATTGACAACTGGCAGGCCGCCGTTGGCAAAGATCGGATTGATTGGCAAACTAACCCGCCACCCGATTTAGTCATCGAAATCGATGTAACGACCTACACTGCGGCTGAAGATTACGCACCTTACCGAGTGCCAGAAGTCTGGCTATTCAAAAAAAGTGGATTAAAAATCTACAGCTTGCAGGGTGAAGCCTACCAGCAACAGCCTCAAAGCCGCTATTTCCCAGAAGTTGATCTGCCTGAACTGGTTGCTCAGGTTCTACAAAAAGCATCTGAGCAAGGCACCGGAGTTGCTTTGCGGGAACTCCGTCAACAGTTGATGCATTAATGATTGCAAAGTGAGTTGTGCAACCCAGGAGTGATTATTGCCCTGCACTCAAGATTTGTGCTGCGGTCAGGTGTAACTCAGGAAAAAGTGGGGAGGCAATTGGTTCATTGCCGTGATAGACCTTTTCCTCATACAGCCCATCTATCCATTCTAGGACGGTCACTTTGGCGGCGATCGCATCTACAATCCAATACTCCGGGATGTGGCGGGCAGCATATTCCGTGCGTTTGTGGCGGTAGTCTCGATTTTCCTGTTTGGGGCTGACGACTTCTACAACCAGGGCTGGAGGCGGCATATCGATTGTGAGTAAGGCTTGCGATCGCCCCTCAATTGCCGCCGCAGATTCTTCAGAATGAATCATCAAATCTGGCTCTCTGGCGGTCGCCCTAGCTCCTGCAACCGCAATTTGATGACGAATGCCAAGCCGAGTATGAGAAATGCCAGCCTGGAGAAAAGTTGCCAGCAAAAAAGCAGCAATTTGAGTGTTTAAGGTGCTTTCAGGCGGCATTTCGACTAGCACCCCATCGACCAGTTCATAGCGGGTATCGCTGTCATTGCTGTAGTTCAGATAATCTTCCATCGTCATGACAGACTGGACTGCAACCACTGCGATCGCCCCTCAGAGCCAATGAATCTATGAACTAGCGCTTAAAAGAATCGGCTTTGCACCATTCCCATACGCCATTTTATAGTAGCCCCAAATTGTAACTGGACGAGGGCGCGTTTCACGTACACAAACACAAATTGCCGTAGGGCGAACGACCGCTCACTCCTACAAAGTAACTATTTGTTAAAATTTGTAATGACTTCGTGATATTTTGTAATCAGTAAGGGAAATTTCGCAGATCAACGCTGTTGTCCTTTCCACTCATTGCAAATCGCAAGGTAGGCTTTTTTATGCCATTTACTATTGATTCAGCTCGTAGTATTTTCCCAAACACCTTATCTGCTGATGCAGTACCAGCCACGATTGCCCGGTTTAGGCAGCTTAGTGCCGAAGACCAACTGGCGTGGACCTGGTTTGCTTACCTGGAAATGGGTAAGACCATCACCGTTGCGGCTCCTGGAGCCGCCAGTATGCAGTTTGCAGAGGGAACCCTGAATCAAATTCGGCAAATGACTTTTGCTGAGCAAACGCAGGTCATGTGTGACCTGGCAAACCAGGCAGATACGTCGATCTGCCGTGCCTACGCCATGTGGTCTGCCAATATCAAGCTAGGGTTTTGGTATCAGCTTGGAGTATGGATGGATCAGGGAATTGTGGCTCCAATTCCAGCGGGCTATCAGCTTTCTGCTAACGCCGCAGCAGTGCTACAGGCCGTTAGAGAACTCGATCAAGGGCAACAGATCACTGTATTACGCAACGCAGTCGTTGATATGGGGTTTGACCCAAGCAAGTTAGATGGCTACACCAGAGTGTCTGAACCAGTTGTAGCTCCTCAGGAAAAGTCTGAACGAACTCAAGTCGCGATCGAAGGCGTGACCAATTCAACCGTATTGAACTACATGGACAATCTCAATGCCAATGACTTTGGGACGCTGATTGACCTGTTTGCGCCTGATGGTGCCTTGCAGCCTCCTTTTCAACGCCCTATTGTCGGTAGAGATGCTGTTCTACAGTTTTTTAACGAAGAATGTCAGAATCTCAAGCTGATTCCAGAGCGGGGTGTTTCTGAACCCGCAGAGGACGGCTACACCCAGGTTAAGGTGACGGGCAAGGTGCAAACCCCCTGGTTTGGCGCAGCGGTAGGCATGAATATGGCGTGGCGGTTTTTGATCAATCCCAACGGCAAAATTTTCTTTGTGGCGATCGACTTGTTAGCCTCTCCTAAGGAATTGTTGAATCTAGTCCGCTAGAGCAAGCGCCAAATCAATAAAGCCGAATGCCCAGATCTGCGACTTCTCAAAGAAGTCGCAGATCTTAGCCTCAGCCCCTTGTGGATAGGGCTAACCGTGTATGCCCAAGTGAGGTGTGAATGTGCGTAAACAGCACTCCATAATAAAATCTTGTTTTTTAAAGGGTTAATGATGCAAGTGAGTGACGCTGAGTGGTCTAAGTCTGAGAAAAATATTGCCCAAACCGCCTTTAAACAGGCTTATGAGCGAGAAACGGCTGCTTTGATAAAGGAGGTTCGAGAGAAAGCAAGTGCGATCGCCACCCTGGATGATGTTTGGCAGTTGCACGACTTTCTAAGTGCAAAGAGACACGAAATAGACGGCAAGTATGACTATCGATACTCCGTCCTGGTTTTTGTTTTTGCCACATTAGTGAGAGAGGGCTGGCTACATCTAGATGAACTGGAGGGCATGAGTGTAGATAAACGCACTAAAATTGCTGCTCTCACTCGTATGTGAAAGACTTACAGCGTGTTTAAGATCGAATAAACCACAGGTAGGGGCGAACGTCCGTTCGCTCCTACAGAGAACTGTAGTTTATGTAAGTGGAAAACTGCTGTAGGTAAACGGTCGAGGGCGATCGCCTACACTCGTATGCATAGGCGTATAGTCCAGCATGGCGGATGCAAAAGATTACTCAAACGCTGATTAGGTGGGTTCCTTCTGGGGTTGGGCTTGGGGCGACGGTTCACTCTGCGTTAAATCAGGAATGGACACGGGCGATCGCCCTTTCCTTTGTCACCGCCTGTTTATCCCTGTGGGTCAGGTTTAGCGGTAAATTCATGGAAACGCTTGAAGAAGCCGCAGCACAGCGGGGGGCTGACTCCGCCCAGTGGATGATCAAGGCTGCCGATCGGTTTACCCTGGCGATCGTCTCAAACTTTCAAAACCGCTACTATCAAAGCCTGATCTATGCGCTGCGAGACTTTCGCACCCAGGGCTTAAAAACCAAAGGGCCGTTTGCCCTGAATTTGGAGAAAGTGTTTGTGCCGCTTCAGCTTGCACCCGAAACGGCTGACAAAATTTCTTCTGCCCTGATCGCCGTTCGCAGTGCCAGAGAGAGCCTGACCATTTGGAATTTCCTGGCGCGACTGTCTGAGCAGCCTACCTTCAGGCGAATCGTCGTGCTTGGGCCACCCGGTTCCGGCAAAAGCACGCTGCTAGAGCATCTGGCGCTTGCCTACGCCCAAAATAAACAGCCGCGCCAGCACGCCAAGGCTCCAGCCTTAATTCCGGTGCTGCTATATCTGCGGGATGTGCAAGACACAATCCTGGCACGAAGTCTAGCAGAAGTCGAAGCGCCCCCGACGCTAGCCGCCCTGATTCAACAGCAAAGCGCAATTCAAAAGCTAAAGCCGCCCGAAGACTGGTTTGAAACCAGACTGCGGCAGGGGAAATGTCTGGTCTTGCTGGATGGTCTGGATGAAGTAGCAGACATGGCGCGTCGCCAGCAGATCAGCCGCTGGATCGATGAGCAAATGCTGAGCTACCCCACGACAGCATTCATTATCACATCGCGTCCCTTTGGCTATCGCAGCGCTCCGCTCAGCCAGGTGGGACTGGTGGCTGAGGTGCAGCCCTTCACCTTGAAACAGGTTGAACAATTTATCAATAACTGGTATCTGCAAAACGAGATCATGAGTCGCCTGGGAAAAGATGACCCCGGTGTGCGGCAGGTGGCTCAGCAGCAGTCCAATGACCTATTTAACCGGATTAAACACAACCCTGCACTGGCATCAATGGCGCTAAATCCGCTGCTGCTGACGATGATTGCAACGGTTCACTGCTATCAGGGGGCACTGCCAGGGCGACGAGTGCAGCTCTATGCCGAAATTTGTGATGTGCTACTGGGACGCAGGCAAGATGCCAAAGGCATGGTTCAATCCTTGACCGCAGCCCAAAAAAAACTGGTGCTGCAAGTATTGGCATTAAAGCGAATGCAGAAGAAAACCCGTGAGTTTAAGAAAGTGACGGGATGTATTTTGATTCGAGAAAAACTCACTAGCGTTGCGGGTGATGGCGCAGACCCAGAGGAGTTTTTAGAACAAATCGAAAATATCAGCGGGTTACTGGTGCAGCGACAGCCTGACGTTTACGAATTTGTTCACAAGAGTTTTCAGGAATATCTGGCAGCCGCGCAAATCAAGGAATCAAAACAGGAGTTTTTGCTCACCCACAGCATTGATGATCCCTGGTGGGATGAAACCATTCGCCTGTATGCCGCTCAGGGAGATGCCAGTAATCTAATTTGGGCGGCACTCGACCAGCCTAGTGTGGTTTCGCTGACGCTTGCCTATGATTGCCTGGAGGAGGGCTTGAGCGTACAGCCTGATGTGCGACGGCAGCTAGAGGAAACGCTAGAGAGTGGGCTAGAGTCTACCGATGCCGAAATCTTTAGGCTAGCAGCGGAGGTGAAGCTGTCTCGCCGCTTGAATCGGCTTTTGCGGATCGATGACACCACTGAAATTGACATCAGTTACATCACCTGTGCGGAATATCAGCTTTTTATTGATGAGAAGCGTTTGTCGGGGGAAGATCGCCAGCCTGATCACTGGCAAACTGCTAAATTTTCAGCGGGTGATGCGATGAAACCGATCAGGGGAGTGAGAGCCAGTGATGCAGAGGAGTTTTGTGAATGGCTCACTCAACGCTCTAGTCCGCTTGGAGATACATTTTTGGAAGGCAGTTCTTCTGTGTTTGTTGGGGAGGCAAGGTTTCGCTTGCCCAAAGGTGTTGAGATGCAGGAGCATCCCTTATCCGTCAACCAGGTTGGCTGCTGGTGTAATGTGGGCGATCGCCAACTCATCACCGGAATCGACCCTGACCAGTGGCAGCGCTGGCAACAAGAACTGGCTGAAATCGTAGGAAGCGATCGCCACCTCACCCGTGAACTCGACCGCGCCCTCAACCGCAACAATTACAAAATGCTGCATTCCTCCAGTCCGCTCAACCTGCTGTATCAGGCACTTAGCTTTACGGCTCACAGCGACTTAGACCTTAACCTTGACCTAGACTTTGCCCGTTCTCGGATCATTGATTTTGAGTCTGATTTTGAGACTGAACCAGCCATTTCACTAGAGCAAGGACTGGTGTATTTGATTAGTTTAGTGCGCGATCGCACCCGCAGCCTCAACTATGATTTCACTACCCAGCGCAACTACGATCTAAGCCAGCTTCGAGCCTATACACTACTCACGTCTGCACTGTTTAAGCTAATCTCAGAAGCCTATGAGAAAGCCGCCAGAAATCGAGGACTAATTCCCACCCAAAAACCAACTCGAAAAGAGTGTGAAGACCTGAGCCGCGAATATTTGAACAAAAGCAGCGAAGCATTTAACTTATATGCTTTCTTTGTGCTGATTGACCAACGCCGAGCCGGACAGTTTCCCGCCTGGGAAAGCATCCGGATTGTCAAACACAAACTAACAGCTAATACCGTTTTTACATAAGATTACACCAAATAAAACGATGTGGAACAAGGGGCTTAAACCCCTTGTTTGGTGCAGCTTCATATTTAATGGGTATAAATCCTAAATCTTGCAAATATTTCTTAGCTTCGTCCCACAAATTTTGCAAAACTGAGCATCCGTATCATGGGATTCTAGCCCACACCCCGGACACAAAAACTCCATCTGTTTTGTTGTATTGAGAAGCTGCTTAATTAAATCACCCAACTGCCAGGGAATTAAGGCAATTCCAGTCAAAATCATCAGCACGGTGAGCAATCGCCCCGTTTCTGAAATTGGCGTAACGTCGCCAAAGCCAACCGTCGTCATAGTGGCAACCGAGAAATAAAACGCATCTAAAAAAGTGGCAAACGCCTTTGGATTCACCGGATGCTCAACCTGATAGATGATGCCTGAATAGACAAAAATAATGGCAAAAAGAGTAAACAAAATTCGGCTGACGGCCACACTATCCTTGCCGCTGACATAGCCAAACTTAGTTCTTCCTTCGATAAATCGAATCAGACGCAAGATTCGGAACCAGCGGAAAATCCGAATAAATTTAATATCTATACCCGGTAAAAAGAAGGGCAAGATTGCTAAAAGGTCAATAATAGAATAAAGGCTAAACACATAGCGAAGCTTTTTCTCAGCACACCAAAACCGCAGCAAATATTCCACCGCAAACACAACCAAGATTCCTAAATCGACCATATCCAAAATAGAGCGGACGGAAGCCGGAATTGGATAGGTTTCTGCAACAAAGATCGCCGAAGAAATTAGCACCAACCCAGTAATGATCAGGTTGATACTTCTTCCTGGCAACGTTTCAATATCTTCGAGATAAAAGGCGATCGCTTGTCTTATCGACATAGATAAATTCAATGATTTGCGTAGGACGCTGTTAGCGATAGCGTAACGCATCGAACCTACGAACGCATCTTTGCTGAGACATCACTCTATTTTTATCGAAGTGGCATGAGCTTTAGCGACTGGCAAGTGGTCGTCATCTATCCTTCCCGTCGTGTTGAACAGCGCAGACTATACCCACATCGAACGCTGCTCAGCGGAGATCAAATTCACCGGATATATCTGGATGAATTGGGCGAGATTCGCTCTTTGCCTCTGTGGGTCGCTGTAATGGTCTTAACAACAGTAGAGGAGGACAGAGCGCCAGAAGAAGCCTGATATTTGTTGAACCGCACCCGTGCCGAATCAGCTTCGTCGGGTAGTCATGCAATAATCGAAATGGTAACAACTATCATGGCGTATCGATTTGAGCAGTTGAGCCGATTGGAGATAGAAGCAATGCTGGACATCACGTTAAAAGAGACACAAGTTTATCGAGAGATTAAAGAAGAAGGTCGGGAAATAATGGCTCATGCTGTTGCTCGCCAATTGACAAAGCGATTAGGAGAACTCCCTCAGAGTGTAGTGTCCTCTGTTGTGCATCTGTCGTTGCCAATGCTGCAAGCGTTGAGTGAAGCGTTGCTAGACTTTACCAGCTTGGACGATTTGCAGGCTTGGTTGGTACAGGGCTAGCGATCGCCCCTCACCCTCAAGCGATCGCCCATTCCTCGTAGGTTGATAACTCCTACCGGGTGCAAGTTTCAATCAATTGGTCGATACCATTAACCGTGAAAATAGGGGCATTCAACTGTTGGGAAAGATCTTCAACTCGCATATCGTCCAGAAAGCAGGAGTCATCATGCTTGAGCATCAGAGAGGGCAGCAAAATTCCTTGTCTCAAATCTCTGCCAGATAATGCCTGAAGTAAGTCTTGTCCAGTCAGTAATCCGGTGACGGTGATTTCTTGCCCCCAATATTGGCTATTTAATGCCACCATTTCAACCTCCAGCCCGTTGACTTGGTTGAGCCGTTGCAGGATGGGCTGAAAGGCTTGCTCGACCGCATTTCCCACCACCCAGACAAATCGACGGGCAGGTGAGACGCTGGTGGGTAAACGCTTTGCAGCAGACTGAAACTGCTTGAGAAATTGGCGAATCGAACCTACGCCATTGCCGATTTGCGGGTAGTCTTCGTAGTGTGACTCAGGCGGTAGGTCTTGTCTGCCAATCAGGAACCATTCGTCTGCAAGCCAAGCAAAGGTGGAGCCTAACTGATGCTGAAATTTAGCCTGCAATGCCTGCACCTGAGCAATCACTTCTTGGGCTTTGGCGGGTGTGACGGGCACCAGTTCATCTTCGGCAGGGCGGAAGCGGGTTAGCCCAACAGGGACGACAGCGACGGAGGCGACAGCGGAAATGTCTCCCTGATGGAATTTTGCCAGGTCTAGTAGCGATCGCTCTAAATGCTCACCGTCGTTGATTCCTGGGCAAACAACCACCTGAGCGTGAATCTGCAATTCATGCTGCTGAAACCACTGCAACTGGTCAAGAATTTGCCCAGCGCGGGGATTTTTTAATAGGCGAATACGAATCTCCGGTTCCGTAGC
This sequence comes from Leptolyngbyaceae cyanobacterium RM1_406_9, assembly GCA_012033355.1. Classification (GTDB taxonomy): domain Bacteria; phylum Cyanobacteriota; class Cyanobacteriia; order Elainellales; family Elainellaceae; genus JAAUTN01. The sequence continues at coordinate 9,718 of JAAUQZ010000034.1, read as the reverse complement.
GTGAACTGAGACGTAGAGCGGGGAAAGGCGCATCTGAGCAATCCGGTTCCATTCGCGCTGGGTCAGGTTGGTCAGGGTCAGGTAGCTGCCGTAGAGAAAACTGAGGCGATAGTCATCGTCTTTGAGGTAAAGCGTTTGCCGCATTCCGGGCGGCTGCTGATCGATGAAGCAAAAGGGGCAGCGGTTGTTGCACTGGATCAGCCCATCAAATAGCGCCGTTTCAAACTCTAGCCCCAGGTCGTCGTCATACTCTTTTTCGATCTCGACCTGGTGGGTGCGTCCTTTTGCGTCTAAAACTTCTAATTCCAGAAATTCATCCGCGCAAAAGAACTGGTAGTCGATCAGGTCGCGCAGGGGTTGCCCGTTGATTGAGACGAGGCGATCGCCTGCTTCAAAACCGATTTCTGCGGCGATCGAGTCGGGCAACACGTTGGTAATCAGGGCAGGACGAATAGAACAGTCACTCATGGGAAGGGTTAGGCTGGGAATTAGGCGGAGTCAGGCAGCTTTTCGACAAAAACCTGGTAGGACTTGTGGGTTATTTTGATCTTGTCACGAAAAATCGTGAGGAAGGCATCAATCCCGGCTTTGGGGTTGTGCTGGGTGTTTGGGTCAAAGGAAAAGCCATAGTCGTCAAAGACGATCAGCCCTCCTGCTTTCACCAACCTCCAGCCTAGCAGGGCATCTTCTAAAACATCACTGGCGATGTGAGAGCCGTCGATGTAAAGCAGGTCGTAGGTGTTGAGAGGAAGCGATCGCAGCTTTTCTTGAGACTGCCCAATTTGCTTTTGCACCTTTGGTGCGGCTCCGGTTTTGGCAATGTTTGCGTCAAATCTAGCTTCAATCGACTGCCTATAGTCAGCATCAAAGCGGCGATGTTCGGCACTTCCCTGGAATGTATCCACACAGGTAATTTGGGACAATTCGTGAGTCAGAATGTGGTCGAGCAGCCAACAGGTTGAACGCCCCTCCCAACTGCCAACTTCTAAAACTTGTAGAGTCCGTCCGGCAAGGGGCAGGAGGTGCTGTTCCCAGATGAGGATGTTGTTGCTAAACCAATCCTGGGTAAATTGGTAGCCTTTGGACTGCACCTGAAGCTGATAGCGGGTTCTCGAAAGCTGATATTGCGCCTGGGTCAGGTGCGAGTCTGCTTCACAAGCGTGTTGAAATAGCTCTAAGGCTTGCTGAGACTGCATCTGGTCAAGCAAAACCATTCCGGCGTTAAAGTAAATTCGCGCGAGGTTGGCTTTGGAAAAATCAGGCTGAAGGGCGATCGCCGCCTGAAAACATTCGATCGCCCGCTCTAACGCTTTTTGCTGATGAAAAGCAGTCCCTAAATTGTTGTAGGCTCTAGCAAGTATGTTTTTATGTTCTGCGGCGATCGCGTCCTTCATTTCACCACTTTGCTGATAGAGGGCGATCGCTTCTACGTACTTTTCTTGACCTAAATATTCGACGACTATGGGTTGCCAATTAATGAATTTACTTGGGATAAAGCGCTGGTCTAATTGATAGAGCTTTTTGAATAGATAAAGCGTTTTTTCAGATTCTAATTGGGTGGCGATCGCGTGTAATTTCTTTTCCTCTGGTGTCCAATCAAGCTGGTAATCTTCTGGTGGCGTTTGAAATTTTTTAAGCTGGCGATCGAAACTATTGCCGGGATAGCGAATGTACTCCACCGTTTCTAAATCGGCTCTAAAGATGGTGAAAAACTTATTCACCCATTCCAGATAAGCCGTATCTTCACGTCCTCGAATCTGCTTATAAACTGCCGCTTCAGGAAATCCCTCAACAAACTCATGACACTCTCGCCGCAAACAAAGATTAATCAGCAGGCTATTATTAATCGCATCTCTCCAATAGGGGTGAAGCTGTTCCTGAATCTTGGCTTTCGTTTTAACAACTGCAATTGAGTTGGTAAATCTAGTTTCTGGCTGAATCGGAATTTCCTGACTCAATGCTCTATAGCAAACATAAATATGCTCTTCAAGAAACAAATCATCGCCATCGCAGAAAAACAAGATTTCTCCAGAAGAAATCCTGATCCCTGTATTTCTTGCTGGGCCAGCTCCTAAACTCTTGGAATGACTAACCACTTGATAGATAGACTTGTAGCGAGACTTAAGTTGAATAAATTCGTTGACAACCTCTTTTGTATGGTCTGAAGAAGCATCATTCACAACCACAATTTCAGTGCTGTTATCAGCGATATTACTGTAATCTTGACGAAAGAAATTGATGCTAGATTCAATACTTTCCAGTGTCTTTTGAATAAACTTTTCACAGTTATAAACAGGTACGATCACTGCCAGAGATTTGATCATTGAGATAACCCTTATCCAGGAAATTTGTAGTGAAGTCAAGCAGAACCCAACACAACCTTTATTATTGTTATTAGATTGCATATAGCGCTCTTATTTGATTTGTGAAAGTGCCCGCCCTCAGGACAGGCACTTTCACAAATCAAATAGGATTGCATAGATGTGTTAGTAGTAGAGTAACGTACCTTACATAAGATGCTGAAATCTTTCGGTGTTGGTAGTTCCACAGACTTTTCAAACATTCATTTAGCTTGTTGCGAGTCAGTCCATCACTTTTGACTTCAGGACGGGTATTGCCTGCTACCTACCCCATCTAGTATCTCTGCCACTTGTCACCATCCAAAGCCTTACTTTACATGGCTTATGTTCGATTCATGCTTCTCCTACCTCACTGCTCTAGTCTTTTGTCAGAAAGAGGGTAGGATCGTGAATGTGCGTTTAATCGATACGCTGTCAAAATTTTTGCCTGAAGCCTTTTAGCTGATCATTCTGGTAGATACTTCCCTGTTTCTCAATGCAATGCGAAAACACCACTACCCAATAATTGTGGGAGTACGCTACGACCGTAAAATAGCGGACTAGATAACGCATTTGTGGCTTGGCAAGCAAAGGTGACATACTCCCGGCTTGAGTCCCTCAAACCCTTGTTAGACAAGGGTTGATTCTGCTGAGGCTCAAATCGAATTGGTAAAAGCTGTTAGATTGTGAGCGAAGATCGAATTCTAGAGACTCCTTAACGCTGGATATAGCAAATTTTTCTTTGGAAGCAAAGAATTTCAATGCTGGTGCACTCTATTAGAACATTGATAGCACCCCAAGAGGCTATCAACTCTTGGAACTAGCCCAGAAGGGTTATTCTGCGTTGATCGAATCGGTGTTTCGTCAAAAGTTTAATTTGTGCTAACTCTATTTAAGAATGATTCTGGGTATTCAAGCTACCTTGACTTGTTCTCAGGGCATTATAAGTGTTGGTTTTGTCCGTCTTGCTTGCTTACTGCTAGTGAACCTCTACTGAATGTCAAATGAATGTCAAATCTTCTGCTGCTCGACAACAACCAACTCGTCGCTATCAGCGATCCTTAATGCAGATCACCCTGATTCAAATGAGCTTGACCCTTGCAGGAGTGGTTGTAGTTCTGACAGGTTTGAGCTATTTCCAGATCATGCGTTCTTTAGAGGCTGATGCTATTAGTGACTTGACTGATTACGTCACGGAACGCGGGAGGCGCGACGATGATTTATTTCAATTGGCAGAGGATAACCATGCTTCGTTAAAGAGTAGGTTTCTTCAGACCTTGGAACAAACCAATGAAGATGTTTCATTGCCCGCAGAAATGCAAGAGTGGTCAGATGGGACGATCCGGAATTTTCCACAGAATGTGTCACCTGAGGAATTTGATACTTACGAGAATGCCACTCTATATATAAGTTCTCAGACCGTAAATACTAGCAGCCTGCGTCAACATATGGTTGCAGGTAATAGCTTTCTCGCAGCGTATGGGGCTGCTTGGTATAACCGGTTTATTAACACTTACTTAATCTTTCCTGAAAATGCACTTGTTGGGTATTTCCCTGGTGTGCCCTGGGGACTAGAAATTGCGTCCGACCTAGATATGACGAAGGAGGAATATTTTTATATTTCTGATCGAAGGCATAATCCCACCCGAGAGACAGCTTGGTCTGGATTGTTCTTTGACCCTATTGCAAAACAGTGGATGGTTACAGCGGCTACTCCAATTGATGATGTTCAGGGACGGCATATTGCTACCGTTGGGCACGATATTGTTTTGAACGAGCTGATAAAACGGACGATCGATGTTCACTTGCAGGGCACTTATAATTTAATCTTTCGTACCGATGGACGCTTGATTGTTGATCCGCAAAGAATGGATCTGATTCAAGGGAATCAGGGAAACTATAACGTTGTTAATTCTGGCGATGCTCATTTACGTCGGATTTTTGATGCTGTTCAGTCCCTTGAGGCAGGTCAATCAGTGGTGACTAACTTTGCTGATGACGAGTACCTTGCTGTTACTAAATTGGAGGGGCCTGATTGGTATTTTGTGGTTGTATATCCTCGATCTTTGCTTAATAGCGTTGCTTTGAGGAGTGCAGGTTTTGTGCTTTTCATTGGATCGATTGCTTTAATTCTGAATATTCTTTTACTATCTTGGGTTTTGCACTATCAAGTTTCTCATCCCCTGAATCAGTTGCTTGCAACTACTGAAAAAGTATCAAGCGGAAACTTCAACGTAACGTTAGATTTGTCCCGTCAGGACGAATTGGGTCGTTTGGCTTCAGCATTTACGATCATGTCTCGGGAACTGAGTAAATCTTTTGCTCAGTTAGAAGCTCAGAATGATGCGTTGGAGTTAAGGGTGCAGGAGCGTACTCAGGAGTTATCCCAAACTCTAGTTGAGTTGCGTTCTACCCATACGCAGTTAGTCCAAAGTGAAAAGATGTCTAGTCTAGGGCAACTGGTGTCCGGTATAGCCCACGAAATTAATAATCCTGTAAATTTTATCTATGCAAACCTTGATCCTGCCCAGACCTATGTAAAAGATTTGCTAGCACTAGTTAATCTTTATCAGGCAGAATATGCAGATCCATCTCGATCTATTCAGTTATTTATTAATGATATTGATTTGGAGTTTATCAAAGAAGATTTACCAAAACTTTTGAACTCGATGACTGTGGGATCAGAGCGCATCCGCGACATTGTCAAGTCGTTGCGGAATTTCTCCCGATTGGATGAGTCAGGCTTTAAACCAGTGGATATTTCTGAAGGTATTGAAAGTACCTTGATGATTCTGCGCCATTACCTACACCCTAAGAACGGTGATTCTAAAATTGAAGTAGTTCGGCAGTATGACAGGATACCACTCGTAGAGTGTTGTCCTGGACAGTTAAATCAGGTGTTCATGAATATTCTGACAAATGCGATTGATGCTATCCATGAGCAACAATCTCAACATCCAGGCTACATGGGGCAAATTCAAATTCGGATAGGTGTTGTGAATGATGGGTGGATCAGAGTTTTGATTACTGATAATGGTATTGGAATAACCGATGAGATTCGTGCTAAACTTTTTGATCCCTTCTTCACAACTAAGCCTATTGGAAAAGGAACAGGTTTGGGCTTGTCAATTAGCCACCAGATTGTAACTAAAACCCACCATGGAAGACTTGAATGTTCCTCCGTGGTGGGTCAGGGGACGCAGTTCGCGATTGAGATTCCAGTGCAGGCTATACCCTCAACATCTACGATTGATGAAGAATCGTCTGCGTCAACTGTTGAATGTGCCACTCCGACAAATAGTGGGCGACCCCCTTACTATGAAGGATTTGCTGTTCTTCTAGGGGAAGATCAGTGAAGCCAACGCTTTTACCTCGGCATTGAGGCACTCCGCAGAGGCATTTTTCAACTGCGATCGATTGAGATTCGCTCATGGCGTAGTCCCAGGTTAGCTCTTCTCCTGCTTCGATCGTTCTAATGGCGTGGAAGTTGTAGCCTCCCAGTGAGTTGTTGCATATCCGGAGGTTTGGGTCGCAACTGTGGTTGATCATTTCTGCAACTTTATCAAGTTTCACATGTCGATTCCAGTCCATCTGGAAGGAGTGTGAGGTTCGCTCAGAAAATAGTTTGACAAATTTTCCGACCACTACTACAGTCTTAGGGGAAATTTGGTGTAGAGCAAAGACACCCCTTCCTTTGCCTCTTGCAGTTCTGATGTCTAGCCCTGATAGTAATGTTTGTGAAGAGTGAGCCAGTGTGGATGTCATCTAGTTTTCCTTCGTTTGATTTTTTCTGGTTTCTATTTGTTGGGAGCTACTTCATGACTGTGAGTGCGGTTTGGAGTTGTAGCTTGCTCTGTAGCTCTGTGTATAGCGACTGGAAAAACACCAGTTGGGTTTGGTTGAAATGAGAAAATCCTTCGTCTGCCCAAGCAATGACTTGGGACTCTGTTGCTTGGGTGTATTGAACAACCTGGTTAAGTGCCTTCACCGCATCTTCTGCATGGTCTGCCTCTACTCCAATAGAGTGTTCAGTGCCATGCACAGCAACCCAATAGTTTGGGCTAATTTGCCCTCCATCAAAAATCAGCTTGTGCTGACGCAAAAATCGCCCTAGTCCTTTGTCTTTCTGCTGGCTGAAGATCACCTGGTGAATGATGGCGGACTCTCTTGCACCTACAGTTTCAGCTCCCACATGAAACCCTATGGCTTTTACCATAGAGCTTAGATTTTGCGGGTTAGCCGAGTAGCCCTCTTCAACCTTTTGCAGAATGACATGAAGCCAGTTTTGCGATTGAGCGATGCGTTGGGTTTCCATCTCTGACAATCCAGCGTACTCTGCTAATCTATCTAGCAGTCCATAGGACATTGTTCTATGTGAAACTCTAATTTTAGGATCTCTGAATTCTTCGATTCCAGCTTTAAGTACGCTAGCAGCTACATCCATTGATCGTTCAGCATGATGGCTGAATGGGGCAAAAGGATCCCTGAATAGAGAACTGGAACCAATTACTGCAGCCAAACGTGCGACCAGGAAACTATAACTACGGCAATAGTAAACAAAGCACAGCATAAACTGGTAGGTTGCAGTTGGACTGAGGACAGCAATCTTGCAGGTGTTTTGCATCACTGTATCGATGAAATCTAGTTCATCAATACTCTTCAAGTTTTCAGCACTGATCATGTGAATACCTTATAGAGAAGCACCTAAACGACAAGGTGCGATTTCACAGCATTACCAGAGGGCTTGAGTACGGGGATATAGCGAATTTGCTTCCCTTGTTGCAATTTTGACCTGTAGTAGGAGTGTTTACACTAGTGGAGCTTTCTTCAATCAACCGTAATTGCTACTATTTTTTTCTTTAAGTCTAGGAGTGGCAACCGTATGTTTACGGACAATGCCTTATTTTGCATAAAATATTGGCAGGTAGAGACTATGAATGGGGATGGGCGCTCTTTCAACTGCTTGTTTAAGGCTTGCTGTAATGGTAAGGCCTAACAGATGCACCCTAGCGAGGCAATCAAAAATCAGCCCTGCCTAGACTGGCGCTTCCATCTCCCCCAGCAATTTCAAAAAATTATCTTTTGGATTTACTTTCCATTAATATCTGTGTCTAATTTTATTTCACCTTTCAATTCGTTTAATTTGCGCGATCGCACCATCTTTCTAACGGGCGGGGCAGGTTTACTGGGGCGAGAGTTTGCGGCAGCGCTGGCAGCGGCCCAAGCTCATGTGGTGATTGCTGATATCAATGGTGAAGCGGCTCAGGCAGTCGCCACAGAGATTACTGCTAGAACCGGAGTTGAGGCATTGGGACTGGAGATAGATGTAAGCGATCGCCTCTCCGTTCACGCTGCGGTCAAACAAATCCTGGATATCTTTGGTCAGATCGATGTGTTGGTCAACAATGCGGCCGTTGATCCTAAATTTGATCCGACTCATCAAGTTGAACATACGGGTTCCTTTGAAGACTATCCCTTAGATCTTTGGAATCAAAGCTTAGCGGTAAATCTCACCGGGATGTTTCTCTGTTCCCAGGCGGTTGCTCGACCGATGCTAGCCCAGGACAAAGGTGTGATCATTAACATCTCATCTATCTACGGGTTGGTTGGTCCTGACCAACGGCTCTATGAAAACCAGATCGACCCGACTCCGGTTTACAAACCTATTACTTACTCCGTCACCAAAAGTGCAGTTACAGGACTAACGCGCTACCTGGCAACCTACTGGGCGGGTAAAAACATTCGCGTTAATACACTTACTCTAGGCGGCGTATTTAATCAGCACAAAGATGAATTTGTGCAACGCTACAGTGCCCGCACTCCGTTAGGGCGAATGGCGCAGCGGTCAGAATACAATAGTGCCCTGCTATTCTTAGCATCGGATGCTTCGGCTTACATGACGGGCGCGAATTTGGTTGTGGATGGAGGATGGACGGCATGGTAGAGGATGCAGGTGAGGATGCAAATACAGATCAAGCTCGTCCTTCAGAAGTGTTGGCGATCGTCCAAGCACGAGGCGGCTCAAAAACAATTCCACGCAAAAACTTACGCCTGTTAGCAGGTCATCCTCTGATAGCCTACAGTATTGCTTCCGGATTGGCGGCTAAGTCTGTGACTCGTCTGATCATCTCAACCGATGATGCAGAAATTGCTTCCGTTTGTAGAGCATATGGGGCAGAAGTTCCCTTCCTCCGTCCGGCAGAGTTTGCTAAGGACGCTACTCCTGATCTGCCTCTATTTCAACACGCGCTGGAGTGGTTAGAGAAGTACGAAGGCTATCAGCCCGATTTAATTGTTCAATTGCGCCCTACGTCGCCTTTGCGTCCGCTAGATGTGGTAGATCGGGCGATCGCCACCCTCGTCGCTTCTCCCCAAGCAGATTGCGTTCGCGGGGTCACCATTCCCAACCAAAACCCCTACAAAATGTGGCGACTCGGAGAAGATGGGTTCCTCAAGCCACTGCTGCTGGGTGAGTTTAAAGAACCTTACAATATGCCGCGCCAATATCTGCCGACAGTGTATTGGCAGACCGGACACATCGATGTAATTCGCTATGAAACAATTGTGGAGGGGCGATCGCTCACTGGAGAACGAGTTTTGCCCGTAATGATTGATCCATTCTATTGGGTAGACATTGATACAGAAGCCGATTGGACTTATGCTGAATGGCTAATTAACAGTAATAGACTACCGATTCATCAGCCGTATTTATCAACCGTTTAGGGACTAGCACTGCTTTTCGAGCAAATGTTCCAGAGAGTTGCGAACAAGGCGATCCCTCAAAAAGTCACGGGCATATTCCAGTTCGTAGTGTCTAGGTCGGCCCTGGAAAATGATTTGATACTTATTGCTGTATTCGCCATCGCCGTGACCAGAAATTAGCTTTTGACGAAAAGCTGCATCAGCAAGCTGGCGTACCTCACTCCGGAGGTCAGCTTTAGCGCTACTCATCGATCGTATCTCCAAAGATTTCTTATCTTCGTTATTACTTATGGTCCTAAATTGTCTGTAAGATAGGAATGTGTAAGTGTCTAAAAACTACTCTACTTACAGACTTTTTATAACACTACCTAAAGTTATAAGAAGTTAAAACAATCACTGCATCTCCCAAAAGTTGTGTTCATCTATACTAAACTCTCTAATCATAGTTTTCTCGTACAAATTAAAACTACATTAGGCGTTTCTAATCAACAAAACCTCAGATAGAAGCAGCATTAGATAAAACAAGCTACGGTTAACATGAAAGGCTTGATATTAAAGTAACATCTGACCAGAGGTAGAAATAAATCTACGAATTTGAGAAAAGCTCAGGGTATTTGATTGGAGACTCCAAATGGTTCTAAACGAAACGAGTCAAACATTTCGTGTTAATGCTCGAA
>JAAUQZ010000347.1 GCA_012033355.1 Leptolyngbyaceae cyanobacterium RM1_406_9 | reverse complement strand
CTTCTCCCAAAAAAGGGAGAAGGGGAGCCGGATTGGAAGTCCCTCTCCCGCTCTGGGAGAGGGATTTAGGGTGAGGGCTGCAAAAGTGGGATGCACCCAGGGCAATGCCTGTCCCTAAGTTTCACACCCTCTGTTACAGCTGTAGTCAGCTAGGTTAGGACATGGACATTTTGGTGGCGCGGCTCAGCCGCGCCACCAAAATGTCCTAATCAATATAGCTATCGCTATAAAAATCAATCTAAAAATTAATCTTTCGGTTCAATTCCTGCGGCTCGTAACTGTGCGAGCAGTCGCTCAGCCCGCTGGCGTTCTTGCTCTGCCCGTTGGCGTTCTTGCTCAGCCCGCTGGCGTTCTTGCTCAGCCAACTCTGAACCCCAAAGCAGCAGTTCTCCTTGCTCGTTCCACCAGCGCAGCCAGTAGCCTGTGCGACCTTCCCGAACTCCCTGCCAGAGTCCCAGGAAGAGATGCATTTCGGCAATCCAATAGCGATCGCTTGAGTCGGGCGACTGTAGCTGATAGCGCGTCGAATTGTCTAACCTATAGACTTCTAAAGCGCCACTGCCAGGCTCAAAAATCACGTAGTTGGGCACCTGTAAGATCTGTTCATAGAAGAACCACTTTCCGGGCGGATAGGTTGGCTTCACAGAATACTCTGTCCCGTCTGTGTCAGACAAAAATTCCATCACCACAGTAGGAATGTCGCCCTGGAGGGTTGGCGTGTAGCTCCGTAGCACCTCTTCTCGCGGCACTCGGATGGACGCAACATATCCCCAGTCAGGCGCTTTAATGACAATCTTGTTGTCTAGGGTGGCGCAGATGCCGTAATTGGTTGTAGCCAGGGCACTAGCGGGCAATTTTCCGGCAAGCTCTAAGCTCTCGGTGAGCGCAGCAGCGAGAGCAGGCTGGTTAATGTTGTCCACTGGCTCATCGTCTAAAACGTAGTCATCGGGCAACTTTTCCCAGGTGACTTTATAGGAGGTTGAACTGGCTAGCATAATTTCTGCCATTCATAATTTGTCATTGTAAGGTCAAGTTGGCCATACCAGTAGGCTTACACCAGCACAGGCTCAGGTAACGCACCGCGCATTCTGCCCAGCCAGTCGATCAGGTTTTCTAGCTGAAGGTCGGCACTGAGAACGGCGAGTCCGCGCACGGTGACTTTACCAGGCGTGTAGACAAAGCGAGTTTGCAGGTGTTCTGGCAGGTTAGCTTTGAGCAGATTCCAGGCGGGTTCCTCCATTGGCGTTTCCAGGACGACGTGCTGTTTGCCTTCGGGTTTGATACGAGAGAAGCCGAGCTTTTTGGCGATTTGCTTCAGTTCTACGACGCGAATCAGTTGCAATGCAGCGGTGGGGATGGGGCCATAGCGATCGCTCCAGTCTGCCGCAATCTGAGTCAATTCCTGCTTCGATGCAGCAGACGCGACCGCCCGATAAGCGCTCATCTTCTGATCCAGGTCGGGAATGTAGTCCGCAGGAATGAACGCCGTCAGGTTCAGGTCAATTTGAGCATCGTCAACCTGGGGAATTTCCTGTCCGCGAATTTCCTTGATCGCGTCCTCTAACATTTCCATGTAGAGATCAAAGCCGATCGCATCCATCTGCCCTGACTGCTCAGCACCCAATAGATTTCCTACACCGCGAATTTCCATGTCCCGCACGGCTAGCTGATAGCCCGATCCCAGTTGGGTAAATTCCTGAATTGCCCGGAGTCGCTGCCGTGCCGTGTCTGAGAGTTGGCTTTGCTTTGGATAAAATAACCAGGCGTGAGCTTGAATTCCGGCTCTGCCCACCCGCCCTCGAAGCTGATAAAGCTGAGACAAGCCAAACCGCTGCGCGTCTTCAATCAAAATTGTGTTGACGCGGGGAATGTCTAGCCCCGATTCAATAATCGTGGTGCAGACGAGAATTTCGGCATCACCATTACTAAAAGTGAGCATGGTGGCTTCCAGTTCGCCTTCTGGCATTTGACCGTGAGCGATCGCCAATCTCGCTCCGGGCACCATTTCCCGCAGTTTTCCGGCAGTTTCTTCAATTCCCTCGACTCGCGGTACGACATAAAATACCTGCCCACCCCGGTCAAGCTCCTGCCGAATCGCCGTTCGCACCATGTCAGGGTCAAGCGGCGCAAGGTGAGTTTTGATGGGGCGACGAGAAGGGGGCGGCGTAGTAATCAGACTCATTTCCCGCACACCCGACAGCGCCATGTAGAGCGTCCGGGGAATCGGCGTAGCGCTGAGCGTCAGCACATCCACTTGAGTTCTCAGCGATTTGATTTTTTCCTTCTGGTTCACGCCAAACCGTTGCTCCTCATCTACGACCAGCAAGCCTAAATCCCGAAACTTAACGCCTTTGCCCAGCAGTTGATGTGTTCCCACCACGATGTCTAGCTCTCCAGTGGCAAGTCGCTGCTGAATGTCGCGCCGTTCTTCCAGGGTGCGGAAGCGGTTCAACAGCCCAATTTGAATGGGATAGGGCGCAAACCGTTCTTTCAACGTGTGGTAGTGCTGCTGCGTCAGGATTGTGGTCGGAGCCAGTAGCGCCACCTGTTTTCCCGCTGTGACCGCCTTAAAAATTGCCCGGATCGCCACCTCAGTTTTGCCAAAGCCCACGTCGCCGCAGACGAGCCGATCCATTGGGCGCGGGCTTTCCATATCTCGTTTTACATCCTGGACGGCTTTAAGCTGGTCGGTCGTCGGCTGATAGGGAAAGGAGTCTTCCATTTCCTCTTGCCAGGGCATATCCGGCGGGTAGGAGTGTCCTTCCTGCTGCGATCGCTGAGCATAAAGCTGCAACAAATCAACCGCAACTTTTTTAACCGCCTTGCGAACCTTGCTCTTGGTTTTCTCCCAGGCCTTGTTCGACATTTTGTTGAGCTGCGGCACCTGATCCCCAGCTCCCCGAAAGCGCGATAGAGAGCTAAGCTGGTCAGCCGCCACTCGCAGCAGCCCATCGGCATATTGCAGCACCAGATATTCCCGGATTTCGCGGTTGATCTCCAGGCTTTCCAGCTTGAGAAATTTACCCACGCCGTGATTCTTGTGAACCACGTAATCTCCAGGCTGGAGCTTGTTAGGATCAACCTGTTTAGAAGCGGCGCGGCGACGCTTGCGAACATAGCTGGGCGTTGCCAGGGAATGCTGCCCAAAAAACTCCCGGTCAGTCACAACTACTAGCCGGAAGGTCGGCAGAATAAAGCCTTCTAGCTCTGCCAGTCCCGAATATTTGACCGCAACGGGAATGTGTTGCCCCTGAAGCTTGTCGATCGCTAGATAATCACGCGGATTGGGCACAAACTGCGCTGGACAGTCATGCTCTTGCAGCAGCGCCACCGATCGCGATGGCTGAGCCGAAATCAGCCAAATGGAGAAGTTGCGATCGCGCTCTTGTCTCAGCGTCTCAGCTAGCTTGGCAAACTGGTGCGGCGTAGCAGGCACGGGGCGACTGGCTAAGTTTAGTCCATTTCCCTCCTCTGCCAGTTCTGACAGATACAGCCGCTCAAACTGCTCCAAGTCAGCTAAGGAATCCTCAAAGCTGCGGTGAATTTGCGGCAGCGGAATCTCGTGGTTTGCGCCGACTGCCGTTTCCTGCCACTGCTCCTGGGCGTGTTCAAACCAGCGATCGCCATGCGCCCGACACTGCTCTGGCTCATCGATCGCCACCAAAGTATTTTCCGGTAGATAATCCAGCAGCGAAGCGGGGCGCTCAAACGCCAATCCCAAAAAGCGCCGCATTCCTTCAATCGTCTGCCCCGACTCTAGCCGTTCCAACTCCTCCACCGAAAGATAGTGAGCCAATCGGGGATCAGTCTGTGACGGGGCTTCCTTGCCATTCCCGATTCCCCAACCCCCAATCCCCAACCCGTGCATCATCATCGGGCCAAAGTCAGTTGTGGTTAGAACCAGACGAGTGATGCTGTCGAGCGATCGCTGCGTCGCTGGGTCAAATTCTCGAATCTGGTCAAGCTCATCGCCAAATAGCTCCAGACGCACCGGCAGTTCTGAGGCAACTGGAAACACATCAATAATGTCTCCCCGACGGCTCCACTGCCCCTCCGTTTCAACCAGGGGCACCCGCTCATAGCCCAGTCGCGCTAGCTGCTGGCTAAAGGCTTCCAGGTTTAGCTCCATGCCTCGATTTAGGGTGAGGCAGTAGGGCTGAAATGCTTCGACGGGCGGCAGGTGAGGTTGGAGAGCGCGTTCGGTGGTGATGATGGCGAGTGGAGAATGGGGAGTGGAGAGTGAGGTTGAAGTCGTTTTGCCCATACCTTGCAGGTCAGCAAGCACCTGGAGCTGTCCCCAGGTCATTTCGGCTTCGGGGTCGAAGGGGTCGTAGGGGGAAGCCTCCGACGTGGGGTAAAAATGGACGGTCTGCCAGCTCATTGCTTCAAGCTGAGCCGTCCAGCGTCCGGCTTCTTCCAGCGTGGCAGCAATCACCAGCAGGTTGTGCTGTTGGGCTTGGGCGATCGCCGAGGAAACCAGTCCTTTCGGTATGCGGGCAATGCCATTGAGTACCAGTGACCGCTGCTGGCTCAGTTTGCTTAGCAGTTCGGTGGTGAGGGGCGATCGCCCCAAAGCGCGAGTAATTGAAGAAAAAGCCATACGCCCTGGATCGCAGTGTGGTGGAGCGTTGAACAAATCAACGATTAAGGATGAGAGATTAGCGTTTAAGAAATCAAAGATATCTCAAAATTTACCTATTTTAACTATTCTAAAAGGCTTATCATCTGCAATACACCTTGCACCGTACAAATCAAAGCCCAAGTTCGCTGTTTTCAGTTTTTACAGCCATTTTTGAATGGGTAAGCCGCAGCGTAGGGAGGGTGGTCGCGAACCGCCCCCACCCAGGCTTTTAGTTCGG
>JAAUQZ010000346.1 GCA_012033355.1 Leptolyngbyaceae cyanobacterium RM1_406_9 | reverse complement strand
CGGAGTTGGCAGAATTTGCGATCGCGATCGGACTGCGGCTCTTGCCAGGAGTAGGCAAAGTGGCTAATAGAATTGATTTGCGGGGCGACCTGTCGGATTGCCTGCATTTGTGCCTCTAGCGACGGGCGATTGCTCACGGACTGTCCCCATGTGCCTGCCAGAACGGGGCTGATTCGGGTGCCGGCAGGGGCCTGGGAGGTGACTCGCTGCACTAGAGCCGTGATACACGATGTGTTGTTGTTGCCGCAAACACCGTAGGACATGGGGTGCCATTCCATGCTGCTGGGGAATCGGTCCCAGGGCTGGAGGCGAGAGTCGTAGCCTTGCCCAATCGTTTGGTTTGCGTCGGGAAAGAATACTGCTCCGGCTGGAATGCCCTGGCGCTGCACGGGCAGAGTTGCCATTGCCAGAAAATCTAACACTCCCTGAATGGCATGGGCAACGGTGAGTCGCCAAAGCTGCAATTGAATAATTGGGCGACGTTCGCCAGAAGTAGCAGTGGGCAAGTAGTAGTTTAGCTCCCGACCTTGCCAGAGTGGTTCGCCTTCAGTGGGGTAGAGGCTGTTCAGGGAGTCTAGATCAGAGGCATTGATGTAGCCTCGGCTGATGTAGCGACGAATCAATTCACGCCCCTTCTGGTTAAGTGCGCGACCGTAAAGTGCTTGCTGAGCCGCTGAACCATAAATCCACAGATCCTGAACGCGACTGGCAACCGATGCGGGACCCGTGCCTCTGGGATAGCGTACATAGTCAAACAACACGCCATCAGGACGGCGCTGAAGCACGGCCTGCACTAGAGCGTAGTAGTCTTGCTTGGCACGGTTATTGTAGGGATCGATAAATGTTTCTTCGGAACTGATTGCGCCAGCGTCGGAGTTGAGTCCTGCACTGGTGTTGAAGTTGAGGCTAGTTTGTCCGTAGCCATTCAGCGCTAGAACCTGCTCAGCTCCGGGACGCTGGGCGTAGGAGTAGCCAAAATTCATCATAAACATCCAGGCGTAGACTTTTAGCCCGCGTTCTTGACCTTTGGCGATCGCCTCTGCCAGCAAATCTACATCTTCATAACCGGGCGTGCGAATCGTAGAGGGCCAGGGAGTCCGGTTTTCGGACTGCGGCAATAGCACCTGACCGTTATAAAACACCTCAACGTAAACCTGGTTATAGCCCCGGTTGACCATGCGGTCGAGGATTTCTTCTAGCACTCCCTCTTCAGCATCACAGGGGTAGAGTCGAATCCAGATTGCCTGATTTCTTAGCCAGCTTTGACTGCGGCAGCGACGGACTTGCTCGGCGTGTTCGTCTAGCAGGTCTTCGTAGCGATTTTGGGCCTGGCGATCGCCCCCAATGCCTGCTCTCGCAGTTCGTTTTTCTCGGCGATCGCGTCGGCCGATAGCTGGCAGTAGGGGGAAGTCTGAGCCTGCGATCGCCCCGTCCAGGTAAATGGACTGAACAGGCTACTCACCAACAGGATTAAAAACAAACCGCTGTAAGCAAATTGACGACGCTGTACAGGTGAATGGGGACGCACAAATCTCATGGACGCTTCAATACTCCTTCAACGGTTCCATAGGTCTGACGGAAACCCTGATGTCATCAGCAGCACTGCAACAGTCCACTGGTAGTCGGCTGGACAGGATTGAATTGAGGGTGAATCTTGAACATGAGAACAGCTTGCTTGCAGTCAAAATTCAGCCTATTCACAGCACTTGCTAATAATGGGCAGCGCACAGCAGAAAATGCCAGAGATCAATACAAGATGTGCGGTGCAACAGTGCAATAGTTTAGCAGGGTAAGGGGAAAGACTCCTAGCTTACAGTTCAATTTCATTCATAATTTATCCGGTGATTTCTGCGATCGCCCAAACTTTTGCCGCAGCCGATTCACAAACAGATCTACCTCTGGCAAGCCGAGCCGCGCTGCAAATAGGGCAAAGACTCCTAAGCCCGCTAATCCAGAAATGCTCAGATTCAGCAGTTGAACCAGCAGCCCTTCGGTTCCCAACAGCGACTGACAGCCCCATAGCGCCGCCCAGGACACGACCCCTGCCAAAATGCTGCCTGCTGCTAGCCCTGAGATTGGCAAACCCGTTTCGCGCCAGGGAAGTCCTCGCAGGCGACGATTGAGAACCCAGAGCAAAATGGCCATCGACACAAAATTTACGCCTACCGTCGCCAGAGCCAAACCTGCGGCTCCAAACTGCTGCGTGAACAGGAAACAAAAAACCGCATTCAATAGCAGTCCCCAAAGGCTGACCTTGAACGGCGTATTGCCATCTCCCAATCCATAAAATACACGCACCAGGACATCTCGCCCCAGATAGAAAAACATCCCAACCGCATACGCTAGCAGCACTGAGGCGACGAGTTGAGAATCCTGCTGGGTAAACTGCTGCCGCTCGTAGACAATTCGTACCGCAGGCAGGGCCAACACCGCCAGCAGTGCGCCCACAGGCATCATTGTAAAAGCAGTCAGCACCAGGCTTTGACGAATCCGCTGCTTTAGCTCTCCCCAGTTTTCAGGAGCCGCCAGTTTAGAAAAAATCGGCATATACGGCACGAGGATGACGTTCGAGAGAATGCCCAGCGGCGTGAGAAACAGAAGCTGAGCATAGCCCAAGGCCGAAGCTGCCCCGACTGGAAGCTGAGAGGCAAACAGCAAACTGATGTAAACGCTGATTAGCAGCATTCCAGAGGAAAGGGTCGCTGGCCCCATTAGCCGCCAGATTTCCCCCATTCCGGGCTGTTTCAGGTTAAACCGCAGCCGCAGCGTTCCCATACCCGATCGCCACTGGGTAGGAATTTGTACTAGCCACTGCAAAATCGCCCCTGCCAGAGTGCCCCAGGCCAGCACCACTGCGCCATATTCATCAGCGAAGAACCAGACCCCAATGATCACGGTAATGCTGGAAAACAGCGGACTGACAGACGGTAGCCAGTAGTGATCGGCAGCATTTAACGTCCCAAAGCCAATGCCAATCAGCCCTGAGAAGACAGCCAGGGGAGCCATAATGCGGAACTGTTCAACGGCGATCGCCTTCACTTCCGGGGTGGTTCCCGGTGCGATCAGTTGAATCAGCGGTTCGGCAAACACCATCAAAAAGATCGTCACCAGCAGCAGCAACCCGCCTACCAGCGTCGTCACGGTTTCAATCAGCGGTTCGGCTTCCTCTTTCGGTCGTTTTGCCAACACGCTAATAATGGAACTGTGAAATGGCCCGTTGATCCCACCCAGCAGCACAAACAAAAAGCCGGGGATCACATAGGCATAGTTGTAGGCATCGACGGCAGCACCTACCCCAAAGGCAGCGGCGATCGCCTGTTGACGCACTAGCCCAAATAGCTTGCTGATCAGGGTGCGATCGCCACGATTCCGGCGATTCCGGCTAGAGAGCGAGCAGTTTTTTTGATCTCAGTCACAAAAACTCGTACACCACGAAAGGGCTTCAACTATTTAAGCGCGAATTGATCCAGGACTCACGCCACCTCACACAACAGCCGCTTCCAACATCTCAATCGTGCCTCGGTCTGCATCGATCGCCACCTCTAACCCAATTGGCAACGTCAGAATTGTCTCTAAATGTCCGATTGTAGCGCCATGCCAGGCTGGAATGCCTAAGGGCTGAATGTGTCCCCCGATCACTTCCTCCAACGTCAAAGAGCCGTAGCTTTCATCGGGTAAGCAATTAACGCACTGCCCAAAAATCAGCCCTGCAAGGCGATCGAACACACCCGCAAGTTTGAGATGCGTGATCATTCGATCGACGCGGTAGATGTTCTCGCCAATGTCCTCCAGGAACAGGACAGCCCCCTCCAGGTCGGGCATATAGGGAGAACCCACGATCCCCGAAATGACGGACAGATTGCCGCCAACCAATTTGCCCTGCGCTCGACCGGGGGTGATGGTTTGGAGACGGTATCGCGTTTGCATCAGGCGATCGCCATCATCCCCATCTCTGAAATTCTCAAAGGTGACTTTTTCTGCATCGAACAGCACCCGCCTGAAAAAATCTGTTTGCGCGGTTCGCCAGCCCGACAGCCCATTGGGTCCGTGAAACGTTACCAGCCCGCTCTGGGCAGAAACGCCTAAAATTAGTGCCGTAATGTCACTGAAGCCAACCAAAATTTTAGGATTCTGGCGAATCAGGTCGTAATCCAGGTAGGGCAGCATCCGACTACAGCCCCACCCCCCCGAATTGGCAGCAGCATTGCCACCTCCGGGTCAGCAAAAAACTGATTGACATCTTCGGCCCGATCGCGGTCTTGCCCAGCCAGATAGCCATACCGATCAAACAGGTGAGGAGCCAATCGGGGAATCAGTCCCAGTCCGCGCACCGCATCCATCACAATTTCAACATCTTCTCGCACAAACGTAGCGCTGGCAGGGCTAATCAGTCCGACAACCGCCCCCGGCCGTAGTCGAGCAGGTTTTGCGGCGGTGGCTAATCCAGGTTTGGGGTGGGCGATCGCTGACACAGCCGCAGTTGCAGCCAGCGTCTTGAGAAAAAATCGGCGGGAGAGCATGGGGAAAGTAGGAAGGGGAAGGGATGAGGGAGAAAGGATGGAGGAGCAAGAATTGCTCTGCAAATTTATACCATTTCGTCCTCAGACTGCTAGTTACAGTCTCAGATAACCTCTACTAGAACTACGTTCTAAGAGCGCACATACATTGCCCTTATCCCTCATCCTTCCTCCTCCATCCTTTCTCCCCCTCCCTCCTCACATACAACCCGATTGCGTCCAAGAGATTTTGCCTTTAACAAATTCCGATCTGCCCGCTCTAGGAGGTCAATTCCCTTTGCGTCGTCGCGGTCTCGCAGAGAGGCGGCTCCAGCGCTGACTGTGATGGTCAAGTCAAGGGTGTC
>JAAUQZ010000345.1 GCA_012033355.1 Leptolyngbyaceae cyanobacterium RM1_406_9 | reverse complement strand
ATATAGCGGTAGCCATATTGATCAGGACATTTTGGTGGCGCGGCTCAGCCGCGCCACCAAAATGTCCGTGCCCTAACCTAGCTGACTACAGCTATAAATCTGACGGGACTGGGCGGATTCGAACCGCCGACCTAGCGCTTAGGAGGCGCTTGCTCTATCCATCTGAGCCACAGCCCCAAGTTCATAGCAATAATAGCAAGAGATGCAGGAGGGTTTGGAGAGTTTGACAAAAAGCTCCACTTCTTAGTCCTGAATTTCATCCCAATGGCGGATTAGCTCGGCAACTGACCAGGCTTGGGCGATCGCCCCTGGGGGTGGTGTGGCGGGTCGCCGTCAAAAATTTCTGAAACCGAGCCGAGACAGGCCTGATGCTGGAAATGTTCCAGTAGCGGTTCCCAGCTAAAGGGGAGCGGTTCAGCCCCGTAAAACCTGCGCCACGACCGGACGAATGGGCCAATCAGCCAGCTCCAGACGGTGCCGCGATGGTAGGCGCGATCGCGCTGCCAGAGATTCCCTTCATACCTGCCGATGTAGTCTTTATCGTTGGGTTCGAGCGATCGCAAGCCATAGGGGGTAAGCAGGCGATCGCGGGCTACCTGTAAGACTCTGCGCCCCTGATGCTCAGGGAAGCCGCAGTGATAGAGCGATAGAGCGATTACCGCATTCGGGCGAATTTGCGGATCAGGGCGATCGGTCAGTTCAATTGCGTCATAGAAATAGCCCTGATGCGGATTCCAAAACTTTTGCAGTGAGGCTTTTACCTGCTCTGCCTGTTGTGCATACCGCCGCGACTGGTTAGTGAGGCTTGCTGAATCTGCCGTTGCTTCCTGGCGCAACCGCTCCGCCCACTGATGCGCCCAGCACAGGGCTGAATACCAAAGCGCGTTAATTTCTATCGCTTTACCCTGACGAGGCGTGACAGGCTGGCCATCAACCACCGCATCCATCCAGGTCAAAGCCACGCCCGGAGCCTCCCACGACACCAGGCTATCAAACGCATCTACCCGAATGTTGTGAATAGTCCCTGCCACAAATGCCTTATAAATCCGTCGCACAACTGGATACTGCTCTGCCAGGAAATCCCAATCTTGGGTGGCTTTCAAATAGAGTCCCAGGGTTTCAATCCACCACAGGGCTGCATCAATGCTGTTGTAGAAAGGCTTGGCTCCTGCATCAGGAAACGCATTAGGAATCAAGCCATCCGCGCAGTAGTGACTAAATGTTTCCAGCAGCCCTCGAGCCAGGGAAAATCGTCGCGTTGCCAGTGCTAAACCGGGCAGCGAAATTAGCGTATCGCGCCCCCAATCGTTGAACCAGTGATAGCCTGCAATCACCGTCGGACCTGAAATCGAGGCGCGATAAGCGATGAATTGATCGCCTGCGTGAAGAAGCCGTCGCCAGAGGGCGACTTTTTCTTTTGAGGTTTCGTTTGAGGTGGCGATCGCATCTGGGTAAAGTTCTTTGAAATGATGGTTCAGGCGATAGGATTCTGCCTGAATCGTTCGCTCAAAGTTTTGGAAATCTGGCTGGGGAACAGGCTGAATCGTGTCAGGTAAACAGACACTCGCTTCTAGAGTTAGCGTCTCTCCGGGTTGAAGCGGCACGGTCAAATAGCCAGGACTGTACAGGTCTTCACAGTCGCCCAGTCCCCGCTTGGTTTCCTCGGTGTAGCGATAGCTCCAATACCACACGCCATCGGGCTGATAGGCTCCCTGCGACCAGCAAAGCTGCCAGCGGGTTCCCACCCAATTAGGACGCAAAGCCTGAAGCAATACACAATGTGGCTCAACCCGTTGGGAGAAATTTAGGTTAGGGTCTTCTTGCTGCTGATGGTGAAAGTTGCGATCGCCCACTAGAGGACGCAGCTTGACCACTACAGGCTCTTTGCCTTGATAGCGATATTGAATCAATACCTGGTTGCGAAACGGAGGCTGACTCGCACCCTGATCAGGCGGCAGTAACCCATAGGGAAGCACAATTTGACGGGAAAACTGCCAGTCTGCCTGCCCCCACACCCAGGTTGGCACAGGCTCAAGCTGAAAGGATTGCAGCAGTTGATAACCCGAAGGAGCGATCGCCCCACTCACCCAAAAGTTGGTGCCCAGGTCAAAGCGTCGTCCCGGTAACTCTAGCGTGGCATCAATCCGAGACAGCAACAGCGTCCGCTGTCCGGGTGGGTCAAGCGCCACCACCAGCCAGCCGTGATAAGTCCGCGTGTGGGCATCACAAACCGTACCGCTGGCAAAACTGCCCAGCCCATTTGTCAGCAGCCACTCTCTCGTATCTAGTTCACCCATGCCCACATTAATAGACTAACGCCTGAAACCCTGGCAGTCCTGAATAGGTCGTGAGAGGCGTACCCCGCTCGTCCTACAACTGATTTAGAACTGCTATTTTCCTGAAATGATTAATACCAATTCTTTAAGGTCGCATATTTTGAAGTGGGGTACGCGCTCCACAATAGGCGGCTTCATATAAAAACGGTATAAGGTCGTACAAACTTGAACTCTCTTGATACTGGCAGTTTAAACCGACTCTCGATTCTAGAGGCTGCGATCGCCACAGGATTCACTATAAATTTGCACAGCAGAAAAATTGGTAGCTTTAAGCGAATTCTTACGACTGCGTTCAGATTTTTGTGTAGATGCGGGCAGAATGCCCGCATCTACACAAAAATCAAATCAGTTTCATTCTTACAGGCTATTTTTGAATTGCCACGATGACAGCGTTACTCAAAATCGTTATGACTATGATATAGTTGTAACAGTTCGTAAATAAAGCAGTCGTTGCCTTTTGGGTGACTGTCTGACTAGCTCTTATCCAAGCGAACGTAGACGCAAGTTCATCTTAAGGAGAGTAAATTCATGACTTATCAGACAGAGGGATGCCTCCGGGTCGGTCAACCTGCACCCGACTTCACTGCAACCGCTGTGGTCGATCAAGAGTTCAAGACCATTAAGCTGTCTGACTATCGCGGCAAGTATGTTGTATTGTTTTTCTATCCGCTAGACTTTACCTTTGTTTGTCCGACTGAAATTACCGCTTTTAGCGATCGCTTTGATGAATTCAAGCAGCTAGGCACTGAGGTATTGGGCGTTTCCGTTGACAGTGAGTTTTCTCACCTAGCTTGGATTCAAACCGACCGCAAATCGGGTGGTGTAGGCGACCTCAACTATCCTCTGGTTTCCGACATCAAGAAAGAGATCAGCATCGCTTACAACGTACTGGAACCCGAAGCTGGAGTTGCTCTCCGTGGGCTGTTCATCATCGACAAAGATGGGGTCGTTCAGCACTCCACCATCAACAACCTCTCCTTTGGTCGGAGTGTTGATGAAACGCTGCGGACTCTGCAAGCCATTCAGTATGTGCAGTCTCACCCCGATGAAGTTTGCCCCGCTGGCTGGAAGCCCGGTGATGCCACCATGAATCCTGACCCTGTTAAGTCCAAGAACTTCTTTGCAGCCGTGTAGCTGTAGGGTTACTTCCGTTACCAGAAGGAGAGAGCTAAGCTCTCTCCTTCTATGGTTTAAACCGTAAGTTTTTAATTGCTCAAACCCTTAAGATCTTGCAAGAAACAATCTAAGTCTTGGTCAAGCAAGGGTTTAAGCTGCTGCGCCTTAGTTAAATTGCTCTGAAGCTGAGCAAAATCAATCGGAACTCCGTAAGCATGGCGAAAAAAATGTCGAAACGCCCGCAGAGCATTCAGCAAAGCGTAGCTTTCCGTTGAAATGACGGACGGGCGAACCCCTTCAATCGTTTGTGTCATCCGCAGCAGTAGCAAACTGTGCCATTGCGCTGTCTCGGAGACGTTATTCTCAAAATAAATGGCCACAACCTTGAGTAGCTCTTCAACTGCGCTGTAAAAGTTATGAAGCTGATAGGCAACGCTCTCCAAGCGCTCTGGATAGTCCGGTTCAAGTCTCTCAGCCCGCTGCTCTAACATTGCAAATACTCGCTCAATCGCTTGCCGTTGCGCTGCCATATCTGCTGTAAAAACCGCTAAGTCTTTCGCCTCCATGTCATTCCCTGCTGACGAATACGATGGGCAAAAGGACACTTGGATAAATCTACCAGATCCACGTCGCGCTCCAGCGTTTCAGATAGCGCAGCCATTGCCACAAAGAAACCTTCTGGGTCGAACTGCTCCACTGCAACATCTACATCAGAGTGGCTTGTAAACCGATAGGGGCGAATCACGGAACCAAACAGATAGGCCTGGTTGATTCCATACTGCGCTGCCTGCGTCTCTAACCAGTGAATTGCCTGCTCTATAGTTGCAAGACGCTGTGCCTCATTGTCTTCTCGACGACGAGCCAAAGCTACATCCAAAATGTTTGTCTTAAAGGGGGGCATGGTCCTTTTACTTTAACTTGAGAAGCTGGCATTTTTGGGTTCTGGTAGTCCAGTGTTGGAGAAAAATGCTTGCTTGTGTTGCAATTGTGTTGCTCAGTGTTATCTTAGATGGCATAGTGTGTCTACCTGCTCGTTCTTACTCAGTTGTCGAGGAAGACTCTTAGTTCTTAATTATGGAAGACACATTTTATAGACTAGCCTGCCGAATTCGCTCTAGCGGAGGAATCGCCAGGAGTGCTGATTATCATGACCTCCAAACTGTTCAAAGTCAGGCAATGGCGCTGAACGCCGAGCGGGGCGAGACTTGTGAATATTTTGTTGAAAGCGTGAAGCTAAGTGCTTTGCTGCCCTGGGAAGTCATGAATTTAGCAGAGCGCAATTTAATCACTCTGGATCAGCTAGAGCGCTATTCAAACAAAAGTGATGATTATCGCTATGTCAGTAACATCAAGGAGTTGATTCAGAAAGGGCGAAGCAAGGTGCGCTCAGCTTGATTGCAGTGCAGCTTTTGGTCAGAGG
>JAAUQZ010000344.1 GCA_012033355.1 Leptolyngbyaceae cyanobacterium RM1_406_9 | reverse complement strand
AAAAACTTTGGGAGGAACGATGAATATTGCCGTTGTGGGACTGAGCCACAAAACAGCCTCGGTGGAAGTGCGAGAGAAGCTAAGTATTCCAACTCCGCAGATGGAAGCGCGATCGCCCATCTCTGTAGCTATCCCCATATCCAGGAAGCGACAATTCTCAGCACTTGTAATCGGCTGGAAATTTACGTGGTCACTAGCGAAACTGAACACGGAATGCGAGAAGTGGCTCAGTTTTTGTCGGAATATAGCAAGCTGCCGATTTACCAGTTGCGCCAATATCTCTTTACGCTGCTGCACCAGGATGCGGTGATGCACCTGATGCGAGTGGCGGCAGGGCTAGACAGTCTGGTGCTGGGCGAGGGGCAAATTTTGTCTCAGGTGAAGCACACCCACAAGGTCGGGCAGCAGTACAAAGGAATCGGGCGAGTTCTCAATCACCTGTTTAAGAAAGCAATTGAGGCTGGCAAGCGGGTTCGCACGGAAACCAGCATTGGCACGGGTGCCGTTTCTATCAGTTCCGCAGCGGTGGAATTAGCTCAGCTTAAGACGCAAAACCTGGCAGCTTGTCGGGTGGCGATCGTCGGTGCAGGTAAGATGGCGCGGCTGCTGGTGCAGCATCTTTTACCCAGAACACCTGCTCAAGTTTGCATTCTAAACCGATCGACCAATGGCGCTCAGGAGTTAGCCAACCAGTTTAAGGAGGCAGACTTGCGGCTGCATACGCTAGCAGATATGCAAACGGTGCTGGCTGATTCAGATGTGGTATTTACCTGCACGGCTGCGACTGAGCCGCTGCTAGACCGAGCCAAGCTAGAGATGATTCTGGAACCTGGGCAGCCGTTGATGCTGTTTGATATTTCGGTGCCGCGCAATGTGGATGCAGATGTAAATGATTTATCTCATGTGCAGGCGTTTAACGTGGATGACCTAAAGGCAGTGGTGGCTCAAAACCAGGAAAGCCGTAGACAAATGGCAATGGAAGCGGAAGCGCTGCTAGAAGATGAGGTTGAAGCGTTTGAGGTGTGGTGGCGATCGCTTGAAACCGTCTCTACCATCAGCAGCCTGCGCGATAAGGTCGAGACGATTCGAGAGCAGGAATTGGAGAAGGCGCTGTCTCGCCTGGGCACAGAGTTTGCCGAAAAGCATCAAGACATCATCGAAGCTTTGACCAGAGGCATCGTCAACAAAATTTTGCATGACCCAATGGTGCAGCTTCGTGCCCAGCAAGACATTGAGGCACGACGCAAGGCGATGCAGACGCTGCAAGTTTTGTTTAATTTGGAAGCTGCGTCGAATGAGCTGTATGGGTAGGGGCTAGGGGCTAGGGGCTAGGGGCTAGGTATACTTTTCAGACTTTCTGTGGGGTGGGTTCTTGGGGTGGCTGCTATTTTGAGCCAGCCTGAGAAGCCGCCCCTGTGTTGTCTGTTTTCCTGGCAGAAATATTCATATCCAAATCCGGTCAACCAACCGTAGCCCCTGTAGGGGTAGGTTTTGCTGTTGAACCTCAGCTTCATGCGGGTTTTGTTTGCTAAACCTACCCCTACATTGTTCAACGCCTCTATGTCTCAAGTCGCATTAGGATGAAGTTAAGCACCTTCCCGAAGCGACCTGAGAGCAAAATCTATGTTTAGCCGCAAGCGTCTTCTACCCCAGAAAAGAGCAGACTACTGGCGCTGGGCTATAGGTCTGGTTGGCGTGTTGTTTTTGCTGGACTTGGGCAGCTTTTTGATTGCTGAGGGACTGTGGTTTCAGACGGTTGATTTCCTTCCGGTGTTTTGGGTGCGGGTGCAGGCGCAAGGGCTACTGGGGCTGTTTGCGTTTGGGCTAAGTGCAGGGCTGCTGTTGAGTAATTTGGCGATCGCCCACCAGCACGCCTGGACCAAGCCACCTGATGACGCTGACCCACCAGCCCCAGCCAGAATGGGACTTCTGCAACTGTTGCCGCTGACGCTGAGCTTGAGTCTGATTGTTGGCGTGATGCTGATCTATCACGGTCAGGTGGCGGTGAGCCATTGGCATCCTCGGCTCAGCCTCTATGGAGATAATTCTCAAATTCCGCTGAAGTTTCAGCCAGAGCTGGTTTGGCAGATTGGGCAGGAGTTAAGCACTCAACTCTGGCAAATTGGGCTGACGGTGGGGCTGGCGATCGCCCTACTCATTTACCCTCAGCTTCTCCTGGCTGGGGTTGCCATTCTCATGAGTCTGGCATTTGGGCTAGTGATTTCAGAGCATTGGGCGAAAGTTTTGCTCTACTTTAACCCCACACCCTTTGGGCAGATAGAGCCTCAGTTTGAGCAAGATATTGGATTTTACGTCTTCAATTTGCCTGTTTGGGAACTGCTGGAGTTTTGGCTCGTCGGGCTGTTAACTTTGGCGTTTATCTCTGTCCTGCTGATCTACCTACTGTCGGGGGATAGCCTTAGCCAGGGCAGGTTTCCTGGGTTTTCAGTGACTCAGCGGCGACATTTGTATGGGCTGGGGGGCGGCTTAATGCTGGCGATCGCCCTCAGCTATTGGCTCAATCGCTATAAACTGCTCTACTCCAGGCAAGGCGTAACCTACGGCGCAAGCTACACCGACATCGCCGCCCAACTTCCTGGCTACACCGTCCTGAGCATCCTGTCAGCTCTGATCGGAGGCTTTCTGCTATTTCGCGCCCTATTTGGAGCAAAGGAAAAAACTCCCCATCCCATGCGAAACAGCCCCATGCGAAACAGCCAGAAGTCATCTACCCAAAAGCCAACTTTATCCCTCATCCTTCATCCCTCATCCCTTATCTTCATCGCCTACCTGCTGCTCGTCGCCCTCGTCGCCGTCCCCCTGCCCCTCGCCGTCCAGCGGCTCATCGTGCAGCCTAACGAGCTAGATTTGGAGCGTCCCTTCATTCAGCGCACCATTGCCCTGACGCGAGCCGCCTTTAACCTGGATCAGATCGAGGTTGAGACGTTTGATCCAGAAAATGATTTGTCTTACGAAGACCTCCAGCAAAATGACCTAACGATTAGCAATATTCGCCTGTGGGATACTCGTCCGCTGCTTCAGACCAATCGGCAGCTTCAGCGAATTCGGCTGTATTACGAAT
Source organism: Leptolyngbyaceae cyanobacterium RM1_406_9 (assembly GCA_012033355.1). Lineage (GTDB taxonomy): Bacteria > Cyanobacteriota > Cyanobacteriia > Elainellales > Elainellaceae > JAAUTN01. The sequence goes on along the minus strand of JAAUQZ010000344.1, from coordinate 1,795 downwards.
TTCCAGGAGCAGACATTGACCGCTACACACTACTCAATGAGGAAGGTGGAGTCGAACGGCGGCAGGTACTCATTGCAGCACGGGAGCTAGACTACAACTCGGTTCCGGCAGAAGCACAAACCTGGGTGAACAAGCATCTGATTTATACACACGGCTACGGTTTTACGCTCAGTCCGGTGAATACGGCGGGGCCGGGGGGCTTACCCGATTATTTTGTTCGAGGGATTGAGCAAGTTCCCAGTAGCGATCGCATTCGAGACAGCATTCCCCTGGACAATCCTCGGATTTACTACGGCGAACTAACCAATACCTACGTAATGACGCAGACGCGGGTGAGTGAGCTAGATTTTCCCAGCGGCAGTGAGAATGTCTACAACAGCTATGACGGTCTGGGCGGCATCAACATCGGCAGCTTTTGGCGACGGCTAATCTTTGCCAAGCACCTGCGCGATTGGCGAATGCTGCTGACGGAAGACTTTACGCCCCAGACACGGCTGCTGTTTCGGCGCAACATCATGAGCCGAGTGAGGGCGATCGCCCCTTTCTTACGCTACGACCGTGACCCTTACCTGGTGGTGGCAGATGCAGGCAACGGTCTAGGAATGAGCGATTCAGCCGCAGCCCCAACGCCTAACTATCTGTATTGGGTGGTTGATGCTTATACGACGAGCGATCGCTACCCCTACTCTGACCCTGCCAACAACGACTTTAACTACATCCGCAACTCAGTCAAAGTCATCGTAGATGCTTATAACGGCAAGATTCATTTCTACGTGGCAGACTCCCAAGACCCAATCATTAGAACTTGGGGCAAAATTTTCCCTGATATGTTTCAGCCGCTCGACCAGTTGCCCGCCACCTTGCGAAGTCACGTTCGCTATCCGCAAGACTTTTATCGCGTCCAGTCTGACCAGTTGATGACCTATCACATGACTGACCCGCAGGTGTTTTACAACCGAGAAGATCAGTGGCGTGCCCCCAACGAAATTTATGGAGAAGAACAGCAGCTAGTAGAGCCTTACTATCTGATCATGAAACTGCCTGCCGAGGACAGCGAAGAATTTATCCTGCTGCGTCCCTTTACCCCCGTGCAGCGCAACAACCTGATTGCGTGGCTAGCTGCCCGTTCTGACGGGGCGGGTGAACCTTCACCCGAAAACCGCTACGGCAGAATGCTGCTCTACCGTTTTCCTAAGCAAGATCTGGTCTATGGGCCAGAGCAAATCGAAGCGCGAATCAACCAAGATCCGGTCATTTCTCAGCAAATCTCCCTGTGGAATCGGCGTGGCTCTAGGGCAATTCAGGGGAATTTGCTGGTGATTCCAATTGAGCAATCTTTGCTCTACATTGAGCCGCTGTATCTGGAAGCAGAGCAAAATCAACTGCCGACGCTAGTGAGAGTCATTGTTGCCTACGAAAATCGGATTGCAATGGCAGAAACCCTAGAACAGGCTTTAGAAGGAATCTTTCAGCCTGACAGCGATTCGCCTGCGATCGTGCGTCCGGTAGAAGATGAACTCCTTTCACCCGACGCGGAACCCCTGCTGCCCGAAGGGGGAACCTTGTCGCCTTGATTGGATCGGTGTTGCCCAGATGTGGAATCTGCAAACTCGTTGCCAAGATCTAAACTTCCTTCATGGTTGCGATCGGGGAAGTCACTGCAAGAGAAGCGCTAAGGAGCAGTGCAGAATCACAAAACAGCAGTGCGGAATGACTCAGGAGCTATGCAGAATCACAAAACAGCAGTGCGGAATGACTCAGGAGCAGTGCGGAATCACAAAGCAGCAGTGCAGAA
>JAAUQZ010000033.1 GCA_012033355.1 Leptolyngbyaceae cyanobacterium RM1_406_9 | reverse complement strand
CTCGTTTCATCTCACGCGGGTCAGGGTTGGATTGGATAAATGCCTCAAGATCCTCTAATGTCATCGCTCGAAATTGCTCGCTGTTCTCTTCCTCCCATTCTCACATATCATTTAGGATTGCTATAGACTCAATGCATCATCCAAACCACCTAGCATGACGACCCGTTGCGGATTATTCGGAACGCAGGTTTCACCTTTGATATGTTGAATGATATGGCACTCTGTCTTAGGACTGGCTACATTTGTTGAGGAGTTTGTACTTGACGTACAAGCAGCGCTGCTAATCAGCACAAAAAGGAACGTGAGCAATCCTAAAATAACCGATCGCCAACGTTTGGTGCGTAAGGGAATCTGGGAGAAAAATTGTGCCATTCTGTAATTGTTCACCAAGTACTTTTAGTTTCAACTTTAGAATTCCACTGCCAATGAACCAATGATCGTAAAAGGCGCACCCGGTTCGATCGCCACTCTACCAAAGTTGTTCGATCGAAAATACTCTACGTCAAACAGATTTTGAACATTGATGGCGGCTCGCCAGTTGTCACGCCGATAAAAAACTGCGGCATCAGTGCGGAGATAGCTGGGTAAGTCAAACGTATCTTCAAAATCTCCAGCCCGTTCATCGATGTAGAACAGTCCCAATCCAAACCCTAATCCTTGTAAATCTCCGCGCTGAATCTCATAGGTTGTCCACAGGCTTGCCGTGTTGCGGGGCACGTTTTGCACTCGGCTACCCGCCGGAAGGTCATTACTTTCGGTCACTTCTGCATCAATTAAGCCATAGGATGCAATCACGTTCCAACCGGAAAGAACTTCACCCGCCACATTAAGGTCAATGCCTCGGCTGCGCTGCTCACCAATGCCAATACTGAAATCTGGATTGTCAGGATCGGTAGTGGCCACATTTGATTTGGTGATGTCATAGGCGGCGAGAGACGCAACTAATCTGTTGTTAATTTCCGCTCGAATTCCGACTTCGTACTGGGTTCCTCGCTCTGGCTCAAGAAACTCACCGTCTACTCCTGTGCCAAAGTTGGGTTGAAACGATCGCGCATAGTTTGCATAAAGCGAAATCGGCTCGATCGGTTGATAGACAATCCCAACGGTCGGACTGAATGCAGTCACATCCTGTTCAGAGGTTTCATCCATCTGGTTATCACGGCTCTCTTGGGAGATAGCATCAAAGCGACCACCTAGAACAAGAATGAGATTGTCGAGAATATCAATCTGGTCTTGCAGGACGATACCTAACGCATCTGTGCGATCGAGGTTATCACGAACTTGATTGGTGAGGTCATCTAGGTCAGGGCGATCAATCACATCATACTCTGGATCAAAAATATCGATATCGGGTGTAAGTCCGCTTGGTAGCTGTTGTTGAGTTCCGCCAAATGTTTGTCGCCGTAGATCAAACCCGACCAAAAGATTATGCTCAATGGAACCTGTTGAGAAGTTACCCAGCAGATCGGTCTGGAGAGAATAGACTTCAGAGAAGTCATCATTAGAACGAAAATTGCGAGACAAAATTCCAGTTTCTTCGTTCAGTTCCAACGGCTCAGCCCGAAAATCAAAATCGTCGGATGTTATTAACCGAAACTGATTGCGAATCCGCCAATCATCGCTAAATTCATGTTCCAAGCGGTATCCCGCACTGTACTCTTCAACCTGTCGAATGTCATTAGGTTCACCCAAAAGGCGGGTAACGGGAATGTCAATAATGTCTCGTCCAATTGCCAAAAAGCCGCGATCGAAAGGGCGTTCATCTCGCAGGTAAGAAAAGTCAAAATTGAGCGTCGTGGCATCGCCGATCCGAAATTCCAGTGAGGGAGCCACAAAAATTCGGCTAACATCCTGCTCAAAATCACGAAAGCCATCAAAGTACTCATAGGCAACATTAAGCCGATACAAAATGGTGCGATCGTCGTTCAGCGGCCCCGTCATATCGATTGTGGGGCGAATAAATGTATAGTTGCCTGCTTGCAACTCTAGTTCATAGAAGGGATCTTCCAGAGGTTGCTCTGTTACGAGGTTAATGACACCACTGGGCTGCACATTGCCAAACAAAACAGAGGCAGGACCCCGCAGCACTTCAATTCGCTCAATATTCGCAGTTTCCGAGAACCCGGAACCATTCGATCGAAATCCATCAATAAACACACTATCGGTGAAAAAGCCTCGGATATTAAGTTGATCACTGGTTCTGCCAAAACCACCATCCTGCACGACTCCACTCACATTTTGGACGGCATCTGTGACGCGAGTAATTGCCTGATCTTCCAGCACTTGTTCTGGGATCACCTGAATCGTTCGGGGTGTGTCGCGCAAAGGTGTGTCGGTACGAGTCGCGGAAGTCGCATCCGTAGGCGCATACCCCTCCTCCTGTTCGCCCGTTACCACTACCTGAATGGCATCCTCGTCAGTTTCAGCCACTTCAGTTCCCGGAGCTACGTTTAGCACCAAGCCCTGTGCTGCCGATCGAACTTCTGCGGTGGGCGGAGCCTCGGTTCCTGTGATGGCAACCCGAATTCCCTCTGCCCGTTGAGTCACAGAAACCAGGGCGACCCCCTCGATCGGATTGGCTTGCTGAAACTCGTTGCCATCCGGTAAGGCGAGAACTGCATTGGGAATATCGGCAACTAGAGCGTTCCCTATTACCGATGTGGTAGGTGATAGTTCTTGTCCGTCGATTGTTTCTAGAATTACCTCTAATCGGTTAACGGTTGAATTTAGCCGGACGGCTATGACTTGTACTGTAATCCCTTGAGCAACTTCTGCTTGAACCCCCTCTGCTTGAATACCTTCTGCTTGAATACCTTCTGCTTGCGTAATTGCCAGAGCAGAATTTTCCTGTTCTTCTTGCACCTCAGCCCTGACTGTTGCAGGGATGCTTAACAAAAGAACACCAACAAACCAGCCCAATAGATAAAGTTGTCTCATCATCACTCCACACCATCACCAAATCTACAGCAGTCTGATCCTTAAATAGGAACTCTTCTCAAGAAGATTACAGGACTAGGTTGATGGATAGGCAATGATGCTGGTGGCTAGGCGGAGTTTTTTCGGTGGCTAGGCGGAGTTTTTTCGGTGGCTAGGCAATTTGGCGATCGCTCTTGGGATCTGCGATAAACACCCGGATTAATCCCAAACTTTTTGCGAAAGGCAGCAGCGAAGTAGCTCCGATCGGCAAATCCAACCTGGTGGGCGATCGCCACCACTCCTACTTCACCCGTTTCCAAAAGTTGGCGGGCTTGTTCTAAGCGGTAGTCGTGTAAATAGCCAAACACAGTGGTGTTAAAAACCCGACGAAAGCCCTGTTTCAGTTTGTGATCATTCATGCTAACTTGACGAGCCAACTCCGTCAGCGAGGGTGGATCATCTAACTGGCGAATCAAAATTTCTTTCGCTTGATAAATTCGCTCAACATCATCCGATCGAAGAGACGAATAAGATTTTGCAGCACTGTTGTCGTTCTGAAATTGGTTAAACTGAAGCGTCATCAGTTCTAGGGTTTTACCTTCCAAGTACAGTCGCTTCATCAATCCCTGATAAGGACAATGCAGAATCTGATGCAGTACCATTTGCATCTCAGGTGTGGTTACGCCCGATTGGTAATAGGGTTGCACTCGACCGCTGGTTGCAATTTGTCTCAATTCTGAGGGAAGTTGGCTCAACTGCGTTTCCGGCAGATTGCCAAAAAACGCTGAGGATCAATGCAAATCTGCACTCTTAAAATTTTTCCGGCTGTCCAAGTTTCAGTCTCTAAAGTATCTTGAAAACAGCTAAGGTAATTGCGTCCCACGACCTCATCAACCTGTTCAGTCAAACCATGTAATTTCGTTCTTACATCACCCGCGACAAAAAAGCTTAATACAGAGCAGGGGCAGTCCAAGTTTTGCCCAGTCTGAGTAATATCAACCGTCGAATGATATTCATAGACGAAGAGCCATAAACCATCACGAAGTGGCATGGACCATTCCCAGACATTGCCTAAACAGGACAGATTTCCTTGCACAATCGTTTCAATCTCATCGGAGGTTTCAGCGATCGTTCCAGTTTGCCGACCTTCTGCCCAAAGGTCTTCCCAATCGCGATCGAGCAGGGTAATCGTCATGGTAATTTGATGGAAACAGAAGCCAGAATAGCCAGCTTATTCTAATGAGAATATTTCTCAAAGTCAATCAAGCGTGAGTATCCTTGTCCTAACTCCCCCGGATATTGATACGTCTCATCAAAACTATCCTGAGTGTCAAGTTCAGGGAAAATAGGAGCCTCTTGTAATAGCTCCCGATAAGCCTGCTACGAGATGCTGATAGTCCGATCGAGTACTCTGGGTTAAATCAAGAGATAGGATATATCTAGAATGCGGGAGGATTCCCATGCTTGAGAGCGACCTGAAACACTTACCCTCCACTGAAGAACTGCCTTGCTCAGACGATACCCCTGTGGATAACGAGGATCAAAATTTATTGCCCAATCTGCTGCTATTTGTATTGGCTAGCATTTGGGCAGAGCGAATGGACTGGTACTTTGGGGTCGATATGGCGGTTTATCACACCACTGGAGGAAGTCCACGAGTGCCAGTCGTACCCGATGCCTTTTTGAGTCTTGGAGTGGAGCGGCGTAAGGGTGGCAGATCTCGCAGAAGCTATGCGGTGTGGGAAGAAGCTGGCGTTGTGCCGATTTTGACGCTAGAAATGGTTTCCCACAGACCTGGTGGAGAATACGACGAGAAGCTAGCCATTTATGCCAATTTAGGCGTGCTGTACTATATCATTTACAACCCTGAATTCTGGAAACGAGACAGACATCAACCCTTCGAGGTTTACAAATGGGTAGCGGGACAGTATCAGCTTCAGATTGGTGAACCGTACTGGATGCCAGAGGTAGGATTGGGAATTGGGCGATGTCAGCAGCGATTGGGCGGAGTTGAGCAGGAAATCTTATCTTGGTACGACGCGCAGAACAACGCTTACCCAACTCCAGACCAGCAGGCAGAGCAAGAACGCCGACAGAAAGAACGGCTTGCCGCACGGTTGCGAGAACTAGGAGAAGACCCCGATCGCCTGCTCTAAGGGTTACTACGACACTGGTAGCACTCTATGCAACTGGGATTTTGGCAACCTCAACAGAAATCTAAGCATACATCGATGGTTAAACAACTGCCACACTCTCAATCTAGTCCTGTGAAGAGTCATCTGCCTCCGCTTGAAAGTGGCGATCGCCTGACTCGTCCTGAATTCGAGCGGCGTTACGCAGCGGCAGCCCATATCAAAAAAGCAGAACTGATCGAAGGAATCGTTTACGTGGCATCTCCTTTACGTTTTCAACAGCACGCAGAACCTCACAGTCGCCTGCACGGGTGGCTTTGGACATACCAAATTGCGACACCAGGGTTGCGTTTGGGAATTGAGCCAACGGTTCGGCTTGATCTGGATAACGAACCTCAGCCGGATATTGTGTTGATTCTAGATGAGGCAGTGGGAGGGCAAGCACGACTAACCGAAGATGGGTATTTAGAAGGTGTGCCGGAACTGATTGTAGAAATTGCCGCCAGCAGTGTCGCCATTGATACGGGCAGCAAAAAGCAAGCCTATCGTCGCAATGGCGTACCAGAATACGTGATGTGGCAGGCATTTGAGCATCAACTGGAGTGGCTTCAGCTTGTGGAAGGTGAGTATCAGCCGTTGTTGCCGGATGCCCAAGGAATTATTCGCAGTCGGGTATTTCCGGGGCTGTGGTTGGCAGTCGAGAGTCTACTGAACAATCAAATGGCGCAAGTGTTAGAAGTGGTGCAACAGGGAGTGAATTCACCCGAACATCAAGATTTTGTACAACAACTGGCTGAAAAACAACGCGCCAATTCCAACGCTTGAAGTGCGGTTTGGTGAGACACGCTAGAATCAAGTCACACTGCACGATGAGTTGGGTTAATGACTCCCCTCGTTTTGGAAATAAAAACAGCAGACATTCACCTGAGTGATGAGCAATTTTATCGGCTTTGTCAGGTCAATCGTGATCTAAGGCTAGAGCGCACGACTGAAGGAAAATTGATCATCATGCCGCCAACGGGCTGGGAAACAGGAAACCGCAATTCGAGGTTGGTTCAACGATTAGGAAATTGGGCTGATGCCGATGGCAACGGGTTAGTCTTTGACTCATCCACGGGCTTTATCTTGCCCAATGGAGCGATTCGATCGCCTGATGCGGCTTGGGTAAAGCAAGAGCGTTTGACAGCACTGAACCCTGATCCCAATAAGTTTTTACCCCTATGTCCTGACTTTGCTATTGAGTTGCGATCTGCCAGTGATGATCTCACAATGATCAGAGCCAAGATGCAGGAGTATTTGGAGAATGGCATCCAGCTAGGGTGGCTACTCGATCCCTATGAGCAACAGGTCGAAATTTATCGAGTAGGTCAAGCGGTTGAGATAGTGAAGTCCCCAACTCAGCTATCTGGAGAAGCCGTGCTGCCTGGATTTATTTTGCAGCTGGATGGAATTTTGTCGTAGGGGCTAACGGCTATTATCATTGGTGGTTTGGTTAAGCCAATCTCCATTTGGTTCAGTCAGCGTGGAGCGGTGGGATTTTAGCTGCCTCAGTGGATTGCAGCGCTCATCGTCAGAGGGTTTGTTTAGGATGAAGATGCCACGAGTTGAAATCTGACGTTGCTTGGGGGCACAGTGATGACTACTGCTGAATAGATTTATATTCTTGTCAAAAGCCTTCCTCAAGAGCGAACCAATGAGGTTCTAGCCTTTGCTGAATTTATTCGTTCCAAATGCTTGGTCGAAGATTCATCAAATACGGTAGACACTTCGCTCCCTTGGATAGAATTATAGCTATAGTCAGCTAGGTTAGGACACGGACATTTTGGTGGCGCGGCGGAGCCGCGCCACCAAAATGTCCTAATCAATATGGCTACCGCTATAGTTAACTCTTTGGCTAGTGCTTGGGCAGATGGACTTTCCTAGCTTTGCAGAATTTTCTAGGGTTTTAGAATTAGCGATCGCAGATTGGTACTAACAGCGCGGAATTTTAACAACTTCTGCGGATTGCATCGCTTCTGGAAACTACTGAATAGGGATATCCCCGGTTTTGCTGTCGCGGTAGCGGGTGCCAAAGGTGAGCAGAGCCGTCACGCATCGCTCCTATGACCGAGGAATCTGGTACGATCGCCCCATGTTTGACCCTACCTGTAAGTTTCTTGCGGAGAATTTTTCGACCGACTTTGCCACTTGGCTACTGGGTGAACCCATTGCCTTAACCAAACTCAGCCCCACCGAATTATCTCTAGAGCCTATCCGAGCCGACTCATTGATTTTACTGACTTCAGACCCAGTAGTCCTGCAAATTGAGTTTCAAACGGAACCAGACTCCACGATGCCCTTCAGAATGGCCGACTATCGCTTGAGAGTCTATCGACGATTTCCGCAAAAACAGATGCAGCAGGTCGTTATTTATCTCATGCCGTCAAGGTCTGACCTAGTGTATCAGACGGTATTTGAAATTCCCGGAACTCGCCATGAATTTGAGGTCATTCGCCCCTGGGAGCAGCCCACGCAATTGTTTCTAGAGTCACCGGGGTTATTACCCCTGGCAGTTCTTACACAATCCTCCGACCCCAGTCAAACGTTGCGGCAAGTGGCATTGCGCATCGATATGATTTCAAATCGGCAGGTGCAGAGCAATGTCGCTGCTGCATCTGGAATTCTGGCTGGGCTAACATTGGAGAAGGACTTTATCAATCAAGTTCTCAGGAGAGACATCGTGGAACAGTCTGTCATTTATCAGGAGTGGCGAGAAGAGTTTCTTCGGAAAGGACGACAGGAAGGACGACAGGAAGGACGACAGGAAGGACGACAGGAAGGACGACAGGAAGGAGAACGATCGCTGATTCTGCGTCAGTTAGCTCGTCGGTTTGGAGCAGTGCCAGAGGACTTGAGCGATCGCCTTGCTACGCTCTCTTCGGAACAACTCGAAGCCCTGGGTGAGGCTTTGCTGGACTTTAGATCGGTATCGGATTTAGCACAGTGGTTGGAGCAACCCTAACGCTTAATCATTGGGATCTTATACCATCGGAATTTTGGCGACCTCGGCAGATTTCAGCACTTCAGGAAACTGTTTCAGGGTACATCTCCCGCTTTGCTATTGAGATACCGTTCACCAAACTGGAGTAAAGCTCCTGCTTGGGCAAAGGGAACTTTTGTGAACAGGTAAGTCGCTTTGTTTGTACCAGAGAAGGCTACCGCACAAGGATTAGAACACGTCCACAAGCACCCGACTGGACGGATTTCAAACTCATCTTGATGCGACCAATCTTGATGTAAATGGAGCAATTGCTGAAGCAAAACAGCACCTTCAGATTTTTCGTAATTGACATTATCTGAATGGACAGAATTGCAGGATTTGCAGACAAAAAGAATGTGTTTTGTCACTCAATCTACTCCTCTTCAAGTAAATATTTAAACAAGTCATCTAGGATGAGGTCGGCAGTCACGATGTCGCTACCATACCAATGTTCTGCATCGACTGGATATACTTTGTCTTGTTTAACCGCTTCTAGCTGAGACCAGAGTGGATGATTTTTCAATTGCTCGATTAGTTTCAGGTTTTCTGCATCCATAAAAGAAATTACAAAAACAACATCACCATCCATTTGAGGAATTAGTTCTAGGGAAAGCGGGTTTGAGCTATATCCATCTTTGTCTTGCCCAGTAGGACGAGAGAGTCCTGCGTCTTGTATCACTCTGCCAGCGAAGGTGTCCTGGTAGATTAGACGCACTCCTTCTGGCATGGGGTTAATGACAGAAATTTGAACGCTGGATAGGCGATTTCCCATTCTCTGCTTGAATTCCTGAATGCGTTGATCATACTCGTTTAAGAGCGTTTCAGCCTCTTGAGATTTCCCTAGCACTTCGGCAGTCGATCTGAGAAAACTTTTCCAGCCATCTCTAACATCATCATTAGCATAGGGATCTGGATAAAGAACCGTTGGAGCAATCTGTGATAGTTGGCTGTATATTGCCTGATGATCTTGATCCGCTAGAATCAGGTCGGGTTTGAGAGTTAGAATTTTCTCCAGACTGACTTGTTCCGCATTGGAACCATAGCCGAGAATGGTCAATTCCTGAGAAGAATCTTTGAGGTAAGGCTCAACAGAACCCAGTCCAGTTTGTTGTGCTTGACGCAGCCAAACCGTGGAACCGATGGGTTGAATACCCAGAGCCAGCGCATTCGCCAAGTAGCTAGTGTCTAAAGTGATAACTCTTTGCGGATGACTTGGAACCTGAGTTTCACCCATCAGGTGTTTCACAACGCGAACGTCAGTAGAAACAGGCGCTTGAATTTCATTAGGACTTTCGGCTGTATTAACTTGAGATGGAACAGCACCACAAGCAGACACGAAGAGAAAGGCAAGCACAGCCCACAGAAATTGCTGAACTCTTTGAGTTATTTTGCGGCTGATTGATGCGCGATCGCTCATCGGCTGTGCCTCCTTGTTTAGCTTAATTACCAGGAGATCGAATAGGTTAAGCTAACCCGTCGTCCCCGTGCGGCTAAATAACCCGTATCATTAAAGCCTGATACCACCTGAGAGAAGACTGGGAAATACTGGTTGTCTAGCAAGTTTTCCACTGCCAGGGATAAGGTTCCATCTCCAAGCTGAAATTGGCTAATCAAATCAAAGGTGATGTACTCTTCAATCGCTACTCCATCTGACCCATCTTCAAAGCCGCGATCGCGATTACCAGAATACAAAAGTTGAAGCCGATTATTCCAGGTAGGGGTGGTTTGATGCTGAACGTATGCCGTTAGCTTCCAGGGCTGCACGTCAAATGTGCCGAGTGCCAAAAACTCACCGTCATCATCCGCATCGGCTTCGCCCTCATTCCAACCGATGGTAGTGCCGAGTTGCCATTGGTCTCCGGGTTGCCAATCGATCGCCGCTTCAACGCCATAGTTACGTTGGGGCGCTCGAATCAGCGTACTCAAGGCTGTTCCAGGGATGTTTTGCAAAAAAGCGCCGAGTTCTGAATAGGCGTAATAGCCCGCCAGGGAAGCTTGCAAATTGCCCCATCGACCTCGTACTCCAACCTCGTAGTTATCTACTTTTTGAGGATCAAGCTCCTCAAAACCACCCTCAATGGAAAAACCCGGAGGTGGATTAATAAACGTGAAAAATCCTGGAACTGAAAATCCTTGAGAGAAGCTAGCAAACAAACTGATGTTGTCGGTGGGGCGATAGACTAAACCCGCATTAAACACCGTTGCATCGAAATTCACTGTGCCGCCCTCAATATCATCGCCAAAGAAAGTGGTAAAGTCGTCTGCTTGAAGTTCTAAAAACTCTTGACGAATGCCACCACTGAGCGTCAGATCAGGAGTAACATCCCACTGGAGTTGACCAAATAATCCGAGCTGATCCACGAAATAGGGCGGTAGCCAAGTTCGTTCTTCCAGCGATCGCACCACTTCGTCTTCATCAAAAGCAACGGGATCAATGACAAAAAAGATATTCTCATTGCGTTCATTGCGATAGTCTGCGCCCCAGAGTAACTCCAATGGTTGAGCGATCGGCGTTTCGATTTGCAGCCGCCCTCCAAACGCTTCTCCCAGAAATGGACCATAGACAATGGCATCAATAAAACCGCCGCGATCGTCAAAGGGAAAATCGGTGACATCGTTGTCCCAGTAATAGGCTTGTGCCTGCAAGCGGCTGCCAAACACATCATCGTGAGTGTAATTGAGATTAATGTTAGTTGTCGTATTACCAGGTCTTTCTAACTCATCAAAGCTCAAATCGGCTGCTAATGCTCTTGCTCTTTGCCTTCCTGGAATGTCTTGAACTATTGGATCGGTGATAAAGTCAACCTCGCGGCGATCGCGCACATGACTTGCTGAAATCTGTAACCGCTGCTCATCTGTGATATCAATGCCCGAACGCCCGAAGAAATTTAGAACCGTTGCACCCGATAGGGTTGGATTATTTTGAGGAATGCGATCGCCTTCAGCATCGTAGAACTGATTGGTAAATCGTCCTGCAAAATTGAACAGATAGTCAATATTTCCCTCTATTCCAGAGAATCCGAAACCCAAATCATAGGCAAAACTATCCCCTTCTAGCTCCCCTAAGTCGGCAGAAATTCCGACTTCTGCCTGGACTGTAAACGGCTCTTCTGGTCGGCGAGTGATGACGTTGATGACCCCACCTGCTGCTCCAGATCCGTATAGCCCTGTAGGACCACTCACCACTTCAATTCGCTCAACACTGGATGAATCGAAGCTGGCAAAACCAGCCGCACCGAAGAAGTTGGAACTTTGAGGAACGCCATCAATGAGAATGAGTACATCTCGCCCTCTGAGGGTTTGAGCATTGTTGCGATCGCTCTGATTCGGCGGCCCAAACCCAGGAACTGTTGTACCTAAAATTTCAAACAAATTGCGGTTCAGGCGTGACTGTTCTTCAATCTCCTCACGGGTGATAACCGTGACCGATCGCGGCACATCAAGAATATCTTCTTCCGTCCGGGTTGCCGTCACCACCACTTGAATTGCATCGTCCTCGGTTTCTGCGACTCCCGCTCCCGGCGTAACGGCTATCACCAGCCCTGATGCTTCTACACTCAGGTTGGCGGTCGGTGGCGCATCCGTTCCCGTAATCGACACCCTGACTCCACCCTCTGGCGTATTCATGACACTGACCAGAGCAATCCCTTCAGCAGGGCCAAACTGCTCAAACATTTCGCCTTCGGGTAATGCCAGCACCGCGTTGGGGATATCTGCAATCAGGGCATTGCCAGCGATCGCAGTTTCGGGAGCAGACAGAGGGGCAGTGGCTTCTAATGTGATCTCTAGTCCGCCCTCTGTTTCGGTTAACTGAACATTGGTGATCTCAGTTAGGGTCTGAGCCAATTCAGTAGAGCTTCCACCAACCTGCTCCTGAGCTTGAATTTGGCTCATCCATTCCGCAACACTGACGGCTGGTTCAAATCCTTCGCCAGGTTGAGAAGCCCCCGCTGGGACTGCCGCAGTTGCAGAAACAGTTAAGGTTTCCAGAGATTCTGCCTTCGCAGTTGAAGTCAGCACCATTGAACACGCACCCGTCAGCCAAACTAGGGTATGTTTTAAAACTGGTTGAAAGGGTTGTTTTTTCAGGCGCTTCATGCACGAAAAAACAACCTTTAAAGCAAAAATCAGCCCTTGTCGTTGATTCATCGTTGCCTCCACACACCATGCAATCTTATAAATGAGAATCACATTCAAGAAGCATACGGGGGTGTGAGGTTTATTTTAATTACTAGCGGGAGTATTTCAGGTACTACTCGGATTTTCTGTTTCCATTAGCTGGATCTAGCTGAACTTAATTGATAGGTCTTAGGACTGACACCAAACTTCTGCTTAAAAGCTTTGGCAAAGTAGCCCGATTGAGCATAGCCAACGGTGTGAGCGACCTGCTGCACATTGAGCCGATCTTGAATGAGTAAAAGGCGGGCTTGCTCTAAGCGATAATCTCGTAGATATCCGAAGACGGTCGCGCCAAAGAGCTGCCGAAACCCCTGCTTCAGTTTGCAGTCATTGAGTCCGACCTGTCGCGCCAGAGCCGTTAATGAGGGCGGCTGCTCAAACTGCTGCATGAGGATTGTTTTCGCCTGATGCAGGCGTTCGATATCGTCAGGCTTGAAGACCAAACTGGGAGAGATGAAACGATCTTGCTCTGTAAACTGGGAAAATTGCAGAGCCGCCAGTTCCAGGACTTTGCCTTCTAAATACATTTGTTTAAGAGAGCCTTTATAGGGGCAATTGAGAATCTGATGCAGCACCACCTGCATATCGGCGGTGGTCTTACCCTGGCGATAAAACGAGTTGGGGGCTGCATCGTTTGCTAGGGGCTGTAGCTCACGGGGTAATTCAATGGTTTCGCCAAACTGGTTGAGGGTTTTTAAGTTCAGACTAAAGCTGATTCTGACAACGCGATCGCCAGCAAACAGGTGATCAGCCTCTCTACCAGCTTGAATGTATTCTATGTAATGGTGTCCAGGGCTTTCGAGATTTTCAGCCGTCAGCCCCTGATGGCAATTAATGATCGTTCCGCTGATGAAAAAACAAGAGACTGTTTCACAACTGGCGAGTTCTGAATGGAAAATTACGTCGTGTTGATGCTGGTATTCTTCAATCGTGAGCCACAGGTCACGAAGCTGTAGATCTCGGCGGCAGCCTTGATCGAGAGAGCATCTCCAACTGTGTATCTTTTCAAAAGCGTCGGGATACTTAATGGTTAGGTCTTTGAGCGGATCGGCATCCCATAACTCATGCCAGTCTTGAGTAGAAAGAACTAGCGGCATTGTTAGCGTCCATCTACAGAACACAATCAGTCATTTTTATAATTGAAATTCATTCTCATCTAACTGAAATAGTTTGTCAATGCTGAGAGGATGGGGGCGATCGCCTCAAATTAAATTCAAGAAAATCTGAACCTGCTGCCATAACTTGACAAGCATGAATTGGCTGTTGAGGTCGGCTTGACTGGGCTGGAATTGACGCAAGATCTAAGGCTGACGCAAAAGATGAATTAAAATAGAGGGCGACTGGGATTAATTCTAATGAATCGATGGATTAATTTACTCGCCCTCTTACCTGGCACCAGCCTTACCTTACTGGTCATCAGCATCGCCTTTCTGAGGTTTTATGATAAAACCGACTTCCTCCTCCTCGGACAACTCGCAAACCCACGACTCTGGAGCAACCGACTCACCGTGGCGGCCCTCGTGGTGGCATTGGTTAATCTCGGCGTTGAGTGGAACCGTCGAAATCGAGAAACAGACCGCTTGGCACGAGCAGAGGCTGAGAAAGTTGAAGAAGAGCAACGAAGAGTTGAAGAATCGGAACAAGCAGCTCGCCGAGCTAGAGTCAAAGTTGAACGAGATCTTGCACTCTTAACCTTTCTAGCAGACCCGTCAGAGCGGAATCGACAAATACTAACTCAGATTGTCATGGTGCTGTCAGAGTACCGTGACAGCCTTTGAAGCTGGTTCTCCTGAGAAGCCTTGCTAAAAAGAGTACCGGATTCAAGCGAGATTGGGAGATGTCAACGTTTGAACAAAAGCTTGATGTGCGGGGTCAGCAATTCCGGCTTGCAGCACATTCAGCACCTCCATCATCCTGCCCTCTAGCAAAGCGGGGACTGCCAACCATAGCCCCGGGAAAACGATGCTACGGATGATGCCATCAGCATCCGGTTCAATTAAGACAAATTCTTCCGCTTGTAATCGAAACCAACTCAAGCGATTCTCAAAGGTTTGCCATACCAAATATTCCTGAACACTATTGCGACGATAGGCATTTTGCTTGGCTCCCAAGTCAATGGCGGCACTGCTGGCGGCAATTTCTGCAATCAGTTCGGGTGCCCCTTCAATGTAGCCGTCCTCACTGATAGTCGATGTTCCCCCCATTTCAATTCGCAGTAAGGCATCGGGTTGTGGTTCATTGTCCATATCTAACCGGGTTGTAGCATTATCTGACCCACTAACCCCCGGAGTTGCTGTGCTATACACCCCCAGCCAAGTAATTAGGTTGAAATGAGGGGTGCCGTGAAAAACTCTAACTGGAGATGCCACGTAAACGACTCCTTCAATCAGTTCCGCTTTGAATTTTTCTGGGGTTGCCTGATAGCGGCGCTCAAACTCAGTGCGAGTCAGGCGATCGCCACTCTCTAGAGGGGGAATCGGCAGAGAACGAGGTTGTTGCAACACCATAATCAATCTCTAGCGGGCAAAGGAGTTATAGCCATTTTAGCGAACGGATTACGTAGCAAAGGCATTGCAAAGGAATGAACACAATTTGATGAACATCTGCCATTTCGATAGATGTCAAAAGATATTAAACTAACGGAAAAAGCGAGTAATTGGGCAAGCAAAGCTGGGCAAAAGTGATGAACTGATTTCGTCATCGGCAAATAGAGTCGCTGCAAGTTGCAGGGTAGCCTGTTGCTGTCGATAGACCTGGACTTGCTGCAACTGGAGATCAACGATCCAATACTCTCGTACTCCTTGAGTGGCATAGAGCTTGAGTTTTATTTCTCGATCGCGCCGCTCGTTGTTTTCTCCAGGCGATAGGACTTCCACGATCAGTTCTGGCGCACCCGTCAAATGTTCTGCTTCATCCAGCAGCATTGCCAACCGTTCTTTGCTAGCCCACACCACATCGGGAATCACATTATCGGCATCCGAAAAGATAATTCCGGGCGTTGTTGTTGCCTCTCCCAAACCAGTCTCATCAGACCAACGGTTCAATGCAGCGCAGATATTATCAGCAACTTTCTGATGGCTCCAGCGTGGCGCTCTGGTGATAAATAGTTCACCGTCAATAATTTCATAGCGAGTGCCGTTGTCAGGCAGCAGATCCAGGTCTGCGGTCGTCCAGCGGACTCGATCGGTGGCTGACTGGCTCATAGGGGCGCTCCGTTTTAATGAATAACTTTATTCTAAGCAAATGCCTGCTCAGCTTACCGTTTGTGTGCCATATATACACTTGGATTTACACCAAACCGTCGCCTAAATGCAGCGGCAAAGTGTCCGCGACTGACAAATCCAACGGCTTGTGCGGCTTCTGCAACGCTCATTTCACCTGCTTCTAATAGCTGACGCGATCGCTCCATCCGGCAATCGTGTAAATAGCCAAATACCGTTGTGCCAAATACCTGTCGAAATCCGGCTTTGAGCTTGCAATCATTAATGCCAACAATACGAGCTAATTCCATCAAAGAGGGAGGCTGGCACAGTCGGGAACTTAACACTTCTTTGGCATAGTAGATTCGTCCAACATCTTCTGGCTTGAGCCGCTTTGAGCCTTGTTTATAGCAATCAGAATCGAGCATCTGAGCAAGCTGCAATGCCATCAGATCCCACACTTTACTCTCTAAATACATTCGCTGCGTCAAGCCTTGAAACGGACAGTGTAAGACCTGCTGTATGGACATCTGCATCGCTACAGTTGTGGGATAAATCTGAGAAAAGAAAGTTTGATCAAACGGTTTAGCGAGATGGCTTAAGCGTTGGGGGAAACTGATCAGCGGTGCCGTTCATCCATTGGCAAAGGAGTGCTACATCAATATGAATGCTGACCTCAACTCTACGTTGATTCGCTGGCTGTTTGCACACTGCACCTGGAGCCATGCCGCTACCACAAAAAATGTACTGTCCAGCTTGAGGAGATGTCACGCTAGATGATGTAACCCCAGCCAGAATGTAAGTGAGTTCTAGAGGATGTTCCCGATCGCTGCTGCTGAGCATCAGATCATGGTAAGGGCAGTAGTCGATAATAGACACAACCAGCCCGTCTTGTAAGTGGATGTCTCGGACATATCCTTTCCCCCATTGCGATGGATAGCTCCAGGTGATGTTTAACGGGTCTGCCGTAGATACCGTTTGCTCACCTGCTGCGTCGTGAATCAGTAACCAGTAATCATCTTGCGAAAGGGTGATTGGGGCTTGCTGGTAGGGTGCGATCGCCATAGTAAATGGTTTGCCTCTTGCTTGGCACTATTGAGAACAATTCTTACTATTCATACCGCGATTTTCAAAAGGATTGCAATTTAATCTTCTACACCATTAACGCAATTCCAAAATTTGTGTAAGCGGCGGTTGCTTCGCAGTTCCCCGAAGGGGTAATCGACATGGGCAGCAAACTGCAAGCCTACCGTCGCAACGGCGTGAAGGAATACATGGTCTGGCAGGCGTTTGAGAATCAACTGAAGTGGTTTCAACTGGTGGACGGAGAGTACCAGCAGCTCACCCCTGATTCAGATGGAATTATTCGCAGTCAGGTGTTTCCAGGATTATGGTTGGCAGTAGAGTCACTGTTGAAAACCAGATGGCGCAGGTATTAACAGTGCTACGAGCGGGGCTACAGTCTCCTCAGCGTTAAAGATTGGGCACAAGAGATCAGGGATGCGCCCCGCGACGCGGGGGCGCATCCCTGATCTTTTAGTGGGAAAGGAGTAAATGATTAAGTTGTGATTTGCAAACAGACGCTACCTGGATAGAACCCATAGAATGAGGACTGGGCAAATTGAAAGGACGCGGATATGAGGAAGCTGGGAATTTGGTTAGCGTTATTTCTTGTCACGCTATTAGGAGTGATTACAGGCTGGAACTGGCACGCGATTCAACTCCGACCTCAGATTGTAGAAACCAGCTTTCGGGAAAGATTAGTCAGTCCGCGATCGCCCCAACGAGCAGAAACTCCTGCGATCGCCCAGGTAGAAGCACCCGCCATTAACCCCGACCGAGTATTGGCTGATGTCGAAGCGCTTGCTTCCAAGCGATACACCGAGGCAGAGCGCAGCCGCACCCGTGAGTACATCGCCGCAGCGCTACAGGAGGCTGGATGGCTACCTCAGTTTCAAACCTTTGAGAATGGCGTAAATGTCGTGGCAGAGCGTCCGGGAACCGATCCATCGGCTGGGGCAATCTTGGTCGCAGCCCACTATGACACGGTAGAGCAATCGCCTGGTGCAGACGATAACGCGACTGGCGTTGCGGCTGTTTTAGAAACGGCTCGGCTGCTGGGGCAATTTTCCACTCCACGAGCGCTCAAGCTTGCCCTGTTTGACCTGGAAGAAGTTGGGCTAGTGGGCAGTCTTGCTTACGCAGCGGACGATAGCCTGACGACAAATTTAGCAGGCGCGATCATCATGGACATGATTGGCTTTGCCTGTCACACCGAAGGCTGTCAGCAATATCCTGCTGGGTTGCCAATTAGCCCGCCGACCGACCAGGGAGACTTTCTGGCGGTGATTGGCGATCGCGGTCATATGTCTCTAATTGACGCTTTTCATCAGGCCGCCCTATCAGAATCGCCTCAAGTTTTGAGCTTACCGATTCCGCTGTTAGGGCCGCTCACTCCAGATTTACTGCGAAGCGATCACGCCCCGTTTTGGCAAAAAGGCATTGGCGCAGTCATGGTGACAGATACCGCAAATTTCCGCAACCCTAACTACCATCAGGCTACAGACACATTTGAAAGCCTCGATCGCCCCTTCTTAACTGGCGCAACCCAACTGGTCGTCAACGCGACTGCCGCTTTGTTGAGTACTCCAGGTAGTTTGACCAATGACGCTGCTGCCCCCGCTCCCAACCTCCTAGAGGAAACGCAAACTACCCCACTTTGAGTCTGTGCCGTACAGCAAAATTTAGGGTTATTTAATTCGTGCTTCTTAGCAAGACATTTTAGCAAGACATTATAGTATTTTGAGAGATAAGTAACAAAAGATAAATATGGACTCATAAATATGCTCCTCTCATCTCTCACTTCAACCCTGGGAAAGCTTCTGCGTAGGTTGTTACTAGCTGCTGTGGGACTGTTTTTTGTGGTTCAAGTCAGTGCCGCACCCGCTTACGCCACAAGCGTTTACAGTATGCCAAGCCTGACCGCAGGCGATCCTACCTGGATTGTTGACGAAGCGGAAATTTTAAGCCGCCTGAGTGAAGGCAAAATCAGCGGCGACTTGGAAAAGCTAGCCCAAGCAACGGGCAATGAAGTTCGATTTGTCACGCTGCATCGACTTGACTATGGTGAAACGATCCAAAGCTTTGCAGACAAGCTTTTTGAGCAGTGGTTTTCTACTCCTGAAGCGCAAGCAAATCAGACTTTGCTGGTGTTGGATAACGTCACCAACAATGTTGCAATTCGCACAGGCGATCGCGTTAAAGCAACTTTAACCGACGAAATTGCCCAAAGCGTTGCCCAGGAAACCGTGATGGTGCCGCTGCGTCAGGACAATAAGTATAATCAGGCTTTTCTAGAAGCAAGCGATCGCCTGGTTGCCGTTCTCTCTGGTCAACCTGATCCCGGACCACCCGTTGTCGAAAATACCGTCTTGGTCGAAGGCACCTTTGCCACCCCTGAAGATACCGAAAAGAGCAACGCAACCGTTTGGGTAGTTGGTTTCCTGATTGCTGCAACGGTGATCCCAATGGCAACTTACTATCTGTATCAAATTCTTCAAGGCTAGAGTTTTCTGAGGCAATTTTGGGTGTGTAAGCATACGTGAAATTGCCTCGTTTTTTTAGTCCTGCACATATTCCTCCCCCGTGACTAGCGCTGTCTCCGCCCGTACCAGTTCTCTTCCCAGATAGGCGGCGTGGTCGAGGTAATTAACCAGGGGCGGC
The DNA here is from genome assembly GCA_012033355.1 of Leptolyngbyaceae cyanobacterium RM1_406_9. Lineage (GTDB taxonomy): Bacteria > Cyanobacteriota > Cyanobacteriia > Elainellales > Elainellaceae > JAAUTN01. The sequence continues at coordinate 10,668 of JAAUQZ010000033.1, read as the reverse complement.
TGCATTTCTTCAAACAGTTTGATACAGAGTTCTTTAGCGGTTCTGCCGCTAAACACAGCGTTTGCAGTTCGCTCGACCTTGCCGCGCACGGGGATCGGCTTGCCTGTTTCGGGGTCAAGTGCTAACCCTTTTTCGCTGATTACGTTGGTGAAGTGCTTGACGCAAATTAGCTCTGCTTGCCGATCGAGGTAGATGATGAAATAACCACCCGGATCGAGTTCGATGTAGCGCTGGGAATGTTTGCGGTCGATTTCAGCCAGCCGTTCGGCAATCTGATTCATAACTGTTAGGCACAGGGGAGAAGACTATGTAGGTTGGGTGAAGCAAAGCGTAACCTAATAGAATCTAGGCGAATGTTAGGTTACGCATTCGCTTCACCCAATCTACGGGGTTAAGGGTTTGCTAATTTCTAGTTTAAGGTCTTAAGGTAGCGGAGCAGGTTCGTGCGTTTAGGCGAACTGTTGGAAGAGGGCGATCGCTCATCATCACACCATGACTAATTCTTTAACTAAGCTATCTCTAGGCAAGCTGTACGGTATTGGAGTTGGACCTGGCGATCCAGAATTAATTACACTGAAAGGGCTACGGCTGCTGAAGGGCGTACCTGTGGTTGCATTTCCGGCTGGGCTAGCGGGGAAAGTGGGGATCGCGGAACGGATCGTGCAGCAGTGGCTCCAGCCTGATCAGGTGCATCTGGCACTAAATTTTCCTTACGTGCAGGATGCCAAAACTCTAACAGCAGCGTGGCAGGCGGCGGCTGAGCAGGTTTGGCAACACCTGGCACAGGGACAAGACGTGGCATTTGTCTCAGAAGGGGATGTGAGCTTCTATAGTACTTTCACCTATCTGGCACAAACGCTGCTACAGACTCATCCTGAAGTTGAGGCGCAGACGATCCCTGGAGTTTGTTCGCCCCTGGCAGCAGCAGCAGGGCTGGGAATTCCACTGACGATTTGGAATCAGCGGCTGGCGATTTTGCCTGCCCTCCATACCGTTTCAGATTTGGAAACCGCGATCGCCACTGCCGATGTAGTTGTTTTACTAAAGGTAAGTTCGGTTTATGAGCAGGTTTGGACGATCCTAAAACAGCAGGGGCTGCTTCAGCAAAGCTACGTGGTGGAGCGGGCCACCTTGCCAGAGCAAATGATCTATGCAGATTTAAGCGATCGCCCCCACCTTAAGCTGCCTTACTTTTCTTTGCTGATCGTCCAGGTATACCATGCAGATTTAGGATGAAGAAGCAAAACGATCTATTCCAGGCTATGCTCTCTCTAGCATCTAGTGAACAGGGAACGTAAATTTAGTACGCTTGGTCAGTACGCTTGTTGCCCTCACCCCGATCCACCCGAAATCCTTTCATCTCATAAGCTTGAACAGAGTCCAGCGCACTTTGCTATGTTCCGATCTTCATTTGCTCGCTCCATTGTTCCAACTCTGCATCGGGTCGTGCGTCAGCCCGTTTGGATAGCCACCGCTTTATCGGTAGGCGCTCATGGGTTGTTTTGGGCTGCTTTGCCAATTTTGCCTTCCTCTTCCTTGACCGAAGAGCCAGACGATCAGCGCACTGTCGGTGTTGTAGAGCTATCGCCCGAAGAGCAAGCCCGCATTCCAGACTTCTCTACGCCAAGTTTACAGCTGCCGCCGCTTTCAGAGTCCGATTTGTATTCCCTGACTCCCCTACCTAACCAGGCTCCACCCTCGCAGTTTTTCCCTCCTTTCCCGCCCTACGAGCCTAATCTCTACCCGCCCTACGAGCCGCCACCTGGTTCCCCCACAACCCGACAAAACCCTTCACCGTCGCCGTCGCCCTCACCGTCGCCCTCGCCCTCGCCCGCAGCAGGAACCGTTTCGCCAACGAATCCCAGTGTTGCTCGAAACCCTGATATAGATAGACTCATAGAGAGATCGGGCAGTGGGCAAAGTTCGACTCCGGGCAATTCCTCTCAAGCTAATCGCCCGGCCGCAGAGAGACTCCAGTCCAGACTTGCCCAAAATCGAGCGGCGTATGAGCGGTTAGGCAGAAACCCTACGGGTACCACGACAGAGGAAGCAAACCTAACCTTTGGCGACTGGTTCTACAACCAGCTTGGACGGGAAGGAAACGATTTTAAGGAGGCAGAAATTCCTGCGACCTATCCCCCAGAAGCTTGCCCTCTAGAGATTGAACCTGCGGCTGTCTATGGAGTTGTCGTTAACTCCGAGGCTAACGTGGTTGATGAACCGAAGCTGATTCAAAGCTCCGGCTTTCAGTTGTTTAACCAGAAGGCACTGGAGGCGATCGCCGCTTACGAGTTTGAGAACGAATCGGATAGCGATCAGGTTTACCTGGTTACGGTCAAATTTGACCACACGGCTGAATCGTGTCAGGCTCCGACTCCGGCTGATGGTTCACCTCCTGCGGGCTAGTTTGATAATTTGCAGCGCTAACTTATTCCAGCAGGTCGGGTTCTTCGCGCACAATTTTGTCGTAGAGTGGCTGAAAGCAAAACCAGCCTGAATAGGGCGTACCGACCTGGGTTTGGGCTAACTGTGCAACCTCTGGCTTGATCAGGTGAGGCTTGCCTGCCGCTTCTGCCATTACCTGCACCTGGCACGATCGCTCCATCGTGATAAACCACCAGGCGGCTTCATCAACAGACTGCCCGACGGTTAAGAGTCCATGATTTTGAAGGATGACGGCTTTGCGATCGCCCAGGGTCGCTGCAATGCGATCGCCTTCTGAGGTATCTAACACCACGCCCGTATAATCTGCAAACACCGCATGGTCTTGATAAAACGAGCAGGCATCCTGCGTCAGCGGATCAAGCAGTCTGCCAAACGTAGACCATAGCTTGCCATAGGTTGAGTGAGAATGCGCCGCCGCTACAACGTCTGGACGATGGGCATGAATCGGCGCATGAATGGCAAAGGCTGCTTGATTAACGGGCCGATTTCCCTTGACTATTTCACCGTCGCTGGCGACCAAAATCAAGTCAGATACCCGAATGTGCCCAAAATACATTCCAAAGGGATTTACCCAAAAGTGATCCGCAAATTCGGGATCGCGAACCGTAATATGACCTGCGATGCCCTCATCAAAGCCGTAGCGGGCAAACAGGCGAAATGCAGCCGCCAATCGCTGCTTGCGGTGTAACCGTTCGTCCTCAACACGCTCAAATACGGGAGGTTGGGGAAGAGCAAATTCTGGCATTGCTATTCTCGGTTGATTAATTGCAGTAGGGATTTCTCAGTATAAACCCCATAACCCTCAAGCCAATTAACCACCCTAAATTTGTCCGGAGCGATTATGAGTTAACGAGAAGATAAGAGAGTTCGTCCGCTTCACGGGACTCTTGGCGAATCTGCCCTTCCATTGCAGCCTGCTGAAGTTTAATAAACGCATTTAGGTCTTCCCAGCCGTACTTGGTCTGTTGGAGCAGCCTTCGCAGTTGATCCTCTGCCTCCAGAGGGAGATAGCCTGTTTCGAGCGTTTGTCCGACGATTTCACGAATAGAAGTCATACCAGCACTCTTGAGGGGTTAGAGCAGATTTATATAGAGCATTGAAGCTAGAGCTTTAGGCGGCGGTTACCCCAAAAGGGGAACTGCTTCGCATCGCCCTGTGATCTAGATCAGATAGCGCTTCACATTTACATCAAGAAGTATTTACAGACTCTCAGGTTCCCAGATCGGTAAATTTGCTGTTGAAGACGGTGAAACGCACGACTGAAGGGGCTTGAGACAAATAGAGAATGTTTACGAAATGTAAACTTGCTTAAGAAATACTGTGTAATTTTCAGCTTTCCTACAGATTTACTGTATTGCATTCTCCAAAAAGCCAACGTATCTCCTGTCACAATTTTGGCAGCGGTATTCTGCCAGGACTAGAAGCATCATGGGTGAATTCAGGTGTCTATGCTGTTTACGTATAATCCTCAAGACTGGATGCAGGTTGTTCGACGATTTAGCGGCTCTATTTAGAAGCAGTGCTTTTGGGGGGGGCGAATCGGCAGTCGCACCTGAAAGCGCGTATCTCCTGGCTCTGACTCAAAGCGAATATCTCCTTTGTGTTGCCCAACGACAATGCGGCGAACGATGTCCAAACCAAGTCCTGTGCCCTGACCCACTTCTTTCGTGGTGAAAAATTGGTCAAAAATGCGCGGTTGAATCTCAGCAGGGATGCCTGCTCCGTCATCAGCAATTTCAACCAGGATGCGATCGCCCTCCAGCGCCGTCCGAATCCACAGATGCCCCTTCCCTCCCGTTGCATCTACCGCGTTGTCAATTAAATTTGTCCACACCTGGTTAAGCTGCGGGCCATAGGCACAGATTTTAGGTAAGTCACCATACTCACGGTTGACTGTCATGCCATACTTCAACTTATGTTTCAAAATCGTGAGGGTGTTGTTGATCCCCTCATGCACGTCCAACTCCTGAAGCTGCGCCTGATCCATGTAGGAGTAACTTTTCATCGCTGTCACCAGTTCAGACATCCGAGTTGAGCCAAGCTTAATGTCTTCTAACAGCTTGATACCCGTGAGCGTTGCCTCTAGCCAGGTTAAAACGCTGCCCAAACAGTCTGGGGCAAGGTGGGTGATGATCTCATCCAGCCGAGTGGGATGCAGGTCGGCCATGCCTAGCATCGGAGCAAGCTTCCAACCATTCTCAACGTCGTGGGCTTCTAGCCAATCGGCGATCGCGTCTTCTGCCTCACTCTGGGCGATCGGGTCCAACGAACAGCTCCGCTTCGTGGATTCCGTTGCCTGAAGATACAGGTCGCTGAGAAACTTTACCTGGTCAGCGACCATTGGCTGCTGGTGGATCTTTAGCGCCAGGTTAGGAAGTTTTTGCAATACTTCTTCTAGGTAAGATACATTGCGTCGAACGGCTGCGGCTGGGTTGTTTAACTCGTGCGCTAGCCCCGCAGAAAGGGTTCCTAAAGAAATAAGTTTCGCCTGTTGCTGAGTGACAGATTCGTGAATTTGCGATCGCTGCGCCGAGATTTTGAGAATTTTGCGAAAAATCGACGGGCACATTCTCAGCATTTCCCAAAAGCAATCTGGGGTCAGCTTATAAAGCTGCACTTTTGTTACAGCCCGTCCCGTAGTAGGGTAAGGCTCGTCCAGCAGCAAAATCAGTTCTGCAAAAACTTCCCCTGCGCCCAGCGTTACCGCATGGGCAGTTTCTCCCTGAATATCCTTCGTCCAGGTCGTCTCACCCTGCAAAATAATATAAAAGCCGTCTGCCGGATCTCCCTGGGCAGCAATTTGTCCTGGCTCCAGCCAAACCTCAGTTCCGTGCTCAGCCAACCACTGCAACTGCTGCTCAGGCAAATGGCTAAATAGTGACACCTGGCGCAACATCTCTCTGATGTCAGTCGTGTTGATGTCAGTCATCACAGTCCCTCAGATTGGCTAAGCTCAGCTTACTTCATGTAATAGAATTCAGGCGATCGCCCTGGCAGTTTGTGCCGCTGTGCAGTGGATTGCCAACTTCCTCGTCTCAACGACCTTTCCTCCCCTGCTAGAACCCTTTAGAGACTAATATCAATTCAATGCGTGTGTTTTGAAGAGGTCTCTTCCGGGTTAAAAAATGTATCTTTGGCTACAGAATATTGCTTAAGCAATAAACAAGCCTTACAATGTGTATAAGAAGATACTATTTATAGCTACTATGAGTGCTGGGGCAGATTTAGATTGGGAAGAAGCATTTGAGTATCGACCGGGGCAAAGGGTTGAACTGATAGCCCAACCTGGTACCTTTGACACGATCGCTGACTACGAAGCGATGATGGTGCCGCCTATCTGGTTGCTAAACGATCAGCGTCCCCGCTATCCGCACGAACTGCGGGTCATTTCACAGCCACCGATGCAAACGAATGCTCTAAGACCTCAGTGTTCGCTGACCTTAGAGAAAGTTTATGCCTAAAAACCGATGAATTTTGACGGATGCTCGTGCGAGATAGGGTTAATAACGCTATTCCGACTCAAGCCTACGAGCAGGAAAAATTCCTATGGTAAAGATTGGCTATCATGCTTCTCACGAACAGTTTAAGCCGAGCGAATTGCTGAAATATGTGCGATTAGCGGAACAGGCAGGCTTTACCCACGCCCTTTCCTCTGACCACTTTCATCCCTGGACGGAACAGCAAGGACAAAGTGGTTTTGCCTGGTCGTGGTTAGGGGCGGCAATGCAGGCAACGCCAAGCCTTTCCTATCGGGTCGTGTGTGCCCCCGGACAGCGATATCATCCTGCAATCATCGCCCAAGCCGCAGCAACTTTGGCAGAGATGTTTCCCGATCGCTTCTGGGTTACTGTGGGTAGCGGTCAGGCACTTAATGAAAGCATTACGGGCGAAAAATGGCCGATCAAAAGCGATCGCAATGCTCGACTTAAAGAATGTGTAGATGTAATGCGATCGCTCTGGGCTGGCGAAACGGTCACTCATCGCGGTTTAGTCTGCGTTGAAGGAGCCAAACTTTACTCCCGTCCAGAAACTCCTCCACTCATCATCGGTGCAGCGGTTACTGCAAAAACCGCAGAATGGCTGGGCAGTTGGGCAGACGGACTGATCACGATTTCGCGCCCACCCGAAAAGCTAAAAGAAGTCGTAGACGCTTTTCGACAAGGGGGTGGAGGCGGAAAACCAATGTTACTCAAAGTGCAGCTTTCCTATGATCGAGATGAAGCTGCCGCTCGTCAAAAAGCCCATGAACAGTGGCGCAGTAATATTTTTGAAAATGTATTGATGACAGAGCTACAAACTCCTCACCAGTTTGAGGTTGCAGGTCAATTTGTGCAGCCCGATGAGTTAAATGGCCACGTTCGCATTTCTGCCGACCCGCAGCAGCACATCGATTGGCTGAGACAGGATGTGGAACTGGGTTTCAGTGAACTGTTGTTGCATAACGTAAACCGTGAACAACAGCAGTTTATTGAGGTGTTTGGTGAGCAAGTCCTTCCAGCACTCCAACCCCTAGCTGTTGGCTAGATTAGCTGTTGGCTAAGGTAGATTTGAACTTTGTTGCGATTGTCTGACCTTCCCTGACCTTTTCATACCAGGGTTTGAACTCATCCTGGTTAATCTAATGAATAGCAGATGGGAGATATCAAAAACTCTACAGTCTCCCCTTTCAAGAGGTCAGCATGACAACACAAATCTTCGATTCAGTTAGAGCCGATGCCTTTGCAGAGCAGATGTTAGGCATTCTCAACAGTGGTGCGATCGCCCTGATGACTTCAATTGGTCATCGCACTTACCTGTTTGACACAATGGCAAAGTTGCCCCCTTCCACCAGTCAACAGATCGCAGATGCCGCAGGGCTAAACGAACGCTATGTGCGAGAATGGCTAGGTGCGATGGTGACAGGGCATTTGGTTGAATACAATTCGGCTAACCGAACTTATGTTTTGCCCGTCGAACACGCAGCCTGCCTCACTCGTTCGGCATCAGACAACATGGCACCCATTACTCAGTTTGTGCCGCTACTGGGTGCTGTGGAAGATCAGATTGTTGACTGTTTTTCTCAGGGTGGCGGTGTTCCCTATTCTGAGTTCAAACGGTTTCATGAAGTGATGGCGGAGGAGAGCGGGCAAACGACTGTTGCTGCGCTGGAAGATCATATCTTGCCTCTGATTCCAGGGCTGGTTGAGGCACTTCAGCAAGGAATTGATGTGCTGGATGTAGGTTGTGGTAGCGGTCGCGCACTCAATAAGCTGGCAACGCTATTTCCCAACAGCCGCTTTACGGGCTACGACTTTTCAGAGAAAGCGATCGCCACCGCTACCGCTGAAGCCCAGCAGCACAATTTAACAAACCTGCGATTTATTATTAAAGATGCAGCGACCCTTGATGAAAAAGAGCAGTACGACTGGATTGCGACCTTTGACTCCATCCACGACCAGGCAAAGCCAGATGTAGTACTGCAAAACATCTACAATGCTCTACGTCCCAATGGAACTTATCTAATGCAGGATATTCAAGCAGCAACAGAGGTTAGCGGCAACTTAGAACACCCCATCGCACCGCTACTTTACACCATTTCGTGTATGCACTGCATGACCGTCTCCCTGGCTTTAGGCGGAATGGGACTAGGTGCAATGTGGGGACGAGAAAAAGCGCTGCAACTATTGGGTGAAGCGGGGTTTGTCAGCGCTGAAGTCAAGCAACTGCCCCACGACTTTCAGAACGATTACTACGTTCTGAGAAAATAAGGAGGCGTGAAGACGAAGCTCAACTCACCTTTTCGAGCCGTAACATCGCCAACTGTAGAGATGGCGATGTTCAAGGTTAATTCTGGTAAGCATTATGTGTAAACTCTGTGCGATCGCACCCGATATTCCCAAAACCATAACTCACTGTTAAACACCAGCCAGTTTTCAACGGTAATTAAACTGGGCTATTCAAACACGGGTGGCCACAAGTCTGAAACAGCAACTTCCCAACCTGGAAGCAGATCAGGAAGCGTTAATATATCACCGTCACCCAACGTTTCTACTGCTTCTCCAGAGCGATAGAGGTTAACCGTGTGATTATCAGGATTAATCAGAATTCCTACCCGTGTTCCCATGTCTAGAAATTCCTGAATCTTTGACTCTAACTCCTCTACTGAATCGGTAGGGGACTTAACCTCTACAGTCAGATCTGGCGCGAGTTCGGCAAATGATCGAGGGCTACGACGCAAGCGCTCTGCCCGCACAAAAGAAGCGTCTGGCCCTCGCACATTAGAGTTGGGCAACCGAAACCCAGCACTTGATGCGGCTACTCTTCCCAAGCGACGAGGTTTAACCCAGTTTCGCAATTGAGCACCAATTTCTAGAGCCACTTCATCAGACTCATACCCTGATGGACTCATAACTACGATCGCCCCTTTAACCAGTTCCATGCGATAGTCTGGATGCTGAGTTTGTAGCTTCTCTAGGTCGTTAGTGGTAAAAGACATAGTGACTTTTGCCTAGCGGATTGATTTCATTCTATCCCTGATAGTCTTATAGCTGTAGTCAGCTAGGCTAGGACATGGACATTTGGGTGGCGCGGCGGCGCCGCGCCACCCAAATGTCCTAATCAATATGGCTACTGCTATACTCCTTTTCCAGTAAAAGATCAGAGACGCACCCCCGTTTAGCAGGATGCGTCCCTGAGTAACACCAAATTCTCAACTAGGAAGAAGGTTCAAATGTACTAGTCAATATGATATTCTACTTTTAGCAACTCATGCTAGCCAGCAGCCCACCCCAGTAGCGACTGCTTTTTATTGGTTGTGCTTCTCTCCGGTTTGTTGCCCTGTAACCGAAGCATCGCCGCTACATCACGCTGCCACCTTATGGATAAAGCCCCCGGTCTAGCAGAGCTTGAGCTACTCGCCCTACGCCTAGCACATAGGCTGCTAGCCTGAGCGGTACTTGTCTCTTGTTAGACTGCTCTACCACCTGCTGAAAAGCATGAACAATCAGCCCTTCCATTTCTCGGTTGACCCGCTCCTCATCCCAAAACACGTAGGAAAGCCCCTGTACCCATTCCAGATAGCTCACCACAACCCCGCCTGCATTCGCCAAAATATCTGGCAGGACGGTTACTCCTCGTGCCTCTAGCACCCGGTCTGCCTCCAGGGATACTGGACCGTTTGCCGCTTCTGCAACAATGCTAGCCTGCACCTGATCTACATTGTCTGCGGTGATCTGGTTCTCTAGAGCCGCTGGAATCAAAACATCACAGGGCAAAGCCAGCAGTTCAGCATTGCTAATTGGCACGGAGCCAGGAAAGCCCTGCAAGTTTTTGTGATGTTCCGCAGAGTAGGCTTTGAGTGCTGGAATATCAAGTCCATCTTCAGCAAAAATTCCGCCAGAACCTCTGGATACCGCTATCACTTTGGCTCCCGCTTTGTGCAGTAACAGAGCAGCGGCACTCCCTACATTGCCAAAACCCTGAATGGCGATGCGAGAATTGGCGATCGCTTCCCGCGTTGCGCTAGTGCCTCTCGCACCACAATCATCACGCCTCGCCCAGTTGCCATTTCACGACCGCGTGACCCGCCAATCGAGATCGGTTTACCCGTCACTACTCCCGGCACTGCATGACCCACATTCATAGAATAGGTGTCCATCATCCAGGCCATTTCGCGGGCTGAAGTGCCTACATCTGGAGCCGGAATATCTACAGACGGACCAATATCTTTAATTAATTCACTAGTGTAACGGCGGGTGATTCGCTCTAGCTCATGGACACTGTAGCGGTTTGGGTCGAGTGCAATTCCGCCTTTTGCGCCGCCATAGGGAATGCCCAAAAGCGCACATTTCCAGGTCATCAGCATCGCTAGCACTGAAACTTCTTGCAGCGTTACGGCTGGGTGATAACGAGTTCCGCCTTTGTAAGGGCCAAGAATATCGCAGTGCTGAACGCGATGGCCTGCAAAAACCTGCACCTCACCATTGTCTAGCTTGATGGGAATGGAGACAGTGACAACCTTACGCGGACTGCTGAGAATAGACAAAACACCCTGATCCAGACGTAACTCTTTTGCTGCCGCCTCAAGGTAACTGCAAGCTTGATCGGCTGGGCAAATGTGAGCAGGAGAAGGTGCCTCTAAGGGTCGCAGCGATGATAAAACCATAAATTCTCTCGCAATCGTGGAATTCCACGAATTGAATATCGATTATGTTGATCCCTATGGCTAGACTAGCTGTTTTTAAG
>JAAUQZ010000343.1 GCA_012033355.1 Leptolyngbyaceae cyanobacterium RM1_406_9 | reverse complement strand
TCATCCGTGTGGTTGGGCGACTCGCCCCTCTATTCCCTCAAAAACTTGGTAACTTACCACCTTGACGAACTACCGCTCACTCAGATATGCTCTCACGTTAAGGTTGCTAATTTTACTCACAGCAGCCCCACAAACCCAAAGATCTAGCGCCGCTCAAAGCTGTTAGCGCAGCAATGAGCGACTGACCCCCAAACTGATCCGGCAGTCTGGCGGCTAATGGTGAATTTTAACACTCCCTTAGCCACCCCGACTTGTCATGTCAAAAAAGCCGTTGCTCACTCTTTAGAACATGAAAGTGAAACTAAACTCACTTTTAGTTCTCTCACTCACTTTATGCAACGGGTGAATAAGCGGGGTGGCTAGGTTTTTGGGGTTTCCTCAAAAAACCTAAAGGAGTTACAACTCATGTCTGACTGTTTCTTGGAATCTCCCAACACACCTGTTGAGAGAGAAGTTCTTGCACTGCAAAATTCCGACCGTGAACGATTACGGGTTCTCATCATCGGCTCTCGTGATGGTGTGATTGAAACGATTCACGACCTGCATCGACGCGGCTTTGCCGAAGTGGGGTTGTGGAGTCCACTTTTACCTGCTCCAAGTTCGGGTGAAGTGATGAGTATCTTGACGCGCGATCGGAGAGTGGGAGGGTAAGAGAAGAGGGAAGAGGGAGGAGTGAAGAGGGGCGATCGTCCAAACCAAATCGGTTTGCTAAGGGTAAGACGACCTCGGCTCAAAACCGAATCAAAGCCCTTGATGCTCAATCCAGTGGACTTCTCACTCCTCGTCCACCTCGATTTAGAACGTGAGTGTAAATCATCGTCGTCTTCACATCCTTATGACCCAGCAATTCTTGAATCGTGCGGATGTCATACCCGCTCTCTAACAAATGAGTAGCAAAGCTGTGTCGGAAGGTGTGACAGCCAATCCGCTTAGTGAGCCTTACAGCTCTTACTGCTTGTTTAACCGCTTTTTGTACTCCACTTTCATGTACGTGATGTCGGCACATCAGCCCGCTGCGTGTGTCTTTGGTAATTGAACCGGATGGAAACACATACTGCCAAATCCACTCCCGGTTAGCATTCGGATATTTACGCTCAAGCGCAAAGGGCAGATTCACGGCTCCAAACCCTCGACTTAAATCCTGGTGATGCTGTCGTTGGACACCCACTAGATGATCTCGCAATTCTGCTGCAACACTTGAGGGCAGCATGGTCACACGGCTCTTGCTGCCTTTACCGTCTCTGACCACAATTTGCTGTTGAGCAAAGTCAACATCTTTAACTCGCAAGCGCAACCCTTCAATCAAGCGAAGTCCGCTCCCGTAAAGTAGCTTCACAACCAGTTGATAGATACCGTCACACTGCTGGATCACAGCAATTGCTTCCTGTTTGGTCAGCACAGTTGGCACATACTGAGGTCGTTTTGCTCGAACAGCATCAATGCCCAATATTTCCAGATTGAGCACTTCCCGATAGAGAAACAGCAGGGCACTAAGAGCTTGATTTTGGGTTGAAGCAGAGACCTGCCCCTCAACCGCTAGATGGGTGAGGAATGCTTCAATTTCAGCTTTGCCCATCTCTTTCGGATGGCGTTTACTGTGAAACAGGATGTAGCGGCGAATCCACTGCACATAGGTTTCTTCCGTGCGGTAGGCGTAGTGCTTGAGACGAATAGCGTCCCGCACCTGATCCAGCAATTTCTTGGGAGGTGGCTGCATAAGTGGCAAGTAAATGTACCGTGTATTTAATAGTACATTTGCTCACCTCCGTAAGAAATCTGAAAATATGCGGAAAGATTCTAGCCATTCAGCTTAAGCGGCGTATTATGCAGAAATAATCCGCATAAGTAATAGATTTGGGATCTTAGGCAGATTATTTCTGCCTATCCACCCTAAATTGGAATCTTAGGCGGAAAATTTCAGTCTATTAATAGTTAGCTGGCTCCGCACAGGGTCGTTTTACACTCGTTTTTGAAGGTTGATGGTGAGTGCCAGAGCGCTCAGGAGATGGTCGGTTGTAACCGTTGTTGAGGCTAGTGGTGGTGGTGCAAGGCGCTCAGGGGATAGTGGTGGTGGCGGTGGTGAAGGGCTATCGGTGAGGGGCAGAAGTTGAGTGGTTGGGGGCGATCGGTGGCGTAATCCAGCTAACAACCCCAGTGCAGCGGATTGACCAAAGCCGCCTGGGGAGGTAAAGGCGATCGCAACCGCTGACCGGGAACGTTAGACCGCTTAGTCCCTAGCAGGGGAATGCCATTTATCTTCAGGAGAGCGCTACTAATGTTAGTCCTTAAAGCAGTTCGATTCGTTCTCGCTAGTTGTTTGAGCATCGTTCTTTTTCCTTCACTTGCTAAAGCGCAAGTCAGTCCCGATCAAACTCTTTACAGAGCTATTCGTGAGCGAGATGGAGATATTAATCGCTTGTATACAACAAGCTCCGACGAAATAGCTAATGCTGTTCGTAGGTTGGGTTATCGAGAAGAGAATCCTGTTGGTAGATGTTTTTCTCAAAGACTTTTAGAGAGTGAATGGGGAGCAGGACGCATTCCGCCCCTCTACACTCCTCTCTATCGGCTTTACAACAGCAACATTACAGACCATTTCTACACCATTAGTAGCTCTGAAAGAGATGCAGCAATTAGGCAATCTGGTTATGTTAACGAGGGAATAACGTGTTTTGTTTACAGTCGGACTCTTCTTGGTGATGACTGTGAACTCCGCCGCTACTGGGCTGCTGGCTCAAGAAGCAACCACTTTTACACAATAGATTTAGGTGAAGGTTGGGATGCAGAGGATGACGGCTACGTGTCTGAAGGCTCAGAGGGGTATCTGCCGTATGATGGAAATTACTGTCAAGGTCAACGAGAAGGAGCAATAATTTTGTTCGACGTTGAGATCCTCTTCACTCACCAGCTTGCTCATTACTCTGCTGATTAAAGAGACGATCAAGAATGCGACGAATCTCAGTTTGCACACCGCTTATCTCAGCTTGCTGAGCACTAAATCGAGCATCGCTATCAACTTTCATTTGTCTAAGTTCAGACAGCATAATCTCAAATCGCTCGTCACTCTCTCGCTGGCGCTGGCGGGATACCTGTAATTCAGCAGTGACTGCTTCAAAATTGGTTTGATGGATTTGGGCTGTTTGCAAGAGAGCTTCTGCGGCGGTTCTTAGGTCGGACATGTTACGCTCCAGATTAGTAACTCTATTTCCTAATGATTTTGGTGGTTGAGGTGTTTGAGTCATTGAATGAACTGCATGTACTAATTCTATAATCCTATTTTAGGCGATTGTGTCCAACAGCCAGCAGTCTAACAATTCAAATGCAGCGGACGATTAGAAGTCACTGGTGCTGAGTTCGGGGTCGCTTGCCGCCGCTGATTTGAGGCGTTAGACCTCTATTCCCTATATCTATATGTTAAGCATTTTTCAAGACCAATAATATAATCTTATGGATTCTAGAGATTAGGATAGGCTAAATTACTATTCTGGCAGCTTATTAGCGATAAGCCTTATTAACTTATGCGAGATTACTGTCAGATGTTGCCATGATGGTAAAACAACGAAGATAATTGGACTAGGAGCAATATCTACTGCTAGGAGGGTATACACATCAGAAAGTACACAACTCCACAGCTTTTGTTGCAAAGCATCTCGATTCTCGTATGAATAGCTTAAGTTCTTGAAACTAATGAAATGGTTTTACGCGAAGCTGTCTCTATGAGATAAAAATTATAGTAATAACTTTTCGATACAGCGTTTTGCACAACGATTTGGCACAATAGGGAGAGCCGTCAACTTGGATAGCCATGAAGCCCTACTCCCTCGACTTACGTGAGAAAATTATCAGCACCTATGAGGCAGGCAATAGGTCGATTCGTAAGGTGGCAGAGAGATTCCAGGTCAGCAAAAATACGGTTCAGTCGTTGCTCAAGCGCAAGCAAGCCACAGGAACGCTGAAGCCTGCTCCGGCAACAGGGGGTAAGGACAGCCAACTGACGGGCTATGAGCAGGAAATCGCAGAGATGGTTGAAACGCATCAGGACTATACATTGGCAGAGTATTGCGAGTATTGGCAAGACAAAACCGGGGTGAGAGTGAGTGAGAGTACGATGTGCCGATTTCTGCAAAAACAGCAGTTGACGGTTAAACAAAACATTTCGCAGCGCTCAAGCCGCAGAAGCGGATAAGCAAACGCAACGAGTGGCTTACGGGCAGACGATTAGTACGGTTCTGCCAGAAAATTTAGTCTTCCTTGATGAGATGGGAGTGCTTCAAGGAATGAGCAGACCCAGGGGTAGAAGCCGTAAGGGACAACGGGTGTATGACATCAAGCCCTTCTACCGAGGTCGCCGGGTCACCGTAGTCGGGGCGATGAGCCAAACCTCAATCCTGGCGATGCAAACTTTAGGCAAATCGATGAAAGGAGAAGACTTCAAACGGTTTGGGTCCGAACACCTCGTCCCGAAGTTGTGACCAGGGGCGGTGGTGGTGATGGATAACCTCAAAGCCCATAAAGTCGAAGGGATAGAGCAGATGATAGAAGCGGTCGGAGCCAGGGTTGTTTACTTATCGCCGTACTCGCCTGAGTTCAACCCGATTGAACACCTGTGGTGGCAATTGAAAGCATTCATCAGACGGTTTGTCCCCAAAAGCGTAGAGGCAATCACAAAGCTGTTAGAACTGGGAGTCAGTCTCTGTTCAAGTAGGGAATTGCGAAACTACTTTGCTCACTGCTGTTACTGTACCAATTAGTCCCGCAAAACGCTGTATCACTCCGAAAAGTGTATAAATGACCTTATGCGATTGCTTCAAAAAATTTGGGAACTTGTTCATGAGGCATTTGACTCTCTAGATAAAGAACAGTTTTTTAGCTTTGCAATTGCCA
>JAAUQZ010000032.1 GCA_012033355.1 Leptolyngbyaceae cyanobacterium RM1_406_9 | reverse complement strand
TGCGGGTCACGGTATGGTACGCGACCTGACCGTTGCAGATATGTCTGAAATGATGATGGGCGATCGCGCGAACCCACCCCCGTTGAGAAAACAGACCATCCCAATCCAGTTCCCGTTCTGGAAATTAAAGATATTCGTGCCAACAAAGACAACGGGCTGGAAGCAGTTTCAGGCGTTAATCTAACCGTTCACAGCGGCGAAATCGTCGGCATTGCAGGTATCTCAGGCAACGGACAGCGAGAACTGGTCGAAGTGTTAGCCGGACAGCGCCCGCCCACCAGCGGACAAGTCTGGGTAAACGGTGAACCCTACAGTGCCACTCGCCGGGAAATGTACAAGCACAAAGTCTTTGCCCTGCCCGAAGAACCGCTCCGCAATGCCTGCGTCCCCCACATGAGCGTCGCGGAAAACATGGCGCTGCGAACCTTTGACCGCCCGCCTCAAGCAAAAGGCATTTTGCTCATCTTGAAAGCAATTCGCCAGGTGGCTCAGGGCTTAATTCAGCAATTCTCAGTCAAGACTCCCTCGCCCGAAACGCCCGTCGGCAATTTATCAGGTGGAAATGTGCAGCGAGCAGTCTTGGCAAGAGAGCTTTCTGCCGACCATATCAAACTGCTAATTGCTGCCAATCCCTGTTTTGGTCTAGATTTCGCCGCTGTTGAATTCATTCACGGTCAAATTGTCGAAGCCCGCAATCGAGGAGTCGCCGTTCTCCTGGTTAGCGAAGACCTGGACGAATTGCTCAAGCTATCCGATCGCATCCTCGTGATCAGTGGCGGCAAATTTGTGTATGAAAGTGCGATCGCCCAAGCCGACTTCGCCACCATCGGCCGCAGCATGGCAGGACATTAGAGTAGGGATGAGGGATGAGGGATGAAGGATGAGGAGGTTGTTGGCGATCGCAGAGGTTAGGTTTTTTGCCTTTGCTTAACGGTTTTGACGCAGGTTGTGAAAATGGCGATGAGTTCGTTTGCCTCATTTAAGAGGGCAGCGAGTTTAGGTTTTGGAATAATCCCTGATTCAACTAACAGTTCCATCCAGTAAATCGTTTCCTCAATTTCTTGAATTCCCACTTCAGTTTTGCTGATGAACTCCGCATCAGAACGGCTGCGAAAAGCCTCCCGATAATGGGCACCCACAGACGTGCCACTCCTCAAAACCTGCTTACCAATCACCTGCGCCTCCATAGACTTCGGCAACGCCCCGTACAGCCTAACAATCCGCAAAGCAAACCCCTTAGTCCTCACCCTCAAATCCTGCCTCATCCCCCACCCCTCCTTCATCCCTCCCCCTTACTCTTCCCCCCTCATCCCTCATCCCTATGATCTCCCTTCCCGCCACCCCCTACAGCTACGACCTGCCCCTGACTGGCGTAGCGCTGATCATTATTGATATGCAGCGAGATTTTCTGGAACCGGGTGGTTTCGGAGACGCTCTAGGAAACGATGTCAGCCGCTTACAGGCGATCGTGCCCACGCTGAAACAGCTACTTGAAGCTTTTCGGCAGCATCGTCTACCCGTCTTTCACACCATTGAGTGCCATCAGCCTGACCTGTCAGACTGTCCGTCCGCCAAGCTAAATCGGGGCAAAGGTGCGCTCAAAATTGGCGATCCGGGCCCGATGGGGCGAATTCTGATTAAAGGTGAACCCGGAAACGGCATCATTCCAGAACTGGCACCCGTTTTGGGAGAAACTGTGATTCACAAACCAGGAAAAGGTGCGTTTTACAACACCAATTTAGAAACTCATTTGCAGGAACGGGGCATCACGCATCTGTTAATTACAGGCGTGACTACGGAAGTCTGTGTCCAGACGACAATGCGGGAAGCCAACGATCGCGGCTATGAGTGCCTGCTAGTAGAGGACTGCACCGAGAGCTATTTCCCTGAATTTAAGCAAGCCACGCTAGAAATGGTTCGTGCCCAGGGCGGCATCGTCGGCTGGACTGCTCCTGCGGCTGCGATTTTACAAGGGTTAGCAGAAATGGGCTGGGAGGTTCCCAATGCTGCGTCTGATTTGGCAAATACTTCGGTTGGTTAGCGCTAATGGAGAAAATTTACCTGGCAGTCAATGGCACCCTGATGCGCGGACTGGAATTAAACCAAAATTTGCAAAAAGCGGGTGCTGAATTTGTGCGGGAAACTATGACGGAACCCGTTTACCGGCTCTGGTCAATTGGCGATCGCCATCCCGCCATGATGAAAGTTGCTGAGGGAGGAGCGGCGATCGCTGTCGAAATTTGGGCAGTCCCCCCCGCTGGCGTTTGCCAGATTTTGCTGCAGGAACCTCCCGGACTCTGTATTGGAAAGGTTAGTCTAAACAATGGTGAAGTGGTTTTAGGTGTTCTTGGAGAAGCCTTTCTCTGCCAAAATCAACCTGAAATTACTCAATGGGGCGGCTGGCGTGCCTACACCACAAGCTGCAAGCCAAAACTTTTGAGATAAAAAAGGCAGGGCGGGACTTACTCCCACCCTGCTTTTGCGAATTAATTTTTAGACAACCAAGTTAAGCAGGATTGCTTGCTTTGCGGCGACGAGAAGTGGCGATCGCACCAACCACCAAACCCAAACCAGCCAGAGTAGCGGGTTCAGGAACAGAAGTTGCCGAACCCACAACTTTCCAATCTGGGCCGTTGTAAAGTCGCCCCTGACTGCCTACCCGAACCCCAAAAATCGGGCTGGCTACGCCCAAGTCTGCTAGGCTAATTCCCAACGAGCCGACTCGTTGTGTACCGCTGATTTCCTTAGTATCAATGCCATATCCAGCATATTGCCATTTCCCAGAATGTGAAGTCAGCAGATTGCCAACAATTCTTCCGTTGGCATCGAGTGCTTGAATGTCCAACTTACTGTTCATGCCTCTCTCCCAAAAGAACAGGTTGTCTACTGCGGAAGAGAAAAAGACATCAATAATAGAGCGTCCTGAATCTTCAGTATCGATAATGCTGTTCAGGTTCAGATTGCCCAGAGCCGCTACTACGCCGTTGTTGTCAACTCGTTCTTGCTTGATGCCGATCGTCGCCCGGTCGCCCATATCGGCACTAGCCGCACCCGTATTTCCGCCAGTCCAAAGGTCGTTATAGATAATGTTAGCCCGGTTAACCAGG
Organism: Leptolyngbyaceae cyanobacterium RM1_406_9; assembly: GCA_012033355.1. Taxonomy (GTDB): domain Bacteria; phylum Cyanobacteriota; class Cyanobacteriia; order Elainellales; family Elainellaceae; genus JAAUTN01. The sequence continues at coordinate 26,993 of JAAUQZ010000032.1, read as the reverse complement.
GCAAAATTGTTGATTGCGGTTCCATCTTTGAGCCGCACTGAGTTTAGGAGAATGTCTCCTTTAGGATTGTTGCCCGAAAAATTGGTCGTGAATGAAAAGGCTTGAGCTGGAGCGTTAGAGAAGGCTAGAACGCTGCTCACTATTAGCCCAGCACAAGTTGCAATGTGTTTAAAATTCATCGTTTTGCTGGTTCAGTACTTACGCAGTTAAAGCTTGAATCGCTTTAGATTGATCAATTTGGACTTGCAAATCTAAAGAAGGTCTAGCCAGTTGATAGGGAGTAACAACACAAAATTCGTTGTATGCTCCCAAGTTATTTCTAAAACACCGCGAGTCGCAATGAGTAAAATACTAATTTCACCCAAAATTCTTGTAATCTTTCCTGAATGCGGATTCTACCTATAATCGGAGAATATTTTGCCTGTAGAATACAGGTATTATTTTGTATTAAATAGCAAGCTTTACCGTTAAATTACTGATTTTCATTTCCGCTGTTTTCAGTTAAGGACAAACATTTATGGGGAGGAGTTAATGAATTCGTGTGATCACTGACTTTTCCCTGTTGCTTCTACTGAATTGCAGCTAAAGCTTGCACAATGCAGCCTTAATCTATTGGCATTACAGTGAAATTTGTTGTCCCGTTAAAGCTGACTTTATGATTGATTTGTATACATTCACAACTCCGAATGGACGCAAGGCTTCTGTGATGCTGGAAGAGGTTGATTTGCCATACAGCGTTCACATCATCGACATCCGCAAGAATGATCAGTTTGCGCCAGAGTTTGTGGCAATCAACCCGAATAGCAAGATCCCGGCAATTGTTGATCAAGATACGGGCATGACCATCTTTGAATCTGGCGCGATTCTGATTTACCTGGCAGAAAAGACGGGTAAGCTGATGCCGACTGAGCCAAAGAGCCGCTACGAGGTGCTGCAATGGCTAATGTTTCAGATGGCGAGTGTCGGCCCGATGTTTGGACAACTCAACCACTTTCGCAAGTTTGCGCCAGAGCAAATTCCCTATGCGATCGCCCGCTATGAAAAAGAAACGCTGCGGCTTTATGACGTACTAGACAAACAGCTTCAGGAGCGAGAATTTATCTGCGGTGACTATTCGATTGCCGATATTGCAACCTATCCCTGGGTTGCAATCTATGAGTTTCAAGGTTTAACGCTTGATGATCATCCCAACCTGAAGCGATGGGTTGAAATCGTAGGGCAAAGACCTGCTGTACAGCGTGGAATGGCAGTGCCAACGCTGAATTAATTTGCTAGAGAGACAGTCCAGCACGAGGATCGAAGGTTTCAAGCTGGCGCAGTTTTTCGTAGAGATCTCGTTCCTGGGGGCTAATTTCTCTAGGAACGATAATCTGAATTTCTACGATTTGATCGCCGCGCCGCCCGTCCAGCGGATAGCCTTTGCCGCTCAACCGCAGCTTTTGACCCGATCGCACCCCGGAAGGAATCATCATTTCACCAAGCCATCTAGCGTGGGCACCTCGATCGCCCCACCCAAAACGGCTTCGACTGGCGTAACGGGAAGCTGACAGAAAATGTCTGAGCCTTCTATCTTAAAAAACGAGTGAGGCGCTACGTCAATTTTGAGATACAGGTCGCCACCTGCTACGCCCTGACCTTTGAGTCGAATGCGCTGCCCTGTGACCATTCCAGGTGGCATATTGACCTCCAGCGATCGCCCATCTTCGAGTCGAATCCGCTCTCGTCCGCCCTGATAGGCTTTATCTAAGGGGACGCTCAGCCGCGCTTCAGCATCTCGACGACCGGGGCGAGAAGAGGTAACTGTATAGGCGGTTTTAGTGGTGCCCGGACGGTAAGGATCGCGGGGTGTGGTGCTGCGGGCTGTTCCGCTAGGAGCGTCTGCACGGCGGTTGAGAAGCTGGTCTACGAAGCTATTGAAGTCAGGAAATTCACTGAAATCGACTTCTTGCGTAGCAGTTCGATCGCCCCCCCGGTTATTCCAGCTTTTTGAGCGGGGCGTATTGCCCTGAAAGCCACCCTGTTTCCAAAAACGGCTGAATTGGTCGTATTGCGCCCGTTTGCTGATATCCGACAGCACCTCATAGGCTTCTCCCACATCCTTAAATTTTTCCTCAGCAGTTTTGTCCCCTGGGTTTAAGTCTGGGTGATATTGTCGTGCGAGTCGGCGGTATACCTTTTTAATTTCTTCAACCGTTGCATCTCTGGGAACACCCAGAATCTCATAGTAGTTCCGAAAGTTTTGCATAGGTGAATTGGCGATCGCTAGGGCGTTTCCATATAAGTTTGAAGGCAGGGGAGGTAGATGGCAAACCGAAAAACGGCTGCAACAGCTTAAGACAGCTAGAGAACTAGATATATGAGTTTAGATTAGGACACTAACCATATATCTTCTCTCAACTCTTGACCGACCGCCAACCTACCAGCCATCATCGTCATCCCAATCGTCCTCAATCGGAGCATTGTAGCGACCTCCGCCAGCGCCTCCACGACTGTCATAGGAGGGACGATTGTTGTCATAGGAAGGGCGACGCGCTGGACGAGACGGCGCATCCCAATCGTCTCGATCCCTACTATCTCGGTCGTAGAAGCTGTTTTCTCTGTAAGAGTCATTAGCGTAGGGGTCACGCGCGTAAGGATCACGCGCATAGGGGTCGCGGGCATAAGGGTCACGATCGTAGGGATCACGATCCCGTTCTCCAGTAAAGGTGCGCTTGATGGAGCCAAAAAAGTCGTCTTCCTCGTCTAGCTCCTTGGCGTACTGATAAACTTCCCGCCGCAGTTCATATAGCGCGTCTTGCAGCTCAGCTTGGGCGATGTCGATGCCCCGATCGTCTTCTTGAGCTAAGCTTTCTCGCAACTCTTGCACCAGATTTTCGATGCGGCGGCGGTGGTTGCTGGCATACTGCATTCCAAAGTCAAGGGCAACTTCGCGCAACTGGCGCTCTGCCTGAAAGGTGAGCGCTTCTGCTTTGGTGCGTTTTTCTACCCGCTCTCGTCTTTCCCGGTCGGAGGCAGAAAACCGTTCAGCTTCTTGAATCATCCGGTTGACTTCAGACTCACTGAGCGTGGAAGCGCCTTGAACGGTAATTCCCTGTTCGCGTCCGGTCGTTCGATCCAGGGCTGTTACTTGAAGGATGCCGTTTGCGTCAATGTCAAAGGAGACTGAAATTTGCGGTACGCCTCTGGGAGCCGGGGGAATGCCCATCAGCTTAAAGCGACCGAGGGATTTATTGTCAGATGCCATTTCCCGCTCACCCTGAAGGACGTGAACTTCTACCAGGGTTTGATTGTTCTCAGCGGTGGAGAAGACATCTGAGCGGCGAACCGGGATTGTAGTGTTGCGGGGAATCAGCTTTTTCATCACGCCGCCGATCGTTTCTAAGCCCAGTGACAGCGGGGTGACATCCAGCAGCAGAATGTCTCTGACTTCTTGGGTGAGAATGCCTGCTTGAATTGCTGCACCAACGGCTACCACTTCATCGGGGTTGACGTTTTGGTTGGGTTCTTTATCGACAAGCGATCGCACCAGCTGCTGCACCAGCGGAATGCGGGTGGAACCGCCGACCAGCACCACCTCGTCAATCTGCACGGGACTCATTCCCGCATCGGTGAGAGCCTGCTTTACAGGTAGGCGCAAGCGACTAATTAAATCTCCGCACAGCCCCTCAAACTGAGAACGAGTCAGGCGGGTTTCTAAATGCTTTGGCCCGTCTGCGGTAGCCGCGATGAAGGGTAAGTTGATGTCAGTGACGCTGACCCCAGAAAGCTCGATTTTGGCTTTTTCGGCAGCTTCCATCAGGCGTTGCAGCGATTGACGTTCGCGTCGCAGGTCAATTCCCTCGGTTTCCAAAAACTGCTCGGCTAGCCAGTCCACGATTTTCTTATCAAAATCATTGCCGCCAAGCTGAGTGTCGCCGCTCGTCGCCTTCACCTCAAACACGCCATCGCCAACTTCCAGAATGGAAACGTCGAAAGTGCCGCCGCCCAGGTCAAATACTAGAATCGTCTGACTTTCCTTGTTGTCTAATCCGTAAGCCAGGGAAGCAGCGGTTGGTTCGTTGAGGATGCGCTTTACGTCCAGTCCGGCAATTCGTCCTGCGTCTCGTGTTGCCTGCCGCTGGGAGTCGTTGAAGTAAGCGGGGACGGTGATCACCGCGCCCGTCACGGGTTCGCCTAGATAGCGACTGGCTTCTTCGGCTAGCTTTCGCAGCACCATCGCCGAAATTTCTTCGGGAGCAAATTCTTTTTGCAGACGAGGGCACTTGATTTTGACGTTGCCGTACTCGTCCTTGCGAATCGTGTAGGGGACTCGCCGCGATTCTGGAGTTAATTCGGTGTACTTACGCCCGATATAGCGCTTTACGCCATAGAAAGTATTTTGCGGATTTAGCACCGTTTGACGACGAGCCATTTGCCCGACCAAGCGTTCGCCCTCTTTGCTAAAGCCAACCACGGAGGGAGTTGTTCGCATTCCTTCTGCATTGGCTATGACGACAGGCTTACCGCCCTCCATGACGGCAACAACTGAATTGGTTGTGCCTAAGTCAATGCCGACTACTTTACCCATGCGTGGGGACTCTCCTCTCGTGATCTTATCGTTGAACCTGGTGAACCGTTGAATCGATGGGTGAACCGATGAGATAGCGTGATGAAATTTTATACTTTGACACGAATATTTGCTTGTCAGCCCACTTCGATTCTATCTTGCTGAGATGGCTCCCTTTCAAACTAGCAGGCAGGCGATCGGAAAGATAAGGTATTCCAGAAAAAATAGCTTCCAGATGAACTGGTAAAAGGCAGTGTAGGAGAGCTTTCCTGCCGCATTGTTGCCCTGCTTGTCGTCCAAGTCTACCTTAAAGCTCTGCCGCCAGAGGACAACCAAAGCCAGGGTGTGCGTACCAATCAGAAATGCGGCGTTCGTGGAAGGTAGAAACGCGCCGATCAGAATGATCGCCAAATACGCGACCGTCAGCACCCAGCGAGCCAGGTTAAAGACGATTTGCTGCCCTAGCCGCAGGGTGAAGGTGGAAATGTTGTAGAGGCGATCGCCCTCCAGATCAGGAATATCTTTGAAAATGGCGATCGCAAACGTAAACACCAAAATAAACAGCGTCAGCGCCCAAACGTCTGCTGGAATGCCGTCAATTCCTTCAAACTGCTGGCTAAAGTGCAGGAATAGCCCCAAATTAACGATCGCCCCTCGCACCGTAAAAATGCACAGCGAAGCCCAAAACGGAAACCGCTTCAGGCGGATCGGCGGCAGGGAATAGGCAGTGCCAATTGCCAGACTCGACCACACCATCGCTGCCAAAAATAGCCCTGCCAGAGCGATAACGCCAGCGCCGCTATGCCTGTAACGATGACGATCGCCCAGGCTTCACGCCGAGAAAATTCTCCCGATGCCAGCGGCAGATGAGGTTTATTTACTCGATCGATCGCCACATCTTCAAGCTGATTTAGCCCAACGATGTAGACGTTGCCGCAAAGACAAGCAATCCAGGTAAAGAGAATGGATAGGAGGCGATCGCCCCACTCCCCACTCCCTACTCCCCATTCCCCATTCCCGATTCCCCAACTCACAACATACAGCCCTAAAACGCTCAGGCTGGTGCCAATTACCGTATGCGGGCGGGAAAATTTCCAGAAGGCATAAAGCCAGGGGGCACGTTTTTGAACCAGGTTTGGCTTTGCAGCACGGCGGGGAGAAATGGAGGATTTTTGTGGAGAAATCTGGCTCATGCAATGCCTAAATAAGACTCAGGCTTTATCTTAAGCAATTCGGGGATCGTTTCAAAGGCTGAATCTAGCCTAGCGGGTGCCGCAAAGCAGCCCAAATTTAACCAAACCCCGCTGGTAGCCCCGCTGCATCAGCCCCAGTGAGAGCGCCGCCTGAATCGTTGTCCAGCCAGAGAAAAGCAAGCCAAACAGGGCAGCAGGCGTAAAAGCAGAATCGATCACGATATCCCAAAATGGAGCTACAGCGGTAGACCAGTCTGCGGCGCGAACGTTTTGAAAATTTAGTTGGTGGGCGATCGCTCATACTCCGGCAATGAAATCACATGGGGCAGACAATACACCCGATAGATCTCTGCCAAGTGCTTTTGCTCATCCTGGCTCAGGGGTGAATGGGGCGGTTGCGCCGGACGGTGACACCAGGTCGCCATCAAAAACAGTCCCCCTGGCTTTAGCACCCGGTAGCATTCCTGCAAAAATTTAGTCTTGTCGGGCATATGTTCGCCGCTCTCCAGCGACCAGACTAGATCAAACGACTGATCAGGAAAAGGCATATTCAGCGCATCGGCAACCTGGAAGTTCGCGTTGATTCCTGCTGCTGCGGCGCGTTCGGTGGCGCGGTTTGCCTGGACGGGGCTGAGGGTGATGCCAGTGCGATCGCCCCAAACTTTTCAGCCAGATACAGCGAACTGCCGCCAATGCCGCATCCCACGTCTAAAATTTGCTCCGCTTGATGCACTTCCCCCCATTTCAGCAATTCCTCAATCAGATCAATTTGCGCCTGTCGCCGTTCTTTACGTTCATCACCCGCCACACCGTAATAGCCGTGATGCATATGCTCACCCCAGATCTGTTCCCACAGACCCGAAGAAGCGTCATAAAACTGCTGGATTTGCTGTTGCAGAGTTGAAGTCATCAGTTGAGAGTAATCTTGATACAAGGAACTTCAACTATCTTGAACGAATTTGCCCTTGTTAGTCGCAAAATAGCCCATGACAGTTTCTAGAACGATTTGCCTGGGGTTTATCACGGTCATCGCCATTGGCACCCTGCTGCTGCTCATGCCCTTCTCTACCAGCGAAGGCACCTGGAATGACCTAGTTGTTGCTCTATTTACTAGCACTTCAGCCGTTTGTGTCACCGGGCACATCGTCGTTGATACTGGAACCTACTTTTCTCCTATTGGACAATTTTTTATTCTTGCCCTAATTCAAGTTGGTGGGTTGGGCTATATGACCGCAACAACCTTCCTGCTTTTACTGGTAGGGCGCAGGTTTGCGCTGCGAGACAAGCTAGCAATTCAACAGGCTTTAGACCGACCTGGCATTCAGGGAGGCGCTCAAGTCATTCGGTCAGTGATTGCGCTTACGGTAATCTTTGAAATCACCGGAATGTTGCTGCTCCTCATCGTTTTCTCACGCGATTATAGTTTCGGACGCGCCCTATGGCTATCTATTTTTCATAGCATTAGTGCCTGGAATAATGCTGGTTTTAGCCTGTTTGCAGATAGTTTGGTGGGCTATCAGTCATCACTGTTAGTAAATTTAGTAATCCCAGGGTTAATTATCTTTGGTGGAATTGGTTATGAGGTGATTTTTGAAATATACCTCTGGCTGCGTGATCATCTGTTTAATCGACCTGAAAAGATGATCATATCCTTAAACTTTAAGGTCGTTACCAGCACAACAATCATACTTTTATTGCTTGGAACAGCAGCAATTTTCTTCGCCGAATTGGACAACCCTGAAACTCTCGGCTCTATGGATCTGGCAACTCAAATCATGGCAGCCTGGTTTCAATCGGTGGTTCCTAGAACAGCCGGATTTAACTCAATTAACATCGGTGAAATGACTACTGCTGCGCTGTTTATTACCATCGCTTTGATGTTTATTGGGGGAAGCCCTGGTGGTACTGCGGGAGGAATGAAAACGACAACTCTGCGAATCTTGACTAGCTCTACCAAAGCAATTTTGCAAGGTAAAGAAGAGGTCGTTTTATATGAACGTCAGGTGCCAATTAACTTAATCCTCAAAGCAATTGGAGTGGTCGTTGGCTCGGCTGCAACCGTGATTTTGATGACAACTTTAATTGCATTTACTGACCCAGAGATAGACTTTATTCAACTTTTGTTTGAAGTCGTATCGGGCTTTGCCACTGTTGGACTCTCAACGGGCATTACGGCAGGGCTTTCGACTTTTGCTAAGCTAGTTTTAGTTGCTACCATGTATATAGGAAGAGTCGGGGTTTTACTCTTAATGGCAGCAATTTTAGGAGATCCAAGCCCCAGTGCGATTCGCTATCCAGAAGAAAATTTGTTGGTCGGTTGATGTTGGCGAATCTGAATCTTGATACCCTAGAAAGGTGTATCTCTCACTCGTATTATCAAAAATGGGGCTTAGGATAAGTAACCCTGGAGTTAATCTGTGAATTTATCTTCTTTGAGCTTTTTTCGCAGCCTGCGTACTACCAATAAACAGTTTGCAGTAATTGGATTAGGGCGTTTTGGGCGGGCTGTTTGTTCTTCACTTCATCACTTTGGCTATGAGGTCTTAGGGGTTGACTCAGATGAAAAGCGGGTTTCTCAAGTTTTGACCGATCAGTGGGCGGCTCACGCTATCCAGCTAGATTCCACCTCTCCCTCTGCACTCAAAGAAGCCGGAATTTTTGAATTTGATACCGTGATCGTGGCGATCGGCAACTACATTGAGGAAAGCGTCATCACAACCATGAATCTGAAGGAAAATGGGGTGCCCCATGTGGTCGCCAAAGCCTCTTCAGAGATTCATGAGAAACTTTTGCGAAAGGTTGGGGCTGATCATGTGATTTTCCCAGAACATGAGATGGGCTGCTCTTTGGCGCGATCGCTCACTAAACCCAGCATTCTCGATCGGTTTGAGCTTGACCCTGACCATAGCATTGTTGAAGTCGTTGTCCCTTCAGACTTTGACGGCAAAACGATCGCCGAGTTAGAGCTGCGATCGCGCTACGGGCTAAACCTGCTAGCGGTGAGCCAGGGCGAAAAATTTGAAATCAACCCCAGTCCAGTGATGCGCCTGTACAAGGGTTCGGTGATGGTTGTGATCGGCTCCAATCGCTGTATCAATCGTCTACCTGTCTAAGGCGATCGCGTTTCAACAGATTGGGATTCAGAATTTTGCAGGTATGCTACCCCTACACCCAAAATTCTGACTTGTTATCCATGACACGAGTAATCGGTTTAATCAGCGGCACCTCGGTTGATGGCATCGACGCAGCACTAGTAGACATTTCTGGTACAGCGCTTGATTTGCAGGTGACGCTGATAGTCGGAGCAACTTACCCCTACCCAGGTGCGCTGCGATCGCAAATTCTCTCAGTCTGTAGCGGTAAAGCTATCTCAATGGCAGAGTTGGCAGAACTGGACGATGCGATCGCCACCCAATTTGCCCAGGCTGCTCTCTCCATTCAGGCAAACCAACCTCAAGCAGAGCTGATTGGTTCCCATGGACAGACCGCGTTTCATCGCCCCGTCAACTCAGGTGCAGACAGCCCAATTCCACTGGGCTACAGCCTGCAATTAGGGAGAGGAGCGGCGATTGCTCATCTTACAGGCATTCCCACCGTTAGCAATCTTCGGGCGGCTGATATCGCGGCAGGGGGAGAAGGTGCGCCGCTGGTTTCCCGCATTGATGCCTGCTTGTTGAGCCATCCTACTCAGAGTCGATGTGTTCAAAACATTGGCGGCATCGGCAACCTGACCTATCTTCCTGCTACGCAAAAGCAAGCCGTCCTGTTTGAAGGCATCCAGGGGTGGGACACTGGCCCAGGCAATACGCTGCTCGATCTGGCAGTCCAGCACCTTTCAAATGGGCAGCAGACCTACGACCAGGATGGAGCATGGGCAGCGATGGGCAAGCCCTGCGAGGCGCTGATTACTCAATGGCTGGAACATCCCTATTTCCACCAGCCACCTCCTAAATCAACGGGACGCGAACTGTTTGGCTGGGATTATTTCAGTCAATGCCTTGCGGATGCTGAACCGTATGATCTCAGCCCTGCTGACCTGCTGGCAACTTTAACGGAACTGACGGTAGCGGCGATCGCCCACAGCTACCAAACTTTTTTACCAGAAATGCCCGACCAGGTTTTGCTCTGTGGCGGTGGCAGTCGCAATTTATATCTAAAGCAGCGACTACAGGCTTTGCTCGGCGAGATTCCCATTTTGACAACCGACGCAGCGGGACTTAATGCAGATTTCAAGGAAGCGATCGCCTTTGCAGTACTAGCCTACTGGCGCAAGCTTGGCATTCCCGGCAATTTACCAGGAGTAACGGGTGCAAGACAGGCAACACCTTTAGGAGAACTTTATCTTAAGCCTTGAGCCTTGCGTGCTAACATAGGTTGCCGTTAAAGTGCCATTTAAGCGACATTTATGCTGCACAGGGTAGGAGAAAGTTAGGGCCGTGGCTCATACCTTTTTAATGGAGGCAGGACGCTGGACATTGCAGGGAAGCTGGCTCGAACGGGATGGTTTGCCAGTTACCGTCAAGGGAAAAATCCTAGTCGCCTGGAGCCGGGATAACTGGTACACAATGGTGACAAAGCTGATGTTTCCGGGCACAGAGCGCGAAGAAATTTCCTTTCAGTATCGAGGACGGTTAAATTCAGGTGAGCGTCAGTACACGTTTGTCCTCCAGCACAGTCTCTTAGGGCGGGTAGAAGGGGAAGGCTGGATTGCCCCAGAATCGATCGTGCAGCGCTATTGGGTGTTGGGCGATCGCCAGCGCCGCACCGGATTTGAAGCACTCCACCAGCTCGACAACAATAAATATCGCCTTTCCAGCAGCGTTATGGCAGGTCACTACCTCACCAGCACGATGGAAGCTTCGGTCGAACGTCAGATGGGAGAATAGCCTGGTTGCCTCTCATTGGCTCAAACGTCGTGAACTTCTTGGTGGCTCAGCATTTCGTCAGAGTAGAGAACGGTGAGCCGATACGAGAGAGAGTGATTCCACAAATCGATAAAGTCACTCACGTAATAGGGTAATGATTTGTCTGCGGTCGAAAAGTTGGCATCATCTAAATCATAAAAATGAAATCTTTCGATCGGTTCAAACCCTTGAGGCTCTAAAATATTGGCTCTGTAATTGCCTTTTTCATCCAGGTCAGAAAAGCAATAAACCTGATAATAATTGCCGCCCAATATTTCTCGATATTGAATCATGACATAGATGTCAACTGGACGTACTGGCAACCCTAGCGCGATCGCCAACCTTTTTTGAAACGGCAACATGGGGCATCGAATGCTGCTGCGAATCCCGTAGTAGCCAACCTTGTCGGACTGAAGCGGATATTTTCGATAGCGCGGCTGCACATAGTTTCGCAAAAAAGTTGCAATATCAACTCCTTCTTCTGTGTAAGCCCCAATTGCGCTGATGTGAAGGTCGTAAGCAGGAACATTTCCCACATTGTAGATTTCTAACTTTACGCCATTCTCGTGGATATCACACTGCATATCGCAATAGAGATGCGGAAAAGCAGAAATTTTTAGCTGCTTCTCGATCGCAGTTTTATAAAGACTATTTTCTTGCCGAAGTTCACGTAAAATCCTGTGAGTAAACCAGGCATAAAACCCTGTGATTACTAACAGTATTGCAATACCCGCTAAAACAAATGGCTCCATTATTAGATACTAGTTAAACTCCAAGAGTGTAATAAAAATATCAGGCATAGTCCAATCTTAAGATATATGCTTAAAGGCTAAGTGTGTGAATTTTACATCAGAATAGAAGCCATGCTTGATTCGGCATTTGACCCAGGGGCGTATGTTGACCAGATGGCGATCGCCCTCAACCTCCCAATCGCGACCGAACACCGCCTCGGAGTCATTGATAACTTCAGCCGAATTGCCGCGATCGCCCAACTTGTTCTAGAATTTCCGCTGCCTGAAGATGCAGTCGCCGCGCCCATATTTCAGCCCTTTCAGCCATGACATACTTGAACACGTGGATGCGATCGCCATTTCGACGGCGGTGCGATCGGGTGAAGTGTCTGCCCAAGCAGTCGTTTCTGAGGCGCTAGAGCGAATTGCAGTCCAAAACCTGGCGCTGAATTGCTTTACGGCTGTCATGACGGAGCAGGCAATCGCCAACGCAGTGCGGGTGGATGAGGCGATCGCCGCAGGTCAAGATCCGGGACTGCTGGCAGGAGTTCCCTTTGCGGTCAAAGACCTGTTCGACATTGAGGGATTGACGACCCTGGCAGGCTCAAAGATTAACCGAGAAAACCCACCCGCAACCCAGGACGCAACCCTCGTTACCCGACTCAAGCAAGCCGGAGCAATCTGTGTCGGGGCGCTGAACATGGATGAGTATGCCTACGGCTTTGTCACCGAAAATAGCCACTATGGGGCAACCCACAATCCCCACGATCCAACCCGGATTGCAGGCGGGTCATCAGGCGGTTCAGCCGCCGCAGTCGCAGCCGGATTGGTGCCCATTAGTCTCGGTTCTGACACAAACGGCTCAATTCGCGTGCCTGCTTCACTTTGCGGCATTTTCGGGCTAAAGCCAACCTACGGTCGGTTGTCACGAGCCGGAGCGTTTCTGTTTTGCAACAGCTTTGACCACGTTGGCTCCTTCGCCCGTTCTGTCCGCGACATTGCTGCGGTGTTTGACCTGCTTCAGGGCGCAGATGCCCGCGACCCAGTTTGTACCACCCGCCCCCCAGAGTATTGTCTGCCTCAAATTAATCAAGGCATCGACGGACTGCGAATTGCCGTTGCAGATGGCTACTTTGCTCAAGGTGCTGAGCCAGAAGCTTTAGCGGCAGTTGAACGGGTCGCTCAGGCGCTTGGAGCCAATCAGAGAGTCACCATTCCTGAAGCGCACCGAGCCAGAGCCGCTGCTTACGTCATTACAGCTTGTGAGGGCAGCAATCTGCATTTTGCTAATCTTCAGTCTCGCCCACAAGACTTTGACCCAGCAACACGCGATCGCTTCCTGGCAGGGGCAATGATTCCCGGTAGCTGGTATGTGCAGGCTCAGCGGTTTCGGAAGTGGTATAGCGATCGCCTTCAAGAAATCTTTCAAACCGTAGATTTAATCCTGGCTCCGACAACACCTTGCGTTGCACCGCCTATAGGTCAAGAAAAAATGGTTATTGGTGAAACAGAAGTCCTGACTCGTCCTAACCTGGGATTGTTTACCCAACCGCTATCATTTGTCGGTTTGCCTGTACTGAGTGTTCCGATTCAACAAGCCAACAGATTGCCTTTAGGAGTGCAAATCATTGCTGCCCCTTACCGGGAAGCTTTAATTTTACGTACCGCTGCCTTTTTAGAAGCTCAAGGAACCATAGTCGCTATTGTGAATTAGCACTTCTTTCGTTTTCCAAATTAAATTTCAAGCAGCTTTGTTCTCTTTCAAAAGTCAAAAGTAACTCTATCAACGTTGTATCCTTCAAGATTAGTAGCTGCTCTCAACCTACATATAGCGATCTTGAATGGTTTGTGAAGGTGCCCGCCCGGAGGTCAGGCACCTTCACAAATCGCCTTTTTCACAAATCAAAGAAGATTGCTATATCCCATAGCAGTCCTAAATCAGTTGTAAGAAGAGTAGGTTGTGAGAGGCGCACCCCTTCGGGGTGCGCCTCTCACAACCCATTTAGGATGACTGTATGTAGATAGATATTACAGAAGTGCCTTTAACATTTTGCGTCTACCTGATTATTTCCTGCGGTAGAAGCAGAGCTTTTAGTTTGTCGGTAGGATGTTTACGTCAGGTTGGAAAGGTTATCAAAACAAAAATTAATTAAGGAAGGAGAGAATCGCATGATTGGCGGAATCTTAGCTTGGATCATTCTAGGTTTGATTGCTGGCGCGTTGGCTAAATTGATCTATCCTGGGCATCAAGGTGGCGGCATCTTCGCAACTGTTGGTCTGGGAATCTTAGGTGCCCTGCTGGGCGGTTGGCTAGGTCAGGCTCTATTGGGTACGAGTGGTGGTGCCGCAGCAGGAGCGCTATCCATTCCTAGCATTGCCTTCGCGGTAGTTGGAGCAATCATTCTGATCTTCCTGTGGGGTTTGCTTACTCGTAGAACTGTGTAATTCAGCGGTTCAAGCAGCTACACAGCGGTAGGTTCAGATGCCAGTTCTAGTTTGAATATTTGCCTTAAGGCCGAATAGTTTACGAAATGTGATGTGCTGCGGGAGCTTAGCTCCCGCAGCGTTGCTTTTGTGGAGGCTGCTTGACGATTGACGTAGTTTGCTAACGAATCTGACCGCAGTTCAGGTATCTTTACGCCATAATTGCCATGTAGCACCAACCGCCGCTCCTGCTCCTGCAACTAGGCCTACTCCCATCCCCTCAATGGTTTCAGTGACAGGATTTTGGGTGAGGCAATTGTCAGTAACTACTTCAGCAGTCAAACATTGGTTGAGTTCTGCTCGGCTAGCGGTTCCTCCCAGAATAACTCCCAGAGTGCCGCAGAGTGTAATTACAAGATAAGCGCGATTTAATTTTCTACCCATAGATAGATGTTGAGAGCGAATATTTAGATGTGAGTTGACTAATCTTGCCCATTTTAGCCGCGAATCTAGAAAAGTCATCAGAAGTTCAGATAGTTTTAGCCAAGACTTGATCCAATTTCTTAAATCAGTCATGCTGCTAGTAGCTTGTCAACTTGTAGTTTTAGTGCGGATTCTGTGGGGATTGCGGATTTATTAATGTGTAATTCTCCTGTGTAGAGGCATGGCAATGCCATGCCTCTACAGAGATTCTGGTTTTACAGGTTATTTGATCCACAATCCCAAGGGTTCACCCTAAAACTAGGTTCAACGCTGCGCTAGTACTTTTTGATAGCTGAAGATAGCTGGGAAATGACACGCAGGCAAATTTCTACAGGAACGCCCTGGGAGGCGATCGCAGGCTATTGTCGTGCAGTTCGGGTTGGGTCGCTGATCTACGTTTCAGGCACAACCGCTACCGATACAGCGGGGCAAATTCATCATCTTGATGATGCTTACGGGCAGATGGTTTACAGTCTCAAGAAAATTGAGGCCGCTCTTGAGCAACTAGACAGCAGCTTGCGGGACGTAGTTCGCACACGGGTTTACGTCACAGATATCGACGACATTGAGCAGATAACAAAAGCTCATCGCGAGTTTTTTGAGGAGATTCGTCCTGCTAACACGTTGGTTGAAGTGAGCCGTCTGGCTGCACCGGAGATGTTAGTTGAGGTCGAGGTCGATGCGGTTGTGCAGGAGCAGAACTAACTTTGATGAAAACTTACGATTGGATTGTCGTTGGCGGTGGTGTCGCTGGGTCTGCACTGAGCTACGAGTTGGTAAACCGAATCTTTCAGTATTGCGGCTGGAACAGGATGCTGCTCCAGAAAATGCGACTCGTTACAGCTATGGGGGCATTGCTTACTGGTCGGGGACAACGCCCCTGACGCGCCAACTGTGTCAGGAGGGCATTGAAATTCATCGCAATCTGCCCGCCGAACTGGACAGTGATACGCAGTTTCGGGAGCTAGATTTGCTCTTGCCGATCGCCCAGGGACGTGATCCTGAAGCGGTCGCTGCATCCTATCGCGGATTTGCAATCCCGCCCCGTTTGCTTGATGTAGACGCGGCCTGCGATCTAGAGCCGCTGTTAAATCGGGAGGCGATCGCCGCTGCTCTTACCGTGCGTCATGGCAATGTTTCCCCCGATTTGCTAGTCAAAGCCTATACTCAAGCATTTACCAGAGCCGGAGGAACAGTAGAGATTGCTCAGGTGACAGCCCTAGCAGACTCTCAAGGACAAGTGACCGTAACGACGACTGCGAAAAGCTACACGGCTGCAAATGTAGTAGTTTGTGCAGGTGGCATGAGCCGAAGTTTGCTCAAAACCACAAACGTTACCGTACCCTGCTATTTCACCCATGCAGAACTGATTGAAACCGAGCCAGTAGCTCTGAAGTTGCGATCGCTAGTAATGCCTGCCGAGACGCAGCGATTCCAGATGGAAGCTGAAGCTGGTAAATCAGAAAAGGTTCCCCTGTGGGATCAGCAGACTGAAGAAGTTGCACCGCCAGTTCTTGACCCTGGTGCAATTCAATTTATCGACGGCAGAATTCGGATTGGGCAGATCAGCCGCACCCTGACAAATCCGCAGGCGCAGATTGATGCGGCTCAAAGTGAGGCGGACATTCGGGCTGCGGTTGGTCAGTTTTTGCCAGCATTGAGGGATGTACCGGGCACCTGGCATCGCTGTTTGGTGGCGTTTAGTGGCGATCGCCTTCCCCTGATTGGCACCGTTCCCGATCACAACCATCTGCACATTTTTGCTGGCTTCAGCAATCCCTTCGCGATTTTGCCGCCCCTGGCAAAACGGTTTGCTAACCATGCGAGTGGAGAGCCGGATGATCTCATCGCTCAGCTTGCTCTAGGTCGATTTGCCTAAGCCCAATCGACTTGCGATCGCTCATGCAACACCCTTCCGTAGACGGCTTCAGTTTGTTTTGCTAACTTTGCCCAGTTAAAACGCTGCTCTAAATCTTTGTAGGCATTTTCAACCAGCCATTGAGCATAATCTGGATTTTTTAAGACTACCAAAACGCCCCAGGCGAGCGAATCAGCGTTGTTTGTCCAGGTGACAATTCCCGTTTTAGCATGGCGAACCACCTCTGGAAGCCCACCCGTGTCCGAAACGACCACTGGAACGCGGGCGGCAAAACTCTCTAGGGCGACAATTCCAAAGGGTTCATAGAGACTGGGAAAAACAGCGCAGTCCGCAATAGTTTGAAATTTGTTCAGGTCATCATCAGACATAAAGCCTGTGAAGTAGCATTTGTCCCAAATGCCCAAATTCCAGACTTGCTGCCTCAAACTATCTGTATTGCCGCCACCAATAATGACAAACTTGGCGTGACCCTCCATTGCGCGAATGATTTGAGGGGCGGACTTGATTAGTACGGTGATCCCCTTCTCATAAGTCATGCGACCTACGTAGTAAACAATTTTTTCGTCATCTCTGGCAAAACGGCGACGAAACTGACAGAAGTCAAAATCGGGATGACGTTGTTTTTTTTCGGGATAAATTCCGTTGTAAACCACGTCAATTTTGTCCCAGGGGCTTTCTAGTGCCCGTTCAACTTCTTGCCGCATATAGTCCGTGCAAACAATGATTCGCCAAGCGTTGTAGGCTAGCAGCTTCTCTTTGTCGCTGATATAGCGTTGGGTGGCGTTGTGAATGCCGTTGTGACGACCAAATTCGGTAGCGTGAATGGTGGCAACCAGAGGAATTTTGAAGGTGTGCTTGAGGGCGATCGCCGCATCCCCTACTAGCCAGTCGTGCGCGTGAATAATTTCAAACGCCCCCTCCTCCAACAGCAACTTCCCACCGTGCTGACCCATACTCTGATTCAGATTTGCTACCCAGTGAAAAAAGTCGTTGCTTTGAGCAACGGGAACGCGGTGAATTTTAATTCCATCGACTACTTCATAATGTGGCGCATGACCAAACTCGACGGTCAGCAGATGAATATCATGTCCTAGCTTGACCAGTTCGGGATACAGTTCGGCAACATGGCGGGCAATACCTCCAACGATTCTGGGCGGAAATTCCCACGCCAAAGCTAAAATTCTCATTGCCCTCACCCTCCAGCAGCGCTGAGAAAGAGATAATCTGTAAATATAGTAAAGATAGCTACTTTGGAGAAATACAGAGTAGAAATGCACCTGTTTTCTACCGATTTGGCATTTTCGGCCCCGACTGACTGTTCTGTTGTCCTGACTGTTGAGCAAGACTGCATGGAGGCATTGCCAAGAAAGCCTATCAGCCCTGAAACGTCTTTGCAGCTTGTGCTGTTTGTAGACAAACGCCCCAGCTCTAATCAAAAAGTCCGCCAGATTCGCAATCATCTTAAGGATTTACGAGCCGACTACGTGTTTGACCTGCAAATTGTGGACGTTGGAGAGCAGCCGCATCTGGCTGAATACTTCAAGCTTGTTGCGACTCCGGCTCTGATCAAAATTTATCCCGAACCTCGCCAAACTCTAGCGGGAACAAACCTTGTGGCTCAGCTAGAGCATTGGTGGGCGCGATGGCAGCGGTCGGCAGAAGAAGCTGTAGATTCACAGGCGATCGCCAGGCAAAACGAGTCGAATGACTTGCCCGCTACTGGCGCGTCCCAAACGCTGGATTCTGTGGCTCATTCGGCAGAGCTAATTCAGCTTTCAGATGAAATTTTTCGGCTGAAGCAAGAAAAAGAGGAACTGCGGGAGCAGCTTCAGTTTAAGGATCGGCTGATCGCGATGCTGGCGCACGATTTGCGAAATCCGTTAACTGCCGCTTCGATCGCTCTGGAAACGTTGGAGCTAGGTAACGAGGCAAAGGAAAACGGTCATGCTTCGCCCCGACTGACCCCTGCTCTCACGGCTCAACTGATCAAACACGCCCGCACCCAAACAAAGGCGATTGATCGAATGATTACAGATGTGCTTCAGGCGGCAAAAGGAACAGGTGGCGAGTTCCAAATTCAGCCCCAGCAGCTAGATCTGGGAGCGCTTTGTCAGGAAGTCCTGAATTATTTGAAAGGGCAGTTTCAGGCTAAGTTACAGCAGCTTACAACCGATATCCCTAGTGATTTGCCAAAAGTCTATGCAGATCGCGATCGCATTCAGCAGGTGCTAATGAATCTGCTCGACAACGCCAGCAAATATACTCCAACAGGCGGCTCAATCGAGGTTTCCATCCTGCATCGCACCACCCAAAAAGTGCAGGTTAGCGTGTGCGATACGGGCTTGGGCATTCCTGACGAAAACCGGGAGCGAATTTTTGAAGATCGGTTTCGACTAGAGCGAGACGAGGCAAAAGACGGCTATGGAATCGGTCTATCGCTCTGTCAGCGGGTGATTCGCGCCCACTACGGGCAGATTTGGGTAGATTCTGTGCCTAACCAGGGCAGTTGTTTTCACTTCACGCTGCCCGTTTACCGCTTTTAGAGGATAGGTTTCCTGCTTAAGAGCCTTGCCCAGGCGCGTAGGCCCTACAATAACGGAGAACGGTGCAGACAGAGATGCGATGGCTCGTACCCCCACGCTTAAATTTGATCGGGGAACGCTGATTTTACATCCTCCGCCCAGAGGCAAAGCCTGGGTTGATTTTGCGACTTGGGATGACCGGGTTGAGCGATTTCGCCTTCCCGCCCTTCAATATCGTGACTTGGTGGAAACGCTACAGGCAGAGGGTACACCGTTTACCGACGAGGCAAAGGAATTTGCAGCGATCGCTCTTACCTCTAGCTTTGAGATGCAGCCCTACCCCCACCAGCAAGAAGCGCTAGATGCGTGGGTTGCCGCAAGACGGCGAGGAGTCGTGGTTTTGCCTACAGCCGCTGGAAAGACTTACCTGGCGCAAATGGCGATGCAGGCAACACCACGCAGTACCCTAATCACCGTGCCGACGCTAGACCTGATGCATCAGTGGTACGCTCACCTGATGGCGGCTTTTCCGGATGCAGAAGTTGGGTTGTTGGGGGGTGGCTCCCGCGATCGCACCCCGATTCTTGTCGCCACCTATGACAGTGCTGCTATCCATGCTGAAAGCCTGGGCAACCGCTATGCGTTGCTGATTTGTGATGAGTGTCATCATCTGCCAAGCGATTTTAATCGGGTAATTGCCGAATATGCGATCGCCCCCTACCGACTGGGACTCACGGCTACCCCCGATCGCACCGATGGCAGGCACATTGACCTGGATACCCTATTGGGATCAGTCGTTTACTATCGTACCGCCGAAGACTTGGCAGGTAAGGCTTTAGCAAATCATGAAATTACTCAAATTAAGGTGAAACTGTCGCAACAAGAGCGCGATCGCTACGAACATTTAATCCAAACTCGCAATACCTTTTTACAAGATTCTAATATCTGGCTAGGAAGCGTGCAGGGCTGGCAGCGGTTTGTCCAGGCGAGCGCCCAGTCGCAGGCAGGACGCAGGGCCATGCTGGCGCACCGACAAGCAAAGGCGATCGCCCTCGGCACTGAGGCTAAGTTGCGAATCCTGGCAGATCTGCTAGCAGAACATCACCCCGCCCAAACGCTAATCTTCACCAACGACAACGCAACAGTTTATCGAATTTCTCAGGAATTTTTAATTCCCGCTCTGACTCACCAAACGCCCGTCAAGGAACGTCACGAAATTTTGCAGCAGTTTCGAGACGGCAAATATAAGACTCTGGTAGCTTCTCACGTTTTAAATGAAGGAGTAGACGTACCAGAAGCTAGCGTCGCCATTTTGCTATCGGGAACGGGGTCAGCCCGTGAATACATCCAACGCTTGGGGCGTGTGTTGCGAAAAGGAAAAACACAAAAACTGGCAAGACTCTATGAAGTGGTGGCGGAGGAAACAAGCGAGGAAAATGTTTCTCGTCGCCGCCGCTCTCAACCCCGGACTCCATCTCATCAGCTAGAGCTTGTTCCGACTGAACCTCGTCCTCTTTATGAAGTTAGCGCTCATATCGCACCCAAAGCGGCTGAATCCACTCCAGATTGGGGAAATTTTACGAAGGAATCCCCTATAGAGCGAGATTTAGAGAATTTACAGGAAACTCCAGACGAAACTGCCGCTCAGGAAAACTAGCACCAGCAAGCCAAAGGTACGCTTGAGACGTTGCAAAATAGGCTGAATTTGGTAGGTCACAATCAGGCGATCGCGCTGTAGCACTTCTTCTGGTTTTGTCCAGGTTTGCCCGTCATACCAGCCAGATTCTTCGTAAAAGATAGTTTCCTTTAACAGGCGATCGCGCACGTAAATCCAACCCAGGTAAAGCCGCAGCAGGGCTAGCGCTGGAATGACGCTAGCCCCTGCTGCACCGCTCAGCCCAAACTGAAGCGGATACTTTGCCAGAGGAAAGCTAACTGCTGCGACGGGTGCTGAAATCATCCAACTCAACCCCCACAGAATGGCGATCGGCAGAAGGTAGCTCCGCAAATCAAGCGTTGCCCACCGAAAGAACCACGACTCTTTGAGATCCTGGTATTCGTTAATTGGCTGCTGTTCAAAAGGGACCGGACAGACAGGAGCAGAAGACTTCATGGTGAAGGGCAGTCAAAACTGAAGAGCAGTTGTGCTTTTAATCTACCTGAGTCAGCGAGCAGACGCACAAATAAATTAACTTTTGCTGAAAAGTTTTAACTCACTTTTACACCAGTCTTTTGGAGCGTGTTCGGATTTTTGTGTAAATTGGCGCAGAATGCCCCAATTTACGCAAAAATCAAATCAGTCTCGTCTTTTTGGGGGAAGCTGATCCCAACAAGGGACTTAAACCCCTTGTTGGACAAAAGTTTGCTGCACCAGTTCACATCAAACCGAGATCAGCCTCTTGTTGGGTCAGCGATCGCTTCAGTTGGTACAAAATCAATTCGTTCAGCGTGCCCCCAAAACGCCTCCAGGTTATAAAACTCTCGCTCATCGGGCATGAAGACGTGAGCAATCACGTCACCGTAGTCCAGCAACATCCAGGAACCTTCTGCCTGTCCCTCAGTCTGGGTGGGATAGCGATGCCACTTTTCTTCGACTTCATCCTCAATTGAGCGAGCGATCGCCCGCACCTGTGCGCTAGAAAAACCTGTCACCACCACAAAGTAGTCTGCCAGGTAAGAAACGTCCGAAACCTTTAGTAGCACAATATCGCCTGCTTTGCGATCATCGGCTGCCTGAGCAATGGTTAGGGCTAGCTCACGGCTATCGTCGTCACTCA
This sequence comes from Leptolyngbyaceae cyanobacterium RM1_406_9, assembly GCA_012033355.1. GTDB lineage: Bacteria > Cyanobacteriota > Cyanobacteriia > Elainellales > Elainellaceae > JAAUTN01. The sequence continues at coordinate 5,534 of JAAUQZ010000032.1, read as the reverse complement.
CAGACTGATGGGCGGCACCAGGATGGGTCAGGGCAGCGGGCAAAACCGGATGGGCGTTAGAGTATGTCATTAAAAATTAAGTTCCTCAACTCGTTAAAAAATCAGTAGCGTCATATCCGGGGACGCAAACGAACCTTTCCACTTAGCTTCACGCCATTGAATACGAAACTTTAGCTGATTCATCGGTTTACTCTGGGTAGAATTCGGGCGGTTTGTCCAAAACAGGCGAACGGTAAATGTTTCGTTCCCATTGGTCAGATCATAGTGAAATGATCGGAAGGATAAATCGGGAGTTTTGAGGTCATTCACCACCTCCGCTTGAGTTCATTTTGACGGAAACTCAACTAGGAATTGCAAGGATTTAATCAATTGAGAAATTAGGAAATAGAACCTACGAAGGGGTTAGGGCTTTTGGAGTGACCCATCTCAACGCTGTATAAAAACCAATTGCGAGTCAGCAATGTACGGGGATGAATTAGGCGATGTTTGGCAATGAGTTCTTGAATTGCTGCATCACAAGACATCCAAACCGCCTGAGACAAGTCTTTTTGGCTTGCCTCTCGTAAGACATTGAGTTCTGGAGTATCTCCCCGTCCGGGTTCCAAGCTGTCTGCTAAAAACACAATGCAGCTTAACGGACTCATTCCCGGTTTGCCCAGCGTGTGGTTGGCGATCGCCTGCAATACCTCTTCATCCTGAATGCCAAACTGATCTCGCGCTACGATCGCACCTACCTCTGCATGGAGCAAATGAGGATCGGCCCGATCGACCGGATCTAATGTCAGACCTTCTGCCTGCGCCATTTGCAGCAGCTTTTGCGGCTTGAAATACTTTGCCAGGTCATGCATTAACCCTGCCTGGGCTGCTCGGTTGACATCTAGATTGTGCTGTTGAGCTAGGGCGATCGCCATTTGCTCTACTGCCAAAATGTGAATGAGTCGGGACTCAGGAACATGATCAGCCAACCAGTCTAAGACCTGCTGGCGTAATGCTCCAGAAAACCCCATACCGATACCTCTCAAATCTGTTGAGTCCGTCAAAGCTCAAAACCACAGACACTCTAAACAAAACATTAGCTGGAATGGCTGGGGATCAAGACTAAACCGCATACTTCTATTTTAGAGCAGGCAATGAAAGTCTTGCTAAATAGCGTTAGCCTGAGCAGTTACACCCATTCTCTTCAAAGCTGCATTTGGAGCATTTGGGGCATTTAGGGACTGGAAGCCAGGGGTTTTCGGCTTGTAGCAGACTCCAGTTGCAACTTTGCAACCAATCGATCAACATCAAAATGCTCTTTCATCAGATGCCGAATGCACTGAACTTTGATGGGTTCATGAAGTCTCACTTGACCAAAAGCGCGATCGATAATTCCCACTGTAGTTAAAGTATCAAGATCTACAGAGAGAATTGGAATTTCTAAATCTTCAGCCCGACTGAGAATTGTAGCGGAAGGGGGCAAATGTCCAGTTAAGATCAGGCATTGGGTAGAAGTCTCCAGTGCCGCAAGCTGAATGTCGGTGCGGTCGCCCCCCGTTACTACCGCCATATTGCGGGCCTTGCGGAAGTATTTCAGCGCAGAGTTGACGTTCATCGCACCGATTGTCAAGCTTTCTACCATCAAATCCATCCGGTCAGGGCGACAGAGAACTTCTGCCTTGAGCTGATGCACCAATTCGCCAACGCTGACGCTTTGCAGGAGGGTATTGCGAGGCAGCACGCCCAGAACAGCGATCCCCTGATCCTCTAGAAACGGTTGAATTTTAGTCTGCACCATTTCTAACTGATCTTTAGGAACATCGTTGATCAGCGTACCAATCAGGCGATCGCCCAACCTCTCCTTCGCTGCGGTCAAAGCGTCAACCGCCAGAATCGAGTTAAATCGAACAACTAAAACAATAGAGGCATTCATTGCCTGAGCAATCTGGGGCAACGACAGACCAAACAGCCTGCCTTCGTCCAGGGTTCCTGGCCCTTCTAGCAACGCCAAATCTTCTCCTTGAGACTGAGAAAATTGCTGCAACAGGGTGTGGTAATTAGCCGTATCTTCTCCACAAATTCTTTGGGCAATCGTTGCTTCGTCCAGTGCAATCAGGGTTGGATAGAGGCGGTTCTCTGGCAGGTTCAGCGTTTGCTTAATAAACCGGACATCTTCATCCATCAAATCTGACTGAGACTCACTCAAACAAGTCCCTAATGGCTTGCCGTAAGCAATGTCCAGTCCCTTGCTTTGAAGTCGATGAGCCATTCCTAAAATCGTAGCTGACTTACCGCTGTAAGCTTCTGTTGACCCGACTAGTAAAAAATTTGTGGACTTTGACACGCCCCCGCTCCTCCAAAACCTATCAGATTCAGCCTTTTGTGATTCCATTCTAAGTGGCAGTTCTATTTGCCCTACTCTATCGGCTCTGAGCTATCTGCCTAAAGAAGATCCTTCAAGCTATTACATCACAAGAAGTCGGTGCTTATTTCGTCAAGGCTCATAAATTTTGAGGGTGAGAAGCTGACAATCTTGCACTTCTCACCCTCAAAATCTAAGTTTTGCTGAATCTGCCGCTAATCGTCCAACCGCAACAGCTTACGGTAAAAGGATTGGGAAAAGTCTGCTAGGCGAGAACGCTTAAAGTTGATGATTACGTCAATCAGGAAATCCACAAACTCAAAATTTGCCAGAGTCAACTCATAGCTCAACTCTGCATTACCATCAAACTGCATCCGGCAGCGTGTCAAGTCAGCAGGCAGAGACGACACATTCCAACTAGCCACAAAGGGAATACTTTCACCCCCTTCAATTTTGCGTGATCCTTCTAAGCTGCCCTTCTGGTAAAGGCTAATCGCCAAAGGCAACGCACCACGCTTGTTGCCCTGGTAGTAAGGCATATACACATTCACATCACGGGGATTAGCAGGCTGAAGTTGCTCGATAGACATACTCAAATTTTCCTGAGTTTTCGTTGATTGAGAAGCTCAACTGCTTTGAAAGCTTAATTGCCAGATCTAACACGAGAGCCAAGAGACAAGCTAGAATACAGCATTTTGAACACTAAGTTCTCACAGAGATTCCCTAAGAAACGCCGCTCCTTGCTCTAGGAGTGAAATTCATCAGCTTCAGAGAAAAAATCAAGAAATGAGGAACTTCTGCCTTTGATTGAGGCAAGGCTGATAGTATGTCCTGTTGTGAGGACTTCAGGCTTTCTGTTCTAAAGGTTTCCCTGTCCAAAGAAGATTGTACGTAGAAGCACGAGAATTTACAAATTTTTAGGTAACTACTGTAGAACTATGGCAATTAGAAGAAGTAGAAGCGCTGCCGGAGGATTTCTTAGAGATTTTCGAGAATTTGCTCTAAAGGGCAATGTGATTGACTTGGCGATCGCCGTCATTATCGGTGGTGCGTTCGGCAAAATTGTTACCTCCTTCGTACAGGATTTGGTTATGCCCCTTGTCAGTCTCTTCATTCCAGGCGGCGACTGGAGAACTGCCAGAATCGTTCTAGCGGCTGGAACTCCTGGCGTTGAAGGATCTGAGAAAGCAATCTTAATTGGAAGTTTTCTAGGTGCGATCGTTGACTTCATCATCATCGCTTTTGTTATTTATCTAGCGATTCGTGCTTTAGCGCGATTCAAGCGGCAGGAGGAAGTTGCTGAAGCTGAGGCGGCTCCTGCTGATCCCGTTGTTGTGTCTCAGGAAAAACTAACAAGTGCACTAGATCGGCTGACGCAAACGCTAGAATCTCGTGGTTAGGGTTGAAAGAGACAAACAGGTAGTTGTGGTTTGGCATCATCTTTACAAATTGTGGTAGTCGGCGGCGGTGCGGCAGGATTCTTTGGGGCGATCGCCGCTGCTGAAACCCATCCCCATGCTCAAGTAACGCTATTAGAAGCCAGCCGCAAACCGCTTAACAAGGTTCGCATCTCTGGAGGTGGGCGGTGTAACGTCACCCATGCCTGCTTCGATCCGGCACTGCTGGTGCAGTATTATCCCAGAGGCGGAAAGGCTTTGCGGGGCGCATTTAGCCGCTTTCAACCGCACCATACTGTTGAGTGGTTTGCCAAACACGGGGTCAAGCTCAAAACTGAAGCCGACGGGCGAATGTTTCCGGTGACAAACGATTCTGCTACAGTCGTAAACTGCCTGATGCAGGCGGCACACAAGTCTGGCGTAGAAATTCATCCAGGAACTGCTGTTGCAGCGGTTACTCAATCTAATACTGGCTTTGAACTGGAACTAAAATCAGGGAAGCAGTTACGGGGCGATCGCCTCCTTCTGACAACAGGCAGCAATCCTCAGGGCTACCAGCTTGCAAAAGCTTTAGGACACAAAATCGAGCCTCCAGTGCCGTCTCTCTTTACGTTTAACATTCCTGATCCCCACCTGCAAGAATTGGCAGGTGTATCCGTCGAACCTGTCCAAGCAAAACTCCTGCTTCCAGATCGCAAACCTCTAGAGCAAAGCGGGGCACTCCTAGTTACCCATTGGGGGTTGAGCGGACCCGCCGTGCTAAAGCTCTCTGCCTGGGGCGCAAGAGCTTTGTGTGAACATCAATATCAGGCAACGCTCCAGGTTAATTGGCTGCCACAGCACCCTCCTGATCAACTGCGGCAGATGTTGTTGAGCGCGAAGACAGAGCAACCGAGGCGAGCGATCGCTTCTAATTGCCCCCTGCCGCTTCCCCAGCGGCTGTGGCGATACCTGACGACCTGTGTTGATATCGGGCTAGAAGACCGATGGGCAGATTTATCCAAAAAATCGCTCAACCAGTTACTTCAGGAATTAACTCAAAATCGCTACTTAATTCAGGGAAAGGGCGTTTTCAAAGATGAATTCGTCACCTGCGGAGGAGTTAGCCTCAAGGAAGTAGACTTCAAAACGATGGAAAGTCGCTGCTGTCAAGGTCTTTACTTTGCGGGAGAAATCCTTGACATCGACGGTGTTACCGGAGGTTTTAACTTCCAGAGCGCCTGGACAACTGCCTGGATTGCAGGTCAGGCAATCGGCAGCATTAAGTAGCAATAATCTACAGGCTTGGCTCGATCGAAAGAACTGTTGTATGGTATACAAATCCGAGATATACAAATCCAAAGTCAGGATTCGCACTGAACTGTTCAGTCACTATGTCTGAATCAACGACTCAAGTCTGCCCCGTTTGTGGGGTCAGAATAGTGCCAGCAATAGGGGGAGACCGAGTTCTGTTTGCTTCGGGTTCGCCGGGCAGTAGGGCCACTTTGTGGGCCCGAGTTTGTCAATATGCCCGTAAGCCAGGATGCATCAATAAAAATCGAGATACGATCGGAGATATTAAGCCTGAAGACTACTACCAATCTGAACTTTGATTTGATACGGAAAGTAGAGCTTGGAAAGCAGAGCAACAAGGGCGATCGCCTCTAATTTCCTCTTCCAAAGTGAGTAGTGGTTTGCATTTTTTTATAAACGGCGGGCTTACCATAATTTGTATGCAAAAACTCCTTTTCGTAGATAGAGAACTTGTTCAAGGTCGTGCCATATTTGTAGGCGAACGTCTAGAACTAAAAGCTCTAGAA
>JAAUQZ010000342.1 GCA_012033355.1 Leptolyngbyaceae cyanobacterium RM1_406_9 | reverse complement strand
TTACGCATTCCGTTGTAAAGAGTCCTAAGCCCATTGTTAACTTGGCGATCGCCTGATTTTGCATTCTACTTGCTTAATACCGTTTTATATGAAGCTAAACATTTTGGAGCGTGCCCCGCGTACACTCCAAAATGTTTAGCCTTAAAGAGAGTTGGCATAAGTCCTGATTTAATTCATTCCCAGGTCAATCAATGTCCAGTAATGCCCAATTTTTAATGTCCAATTTTCTTCGTAAGTATCTTGTATCCTAGTGGATGTAATTCTTGGTTTGGTTGGTGCAACTAGCTTAGCTTTAATGGGGTGCGGCTTGATGCAGCAGTAGGCTATGCTGATTGGTCAGGGTAAGCTGTATCACACGTAACGATCAATTTTTAGTAGCTGCCTAAAGATAGGCTTAGGACGCATTAACTACTTACCACCTCACTGGGAACTATTGCGGAGAGTTGCAACGATGTCTCAGACTGCTATGCAAAATCGACCCGTCATTGAAACAGACACGCGGTTCGATGTCGAACTCCGCAAGATATTTAAGGTATTTAACGGCGAAACCGTCGTCCGAGGAGTTGATCTCGGCATTTGGCAGGGTGAATTTTTTAGCATTTTAGGTCCATCTGGCTGCGGCAAAACGACAACGCTTAGGCTAATTGCTGGGTTTGAAGAACCCTCGGCGGGGGAGGTGCTGATTCGCGGCAAGTCAATGTCTGGGGTGCCAGCCTATCGTCGCCCCGTCAATACAGTTTTTCAAAGCTATGCCCTGTTTAGCCACCTGTCCGTTTGGGAGAATATTGCCTTTGGTTTACGAATTAAGCGCCAGAGCAAGGCGGAAATTCAAAATCGAGTGCAAGAAGCACTGCGCTTAGTCAAGATGGAGCAATTTGCTCGTCGCTATCCAGCCCAGCTATCGGGTGGGCAGCAACAGCGGGTCGCTGTGGCTAGAGCGCTGGTCAATCGCCCAACAGTGGTGCTGCTGGATGAACCGCTGGGCGCACTAGATTTGAAGTTACGCAAAGAGATGCAGGTTGAGCTTTCGACGCTGCACAAAAATTTGGGTGTGACCTTTGTGATGGTGACTCATGATCAGGAAGAAGCTTTGAGCCTCTCCGACCGAATTGCGGTGATGCATGATGGCAGGCTAGAGCAAATTGGCACTCCCAATCAGATTTACGACTATCCTCAAACGCCCTTTGTGGCCGATTTCATTGGCGATACAAATCTGTTCAAGGGGCAGGTAGAAACGACAGACTACGCGATGTTGCAGGTGAGGACAGACCGGGGGCTAAAGATTTTGGTTAAGCCAACTGAGTCCTCAAATGGCTCTACACCGGGTCAGGTTGTGGTGAGTGTGCGCCCCGAAAAGATTCAGCTTAGTCTGGAAAAACCCAGCAGCCCAGTTAACTGCTTTGAAGGGCGGCTGATGCATACGATGTACTTGGGTACTCACGTTCACTACTTAGTTGAACTGCTGTCGGGCGATCGCCTCACCGTTTTGCAGCCCAACCGCGCTAAACTTGCTGCTGAACCAGATTCCTCTCTCTATATCCATTGGGCAGAAACAGACTGTCTAGCGCTAACAGCGTAGGATAGTTAAAACTTGTTTTGCATCGGCGTAAAAGTTGTCATCTTGTTTAACCCCTGTTCGTTTGACCCCTGTTGTATAGGCCAAGGAGAGCGTATTACCTCTGATGAATACCCGGAGACCTCGATTTTACCCAGGGCGATCGCCTCGGATCGCCAATACCAGACGCGGTTTTCTGCAATTGTCAGCCGCTGCCCTCTCAGGTGCCGTCTTATCGAACTGTGCCCGCAACCTGGCAGACGTTAGCTCTGAAGAATCGACCAGCAGCGCTGCCGCTGACGGTGGCACCTTAAATGTCTACAGTTGGGCAAACTACTCTGACCAGGAATTGCTGGATAGCTTCCAGGCAAAGACAGGCATCGAAGTGGTTGTAGACACCTACGACTCGAATGAAACTATGTTGGCGAAGATGCAGGCCGGCGGCGGTAGCGCTTACAGCATCATCTACCCATCTGACTACATGGTGACTCAGATGATCGAGTTGGATATGCTGACTCCCCTCGACAAGTCTCGACTGGTTGGGCTGGAAAATCTCAGATCGCAGTGGCAAGATCCCGTTTACGATCCGGGGAGTGCCCACAGCGTTGCTGCAACCTGGGGAACGACGGGTTTTGTTTACAATCCTGACAACCTGGGCACAACCCTGACAGGCTGGGATTATTTCTGGGAAAATGGCGGTTCTCTGAATCGGCAGATTACTCTGCTGAATGACGTGCGGGAAGTCATGGGCGGTGTGCTGCATTCCCTCGGCTATTCCTACAATTCTGAAGATCCGGCTGAGCTTGAGGAAGCTTACAACCGACTGGTGGAGCTTAAGCCAGCGATCGCCAACTTCATCACTAACGGTTGGGAAGACCAGGTTTCAAGTGGCGACGTGCTGGTATCAATGGCCTACTCCGTTGACGCGCTCTCCCTGGTAGAGGAAAACCCTAACATGGAGTATGTCATTCCTGAAACGGGTTCCTCCCTGTGGACTGATGCGATGGTGATTCCCAAGTCGGCACCCAACCCTGACGCAGCCTACGAATGGCTAAATTTCCTGCTAGTGCCTGAAAATGCCGCTAGTTTGGTCGGGCGGTTGAAATTCGCGACCCCTAACGAGGTTGCCTATGACCAACTCTCCGACGAATTAAAAGCCGATACTAAACTCTTCCCACCCCAAGATCTGCTCGATCGCTGTGAGGGAATTGCGCCCGTCTCAGAAGAAGCAACTGAGCTATATGACCAGTACTGGACTCAGTTGACCAGTACCTAACTGACCTGGAAGGGGCGCAAGGTTTGCGCCCCTAAAGATTCCCCCCTTGTTGTGCGTTTTATGTCAACCTCAACGCCTACACCTTCTGTCGTTCCCGCTAAGACGAGTCCAGGCTGGCAGCGAAAACTCAGTCATCTAGTTGGTCCACTGGTACTATTGGGTCCCCCAGGGGTTTGGCTGCTGCTGCTGCTGGTTGTCCCAACGCTGCTGATTCTTCAACTCAGCTTGATTCCTGGCATTCGCCCTGGTCAACCGATTGACGGCTTTGGGTTAGGGAATTACCTGAATATTTTCCAGCCCGTTTACCTTCAGGTCATCTGGCGATCGGTCTTTTTTGCCCTCGGCAGCACGGTTTTAACACTGCTACTGGGGTTTCCGGTTGCGTACTGGATTGCGCTGATGGCTCCTAAACGCTGGCGAAACTTGCTGTTAGTCAGTTTCGTTTTGCCTTTGTGGACTTCCTCCCTGCTGCGAGCCTACGCCTGGATCACGATTTTGCGCCCGACAGGCGTACTGAATTCGTTTCTCAGTACGCTTGGACTGCCTACACTGGATTTGCTTAACCGCAGCGGAGCCGTATTCATTGGCATGAGCTATAGCTTTTTGCCCTACATGGTGCTGGTTCTCTATGCTTCCTTAGAAAAACTAGACAGACGACTGCTAGAAGCCGCGGCCGACTTGGGCGCTAGTGCCCCACAAGCCTTTTGGAAGGTGACAGTGCCACAGACTCTACCCGGTATTGCAGCGGGCTGTCTGCTGGTGTTTATTGCTAGCTTGGGCGATTTTGTCGTTCCAGAACTGCTGGGCGGCGCGTCTAGCATGACGGTTTCGCGACTGATTTATAACCAGTTTCTCGGCGCAACTCGTAACTGGGGACTGGGTTCTAGCCTCAGTATGGTGTTGATTTTGGCAGTGAGTATTTCGATCGCCCTGTTGATTAAGTATGGCGATCGCGACCCCGAAAGCTTCTCTTAAAACCCAATAAGAGAAATCCTGCAAGAAGTGCTTAAACAATAGCGAATGCCCCCTCTTCCTGTGAACTCCTCTAAGCCAACACCCAAAACCACCTTTTCAATTCGGGCATCCTGGCTAGCAGCGATCTCGCTAGCGGTGTTCGTGTTCATGTACTTGCCGATTCTGATCCTGGCGTTCTATAGCTTCAACGCTTCACGCTTTAGTGCGACCTGGGAAGGATTTAGCTTGAGGTGGTACAGTACCCTGTTTAACGATTCACGCATTTTCGCCGCCTTGCAAGATAGTTTAGCCGTTGCGATTCTTGCGGTTGGGGTGTCAGCCGTGCTGGGGACGCTGATGGCGGTCGGCTTGGCGCGATATCGATTCTGGGGCAAAGGGCTGTATCGTGGCGTTTCCTACTTGCCGCTGATTATTCCTGATATTGCGATCGCCGTTGCCACGCTGGTCTTTCTGGCCTCGTTTGCGATTCCCCTAAATCTGTGGACAATCGTGGCATCTCACATTGTTTTTTGTCTGGCTTACGTAGCGGTCGTCGTTTCCACTCGTCTGTCTGGTTTGAACCCCCACTTAGAAGAAGCAGCTTTGGACTTGGGCGCAACTCCAACCCAGGCATTTCTTAAAGTTTTACTGCCAGAATTGATGCCTGCGATTGTCTCAGGCTGCCTGCTGGCTTTTGTGTTAAGCATGGATGACTTGCTGATCTCTAGCTTCACGGCAGGCGGCGGCGCAAACACGCTACCAATGGAAATTTTTAGCCGCGTCCGCACGGGCGTTAAACCTGATATTAATGCGCTCAGTGTAGTACTAATTCTCGGTTCCGGTGTGTTGGCATTCGTGGCAGAGTATATCCGCTATCGCGGCGATCAGGGGCGATCGGTTTAGCTGGACAGGGAGAAGAAATCGAAATCGAAATTCAACCGGATGGGAGTATTGAGCCATGACAAAGATCAATTATGCTGCGATGAATGATCAGGAACTCAAGCGCTATATCTTAACCCATCGTGATGACCAAGAAGCATTTCATACTCAGGGTAAACGCATCTAAAACGGGGTGTAAAAGGGTGTAGGATAAGGAGTTTTCTTCTGCTTGCCTATGCCTCCTATTATCAATCGAGAAACGCTGCGCTCGTTCCTGGAGCAGTACTTCGGAGAG